>JAYVZS010000069.1:0-31951 GCA_043783155.1 Bacteroidota bacterium | reverse complement strand
AGCGTATTTTTTTCATCCTTTTGTCCAAACACGAAGCTATGCTGACAAATAAAAGCAATTAAAATGAAGCTCCCTTTAATTCTCATGCTGTTTGGTTTGGACGACCGGTCTGAAATAAGTTTATTGTTTACTAATCTAACGATCGATAAAGGTTGTTCCGAAATTTTAAAAAAATTATCTTCCCGGAGGATGTCCCTGGGGTTTAGGAGCCATCATCCGCAACGCTTCACCAATCACTTCATCAAATTTTTTCTGCTGCTCGGGAGTGCAAATCGCCCGTATTTTTTGAAAATGATAAAAGGTGATCAGCTCCATTTGTTTTTGATTGGCGGCAATGGCCTCCGCAAATTTAAGAACGATGACAGAGTCGGCTGATGGAGCGTGTAAGAGTTCAAAGTATTGATGATGTAATTCTCTGGCATCTTCCTGTAATTCTTCAGCAGCAGCATGATGCTCTTCCTTTAATTGCGAAAATTGTTTTTGTTGGGCATCATTCAGCATCAGTTCATGCGTTAGAAAACCTCCCGCATCTTCACGGCCTTGAGGGGGCTGACCCCCGTGATGGTTATTCGTCCTCCACATAAACCAGAGCGTAGCAATGTTAATGAAGAGTAAAACGATGATGACAATCTTTAGAAACTTTGTATTATCCATTTGTTCAGAGTTGTACGTTTTTCATATAAGAGAAATATTCGTTGCCGACAGGATTGTAATTGCTGTATGAATTTTCAGCGGCCTTTCGGAAATGAATGACGGAGAAAATGTTCAGTACAACAAGAAATAAAATACAGGCAGCAATGCGCCAGAGTGTTTTCGGTTGAATGATGTCGATCACTCTTGCAGCGTTCTGTAAGCGGTGCATGATTTTCTCATACAGAAATGGATTTGATTCCGCGGACTGAATAGTATCGATGCTTTCCATCGCTTCGCGAACCCGTTCTACTTTTGCTTTCATTGTTGGTTAGATGTTTTTTGGTCATATAACTTGCGGGTGCTTTTCACTTAATGATTTCTCCAAAATCTCAAAGTTCGCAAAGACCTCCATTTTTATCCTTAGCGAACTTTGCGCCTTTGCAAGACCATCTTTTTGCGTACTTCTACTTCTCATTCTCTTCATAATAATCTGACAATAATTTTTGAAGATTCTTTTTTGCCCTGAACATAAGCGATTCGACCGATGACAAAGAAACATGCATCACTTCGGTGATTTCCGCATAGCTGAGGTTTTCTAATTTATGAAGGGTGAATGCTGTCTTTTGATTTTCGGGAAGCTGATCAATGGCCCTGAATAAAACAGCCGCACGTTCTTTATTTTCTAATTGAACTCCCGGATGATAAAAATGAACGTGGTCTTTCGAAGGCAACTCACTTTCCATCCCAAACAAACTTTGCACAAAGGCAAAGCGTTTCTTCCTGTTTTTCCTACGGATAAACTCAATTGATTTTGTTACTGCAATCCTATAAATCCAGGTTGATAATTTCGATTCACCTTTAAATTGATGAATGGATTGAAAAACTTCAATAAAAACTTCCTGTGAAATATCCTCTGCATCTTCTTCGTTTTGTAAAATACCGAGTGATGTATTGTAAACTCTCCGGCTGAACTGTTGCACCAGTTCTTTAAAAGCAGTTTGATCCTGTCGTTTTAACAGAGATATGAGGTTCTCTTCGTTCAAAAAAAAATCTATTTAATCTTCTGTAGCGAACTTAATTACCTGTAGCGAATTACGAATATAATACGAATGTTACGAATAGGCGAAAAGTTACTGCGCACTCTTTTCCCAAATTCTCCGTTTCTCCCTCTCCCCGATTCTCACTTCTCACGTCAACATCCCGCCATCCACATTAATCACCTGCCCTGTGATGTATGCTGAAAGTCCTGACGCAAGAAACAACACACAGTTCGCGACATCCTCAGGAGAGCCGCCTCGTTTCAACGGAATTGCTTCACGCCATTGCTTCACGGTTTCCTGGTTCAATACTTCCGTCATCTCCGTTTCGATAAAGCCGGGAGCGATGGCATTGCATCGAATGTTTCGCGAACCCAATTCAAGCGCGACCGATTTTGTGAAACCGATGATGCCCGCTTTTGATGCCGCGTAATTTGCTTGTCCTGCATTGCCTTTCACTCCCACTACACTGCTGATGTTGATGATGCTTCCACTGCGTTGCTTTAGCATTGGCCGCTGCGCCGCTTTGGTTATATTAAAAACGGAATTAAGATTTGTCTTGATTACTTCATTGAATTGTTCTTCGCTCATGCGCATCAGCAAACCATCGCGCGTGATGCCTGCATTGTTTACCACGATGTCGACAGTACCGAAATCTTTTACCACTTCATTGATGAGATCATCAGCGGCTTTAAAATCCGCCGCGTCAGAACGATATCCTTTTGCTTTCACCATGAACTTCTGAAGTTCCGCTTCCAACGCCTGTCCTTTTTCTACAGACGATAAATAGGTGAATGCGACATTGGCTCCTGCTTCGGCAAGTTTAAGAGCGATACCACGACCAATGCCTTTGGATGCTCCGGTAACGAGAGCGGTTTTTCCTGAGAGTAGTTTTTCCATGATGGTAATATAAAAAGTGATGAGGTGATGGAGCAACGATTTTTTTGAAACAAGAATCATGAATGGGACGCAAGAATCAAGATAAGAGCCATCATCTTTCTTATTGACTCTTATATCTTGTTTCTGTAATTAAGCTACCACCTTCTTCACCACTTCCGCCATCTTTATTCCGATATCGGCTGGTGATTCGCATACATATATTCCGCACTCGCGCATGATTTTCATTTTTGCAACTGCTGTATCATCAGCACCGCCAACGATGGCTCCCGCATGTCCCATTCTTCTTCCAGGAGGAGCCGTTTGTCCGGCAATGAAACCAACCACAGGTTTTTTACCATTCGCTTTTATCCAGCGTGCCGCTTCCGCTTCCATTCCGCCACCGATTTCACCGATCATAACGATGCCATCTGTTTCAGGATCATTCATGAACAATTCTACTGCTTCTTTTGTGGTGGTGCCGATAATAGGATCTCCACCAATTCCAATCGCAGTAGAAATTCCCATTCCTGCTTTTACCACTTGGTCAGCAGCTTCGTATGTAAGCGTACCTGATTTTGAAACGATGCCGATTCTTCCCGGCTTAAAAACAAAACCGGGCATGATGCCAACCTTACATTCGCCGGCAGTAATTATTCCGGGGCAATTCGGACCGATCAAACGTGTCTTCTTATCACGCAGGTATTCCTTCACCATGATCATATCTTTTGTAGGAATTCCTTCGGTGATGGCAACCACTAAAGCGATTCCGGCTTCGGCTGCTTCCATGATGGCATCGGCAGCAAATGCAGGAGGAACGAATACGATTGAAACGTTTGCACCGGCATCTTTAACTGCCTGCATAACAGTGTTAAATACAGGTCTATCAAGATGTTTTGTTCCTCCCTTTCCTGGAGTTACACCGCCCACTACATTGGTTCCGAATTCGATCATCTGGGTGGCATGAAAGGTTCCTTCGGTACCGGTAAAACCCTGGACGATTACTTTGCTTTTTTTGTTTACTAGTACACTCATTTTTAGTTGGTGAATTGTGAGTTGGTGAGTTACGGTCAAGTGACCTGCCAACGATTATTACTTAGTTATTGTTTGTTAGTTTTTAGTTGCAGGACTACGTTATTACTGATTCATTATTCCATATTACTTCTTTTTCCTACGCCTGCGAATGTAAAAGTTTCTGTTCAGTTTTCAATATAAATACAAAGGCGATACCTGATTTTTATTCACCTGTAAGAAAAAGACCTGAATAGTAAAATCACCCTCTCCCATTTGATATTAATTTGCCTTATATCAGATCCAATTCTTTTGAAACAAAAAAACTTAACTAAAAACGATACACGATGAAATCAAAATTACTTAATGGCTTCCTTGCCTTACTCGTAGCGGGTATTCTGTTTATTGACAACGTGAACGCAAATTGTGGTGCTCCTGGCGGAATCAACCTTGTTGACATTCGTACAAATTCAGCAAGGTTCGAATGGACACCCGTAACAGGTGCCTCTTATTACAGGATCCAATACCGCAAGGCAGGAACAGGAACATGGCAAACTTGCTTAACATCTGCTCCTTCATGTGAGATTGCAGGATTGACTTCGGGAACAAGTTACGAATGGCAGATACAAACAAATTGCCAGTACGGTTTTTCAGCAATAGCGAGCTTCGATAAATTTACAACATTGAGTCATCCCATTAATAGCCCGGTAGGAATGACATCACATAGTCTTTCATCAACTGCTGTTTTGTTATCATGGTCAGCAATCCAGGGAACCTGCAATTATATCCTGCAATGGAAAACATCCTCTTCCACTACCTGGACAACAGTTACAGGAATATCCTCAACGTCTTTTAATCTGAGCACTCTTTCATCATGCACGGAATATCAATTCAGGGTGAGAACATCCTGCTTAAACAGCGTTAGTTCTTATAGTACTCCAACAGCATTTAAGACATCCGGTTGCATTGTTGAAAACAATAACAATCAAACTATCGGAGCCAAATTGATGCATAAGGACAATGAAAATATAGTCCGGTTTGAACTGTATCCGAATCCAGTCCGCGACAACCTAAAAGTAGAATACAACAGCCCTAACAACGGAGAAATAACTGTAACAATTTACAACATTCTCGGAAAAAATATGATGAGCAGTAAGAATGTTGTGGAAGAGGGAAAGAACTCCATCAACCTGAATACAACTGAACTCGCCGACGGATTATATCTTTTTGAACTAGAAAATAACGGCGAACTGATTCGAAGTAAGTTTATGATCAGAAAATAAACTTCCAGGTTACCTAAGAAACTGTTTAAATTTATATTGTGAAAATATTTATGACGTATTTTTGAGCGAGACAACGACGTGATACGCCGCCATAGTGGAGTTACGACGGCAAGAAACACCGGGGGAAGTCACCACAAAAAATACCCATGAACAACTTATAAGATAAATTTTAAACAGCTTCTAAGTTAACAATTAAATAAAACGTCCTGCCTCATGCGGGACGTTTTTTATTTGTGAATTTGTTTGCGAAAAAAAATCAACGTTAAGAACTATTATTGAATAATTTTGTCGGATGAAGACCTTTTTAGACCACGACGATACCATTACCGCCATTGCCACATCTCCGGGAATCGGTGCTATTGCCGTTGTTCGAGTTTCAGGAAAAGATGCGATCCAAATTGCCGATTCTATTTTCAAAGCAAAAAAAAAATCGCTGAAGCTGGAGGATTGCAAAAGTCACACGATACATTTTGGTACGATCGAAGACGACAACACCATTGTAGACGAAGTCCTCGTTTCCATTTTTAAATCACCGAATTCTTTTACCGGTGAAGACTCCGTTGAAATATCCTGTCACGGTTCTGTATTTATTCAACAACAGATTATTCAGCTGATCATTCGCAAAGGCGCGCGGCTGGCGCAACCGGGAGAATTTACGTTACGCGCTTTCCTGAACGGAAAATTTGATTTGTCGCAGGCGGAAGCAGTCGCTGATCTCATTGCTTCCGATTCGACCGCATCACATCAATTAGCGATGCAACAGATGCGTGGTGGTTTCTCAAGCGAGATCAAAACATTGCGTCATGAACTCATTCACTTCGCCTCTCTCCTCGAACTTGAATTAGACTTTGCCGAAGAAGACGTTGAATTCGCAAACCGCGACCAACTGAAAGCCCTTATCTTGACTCTTGATTCTAAAATCTTGAATCTCATTACCTCCTTTCAGTTAGGCAACGTCATCAAACACGGCATTCCTGTTGTGATCGCGGGAAAGCCGAATGTCGGTAAGTCAACTCTGCTAAATGCGTTGCTGAATGAAGAACGCGCCATTGTGAGTGAGATTGCCGGAACCACGCGCGACACGATTGAAGAAGAAATTACATTGGGCGGAATTAAATTTCGTTTCATTGATACGGCAGGCATTCGAGAGACCACTGACACGATTGAAAAAATCGGTGTCGGGAAAACGATGGAAAAAATTCAACAGAGCCCCGTCCTCATTTACATTTTTGATGTGAATGAATCGAATGCTGTCGATATAAAAAAAGAAATCGAAGAATTGAAAAACAACATCGAAGATGAGAAGTTTATCATCCTTCCCGTTGCCAATAAAATTGATCATCACAACATAGAAGAGTTGAAGAAAAAATATGCAGGTGTTAATGGAATCATTTTTATTTCAGCGAAAGAGAAACTGAATATTGACCAGCTCACAAAAGCATTGTTATCAAAAATGAATACGACAGGCCTTGCGCAGCGCGATGTGGTCGTCAGCAATGCGCGACACTTAGAAGCACTCACCAAAACGCGGGAAGCGCTTTCGCATGCATACGAAGGATTGCAGACAAAACGCACCACCGATTTTATTTCGAGCGACATCAAATATGCATTGCATCATCTCGGTGAAATTACCGGAGAGATTACAACCGATGATTTGTTGGAGAATATTTTTTCAAAGTTCTGTATCGGAAAGTAAGCACCCAAAAAAAAAGAATCAACAACACGGATTATATTTTTTTCAATTAGTCGGGGATAAAAGACAAACACTAAGCAGGAAATTTGTCGTTGATTAAGTCAGTCCTTCAATGAAAAGAAAAAACGGTACATAATTCTTTCGTCGAAATTAGAACTAAAATTCTGTCATTGATCCATTAGTCGGTCGCCATCCTCTTCTTCGCTTCCACACACCACAGCAACTCACTTAGAAAGGCAGTGGCTCGTTTATCAACTCCCGCTTTGTCGGCAGCATTTCCTTTTTCATCAAATGCATCCTGAACTTTCGGAACAGGGAACATGGCGGGAACTGTCCACGCCCGTATTTTCCATAACGTAAATTGCAACGATGTTATAACCTGTGAACCTCCGAAGATTCCATCCGATACAGTTGAAATAGCAATCGGTTTCCGGTGCCATTCATCATACAAAAGATCAACAGCGTTTTTCAATGCTGATGGATAACCACCGTTGTATTCCGGTGTGACAATCAAAACGCCGTCAGCGGATTTTATCTTCTCTGAAAACTCAAGCATCTTCGGCGAAGGATTTTTTTGAAATCTCAATCGCTCATCGAAAACAGGAAACTGGTATTCCTTAAGATCAATAATTTCAACCGTTGCCAGTTTATTTTCTTCGATGTAATTTTTAAAATACAAAACCACCCTGTGGCTCTTTCGTTCGAGGCGAACGCTCGAAGATATAATTGCAATATGAGTCATCTGTTAATTTTATGGTGCAACAAAAGAAAAGAAAAATCAAACACCGTCCTAATCGATATAAAACCTGTTAAAATAATCCTTCCTGTTTTTTTGTCGCACCTCCTTCGTGAAAAAAAATATCCACAATAGTATTCAACAACACCTTGTTGTAAGTTTTATCCAGGAATGATTCTTTTTATTTTCATTATAGTCTAAATTTGGAATACTAAATATAACCAATGAAAAAACTACTACTTCTAACGCTTGGTTTTTATCTTTCACTGCCTTCGAAAGCACAGTACAAATGTATTCCTCATCTCGAAACTCACGGGAATCCGGGAAGTACTATGAACAACGATTTTCCCGGTACATTCGAAGACATGGGCGTTGGTTATTCATTAACTCCCTCATGGAGTTCTGTTATCCACCTCGATTTTCCATTTTATTTTAACGGGCAATTGGTCACGGCTTTTAAAGCGTCCACTACAGGCATTGTGACGTTTGATACAACTGTAGTTACAGTTCCTTCGCCGGGCCATGTGTCGTTACCAAATGCGCAGGTTCCTAACAAATCAATTTGCATCGCAGGTATCTATGCCACTGACAGTGCTTCAGCGCTCGAACATTCAACAGAAATAAATTATTCAACTCCGGCGCAGAACCGTCAATGCTGGATTTCTTTTTTGAATTATACAGATACAACTGTTGCCTCTTCTTATCGGTTTACCAATTGGGCAATTGTGTTGGAAGAGAACACCAACAACATTTACATTGTTGATGAATCAACCTCGAATATCAGTCATCCTTCACTTACACTCGGAATCCAGGTGAACAACTCGACTGCATACATGGCTCCGGGATCGCCATCCATTGCTTCGCATGCCGGATACAATGGTTACTCTTCAAACAATCTATACTACACGTTTATTTATGGCAGCGTGTTAGTTTCAGACGGAACAGTGCTGTCTACCACACTTCAGAATTATTTGCAAATCGGCAGTGCACCTTATACCATCGGTGCGAAATTCAGTAACATCGGAACAGATACCATTCATTCTCTTCGGTTGAATTACAAGATTAACAACGGCTCCGCAATCAGCCAGACTTTTTCAGGATTGACGATACCGTGCGGTGCGACACGCCTTTTCAACTTTACATCTTCCTGGAATCCTGCCGATACAGGCGTCTATCAATTAAATATTTGGGCCGATAATTTAAGCACCGGAGTTGATGGAGATTTGATGAACGATCATTTTCTTCAGCGCATTTATGTAGCCCCGGCTCTTCCACACAGAAAAGTGATGTTCGAAGAATTTAAAGGAACATGGAATGCATTGTCAGGAATACTGACAGAAAAATACGACAGTTTATTGGGAGCCAACTCAACCAAAATATCAAGTGTTAAATACGATGACATCTTCAATGAGCCCTGGAGTTCAGGTGATGCATTAACACGATCTGATAATTATCACCTCTGGGTAATTCCTTCGGGCTATGCAAACGGACAGATGCTTCAAAGTGATTCTGTTTCCAGCGCTGATCTTTCTGTCTATCCGGGTTCTCCTTTGAACGCGACTCAGTCTCTGATTGACAGTCTGTATAATCTTCCCGGCTTGTACTATATAAATCCTCAGCTTGAACTTGATGGCTATACTGCCAATGTAAGCGGTACAGTGCGGTCTGCCGTTAGTTTTCCTTCAGGAACAAATTGTAAATTGTATGTAGCCATTGTTCAGGATACTGTTTCATTTTTAGGCCCGCAGGGAAACAGCGGAGAAACTGTTTTTAGAAATACGGAATGGAAATTTATTCCCGATGTTGATGGTATAACATTGGGATCACCGAAAACCGGAGATATTGATTCATTGAAATTATCTTTTTTCATTTCTGATCCTACTGTTGATCTGTCCCGGCTTCGCGTTGTTGCTTTTATACAGGACTCTCTGACACATGAAATTTATCAGTGTGGCGAAGCGCCGGCTACCCAGTTATGTATTCCGACAACGAACACAACCACATTCGACATTTGT
This sequence comes from Bacteroidota bacterium, assembly GCA_043783155.1. Taxonomy (GTDB): domain Bacteria; phylum Bacteroidota; class Bacteroidia; order AKYH767-A; family 2013-40CM-41-45; genus JAPLDA01. Next base: position 22,667 of record JAYVZS010000069.1, on the reverse strand, counting down.
GGCGACGACAGTATTTTACTTGACGGAAACTGGATCAGGCAATCGGGTAATTATCCTTCCCTGTACGCAGCAGCAAACGGATGTGACAGTTTACAGGTAAATAAAGTGATCGTTCATACGATGACTTGTTCGATTATCGAATTCTCAGGACAATATCAGCTGGGAAGTTCCTCTTTCCTAAACAACGACACCGTTCATTATAGCTGGTATGATTATACACACCAGCAAGTGATCACAAACGACACCACTCTTTATCTCTCACCTGTTACTCCCGGTATGTATGCGATGGTAATGTACAATCAAATGGGATGCTCTGCTTTGAGTAACGTTCTTAATTTTCATTGCAGTCCTGACAGTTCAGAACAGTTTGTTTCAATTTGTCCGGGCGACAGCATTCACGCAGGAAACACCTGGTTAAAAAATAGAGGAGATCAAACAGTGACTACCCTCAATTCTTCTGGTTGCGACAGTGTTATACTTGTACATGTTACTCTATATACAGTGAATGATTCTATTTCGGTGAATGGATTTCAGTTATCGGTTCCTGCAGGATCAGCATCTTATCAATGGTATAATTGCCTTATAGGAACTCCCATTGCAGGTGATACCACCGCATCCATCGCTGCAGATTCTATTAACGGAGGAAACTATTCCTGCCTGGTGACTTCTTCAAACGGATGTAGTGAATTTTCTTCGTGCTTTCATTTCACGAACTGTACTCCTATAACAATTACATCATACCCGTCAATTTGCAGCAACAATAGTTTCCATGTCGGAAACCATTTCTATACACTAGCGGGAACGTATGTTGATACGCTTGTTTCAGAGAGCGGTTGCGACAGCATCGTGACTTCTATTCTCACTGTATTCCAGGTAAGCGCAGCAACTGATACTGTTTATATCTGCGACGGATCAGCTTATACACCTCCAGGAGGAATACCTCAAACCGCACCCGGAACTTTTATTACACACATTCCGAATACGATCGGCTGCGACAGCACAATCACAACCAGACTATTTGTAAACGCGAACAGCGCTGCCGCCTCCGTTCATCGTACGATCTGTAACGGGTCAAGTTATATACCTCCTGGCGGAATGCCCGAAACCACCCCCGGAACATACATCAGCGACACGCTGAATTGGTTGGGTTGCGACAGCACGATTATTACATTTCTAAGTGTTACCATGATCGATACGTTGCTTACCACAAACACCGATACATTGATTGCAAATCCTAATTATACCGCATATAACTGGATTGATTGCCATTCAGGATTGCCTATTGCCGGAGGTATGGGGAATATTTTTGTTGCAGTTTCATCGGGGACGTATGGCGCAGTCATTCATGAAGCAAGCGGATGTATCGCTCATTCGGAATGCGAACAGATATTAATAACTTCTCTTGAAAGTGCTCTTATGAATTCTGATGTGGAAGTCTTTCCGAATCCCGCATCCGTTTTCACACAGCTTGTTTTTTCGAATTACATACGAAGATCACGGGCGGAGATCATCGATTTGAATGGTAGAATACTTCGTTCATTTGAATTGAACAGTAATCCGGTTACAATGATAGCACTTGATGATCTTGCTTCCGGTATTTTCTATTTGAAGATTTATCAAACAACTGAATTGATTTCGGTGAAAATGTTGTCTGTAATTAAATAGCGGGTATCCGTTTCTGAAATTCTTTGAAATTCGTCTGTAAATTTCTTATGAGAATACTCCTTGAACACACTCATTTTTAGCTTTGAAAATCTTTGTGTTTATTTTTTTAACACAAAATCAGCAGAGGAAGGAATAAGATGACGATAAGAGCCGGCGATTTTTTTCGCGGCACTCTCTGTTTAAAACCTAAAAAAATTATCAAAAAAAAGCCCCCGGTTTACCCGGGAGCGAATCAAACCAACATGAAAAATAATTATGAAATTTTAATCTCTTTTACAGATTTTTCTTTTGCTTCTTTCTTCTTCGGGATTGTTAAGATCAAAACACCTTCTTTGTATTCAGCAGCGATGTTTTCGGTATCTACATGCTCAGGTAAATTGAACGAACGTTTGAAAGTTGAGTATGAAAATTCTTTCCTCGTGAAGCGTTGTGTCTCATCCTTTTTCTCCTCTTTCTTTTCAGCACTGACAGACAGTAATCCTTTGTCAACTTCAATTTTAAAATCATTTTTGTCGATGCCCGGAACCGCCAGTTCAATTCTGAAATCATTCGGGCGCTCACTGATGTTTACTGCAGGAATTGATTTAAATAAGTCTTTTTGTAACACGTCATCATTCAGGTAATTGCTGAAGAAGTCGTTGAATGCTGAAGGTATATAAGAGAACCTGTCAGCTGAATGCGGGTGGTTTTTCCATTTAATAAGTGTCATAATTTTTTCTCCTTTAATTTTTTGTTAATACTTTTTTGAATTGTGATTTCCGGTTGTCAATATTTATACCGCCCGAATTTTTTATTCGTTCCATGACAAAACCGCGACAGGTTGTCAAGAAAAAATAAAATGGATTGTCAATACGACGGAGCAAAACAATTTCAAAGGACAAAATTTCAGGAGCACACTGAAATATTAAGTTCATTGTACAAAATACTTGGTACCAAAATCATAATTACGGAATATCGATTACCTTATGCGTCTGCAGCGAGATGATCCACTGAGGATGTTGCTTCACATACTCAATAATAAAGGGAATCATTTTAGAAAAGACACTGTATTCAGGTTGAAGAAAAAGTTTGCAGGAAGACTGAACTTTATCGGCATGCTCTTCTCCCCAGTTAAAATCACTTTTATTAAAGATGATTACTTTTAGTTCATCGGCTTTCTTTAAAACAGCATCAAGTGGTTTCTTAAATTTTTTCGGTGATACACAGATCCAATCCCATTTACCTGTCAGCGGATAAGCACCCGATGTTTCGAGAAAGACTTGTATAGATTCTTTCCGAAATTCATTTGTCAGTTCAGAGAGGTCATGCATCAACGGCTCTCCCCCGGTAATTACTACACGTTCCGCTTTTGCTTTCTTCACCATCTTTACCATCTCGCTGATCTTAACAAGCGGATGTTTTGAAACGTCCCAACTATCCTTCACGTCACACCACACACAGCCAACATCACATCCTCCAAGACGGATAAAGTAACACGCCTTACCCGTGTTAAATCCCTCCCCCTGGATGGTGTGGTAATGTTCCATAAGCGGGAGTTCGTTCTGGTATGATATGGGGTTTGATGATGCTTTCATTTAATGTTATGTGCAAATTTGAAAATGTGGAAATGTGCAGATTTAAAAATGATTCAATGATTAAAATTGTATTAAGAAATTTTTCAGAGATGGCCTAATTCATTTACTCATTTACACATCTTCACATTTACAAATTAATATTTACGCATTTACAAATTTGCACATCTGCGAATTAGTAAGTGATCTCCCGTTTCGCTGCCTTCAATGTGTTCTGTAAAAGTCCGACAATCGTCATCAGCCCTACCCCGCCCGGAACAGGTGTAATGTAACTGCATTTCGGAAACACATTTTCGAAATCCACATCACCGGCAATTTTGAATCCGCTTTTTGTTTGTGTTGAAGGCATGCGAGTGATGCCGACATCAATCACTACCGCGCCTTCCTTCACCATCTCGGCTTTTACAAAACCCGGTTGTCCCAAAGCGGCAATTAAAATATCGGCACTTCGCGAAATCTCAGGAAGGTTTTTTGTTTTGCTGTGACACAGTGTTACGGTACAATTGCCGGGATCATTATTTCTCGCCATTAGCACACTCATTGGCAAGCCAACAATGTTGCTTCTTCCGAGAACGACACAATGTTTTCCAGACGTTTCAATTTTATAACGTTCGATCATTTGCAGAATTCCAAATGGCGTTGCAGGAAGATAACACGGAAGATTTTGCATCATTCTTCCGACATTCACAGGATGAAATCCATCCACATCTTTCTGCGGAATAATCGTCTCGGTTACTTTCTGCACGCTGATGTGTTTGGGAAGAGGCAACTGAACGATCAATCCGTCAATATTCTGATCCGCATTGATCTCCCGGATTTTACTCAATAAATCTTTTTCAGAAATTGTTTCCTCGAATCGTATAAGCGATGAGGCAAAACCAATCTCACCGCAACTTTTCGCTTTGCTGGCCACATACGCTTCCGACCCGCCGTTCTGGCCGACAAGAATTGCTGCAAGATGCGGCGCACGTTTTCCTGAAGAAGTCAATTGCCTTACTTCGGCAGCCAATTCGGATTTTATTTCTGAGGAAAGTTTTTTTCCATCGAGAAGGATCATCAACGTTCTATTTTAAAAAATAAATTGATTAATTAAATTGATTGTGTGAATTAAACAACCTGTCGAATACCGCTACTGCATACTGCCACTTCTTTTTCCGAACCAGAAACTAAGAACCAAAAACCAACAACTATTTTCTTATTTCCGCATTCCCGGCATTTGCCGCATCATGTTTTTCATCTGGTCTTTGTTGGTGAACATGCGCATCATCTTACGCATCTCTTCAAATTGCTTCAGCAATTTATTCACTTCCTGGATGTTTGTTCCGCTGCCGGTAGCGATTCTCGATCTCCTGCTTCCGCTGATCAGTTGCGGGTTTTCACGTTCCTGCGTGGTCATCGAATGAATGATGGCTTCGATGTGTTTGAATGAATCGTTGCTTACATCAATGTCTTTCATCGCTTTCCCTACTCCCGGAATCATCCCGACGAGGTCTTTCATGTTCCCCATTTTTTTGATCTGTTGAATCTGCTGAAGAAAATCGTTGAAGTTAAACTGATTCTTTGCAATCTTCTTCGACAACTTCGCCGCTTCCACAGAATCAAATTGTTCTTGTGCCCGCTCAACGAGAGAAACAATGTCGCCCATACCGAGAATACGGTCCGCCATCCGGTCAGGATAAAATACATCCAACGCATCTAATTTCTCTCCAGTTCCGATAAATTTAATCGGCTTGTTTACAACAGACTTAATCGATAATGCTGCACCACCCCGAGTATCACCATCGAGTTTCGTCAACACAACACCGTCAAAGTTCAGGATATCGTTAAATGCTTTCGCCGTGTTCACAGCATCCTGGCCAGTCATGGCATCCACCACAAACAAAATTTCATTTGGACCAACAGCATCTTTGATCGCGGCAATTTCTTTCATCATCACTTCGTCGATGGCGAGACGGCCTGCTGTATCAATGATCACAACATTGCGATTATTTTCTTTCGCGAAGGCAATTCCTTTTTTCGCAATGTCAATTGGATCTGTATTTCCTTCTTCACTGAAAACCGGAACATCCAATTGTTGCCCTAACACTTTTAACTGCTCAATAGCAGCCGGACGATACACATCGCAAGCCACTAACAACGGATGTTTCTGACGTTTTGATTTTAAGAAGCTGGCAAGCTTTCCTGACAAAGTAGTTTTTCCGGAACCTTGTAATCCCGACATCAGAATGATAGCCGGATTTCCTTTCAGATCAAGTTCCGCTTTTTCTCCGCCCATCAGTTGCGCTAACTCATCATGGGCAATTTTGATCATCAGTTGTCCGGGAGAAACGGAAGTCAATACATTCTGACCAAGCGCTTTTTCTTTTACAGTATCTGTAAATTGTTTTGCGACTTTATAGTTTACGTCAGCGTCGAGCAATGCTTTACGCACTTCCTTCAGTGTTTCAGCAACGTTGATCTCCGTGATTCTGCCGTGTCCTTTTAAAAGTTTAAACGCCCTGTCGAGCTTGTCACTTAAATTTTCAAACATCTTGAAATAATAATTATACGTTATTCGTTAAAGGTTATTCGGCGGCATACGCGTTAGCCGAATCAATATTATTAATCCTTGTAAAAGGACTGCAAAAGTATAATTTTGCGGGGAAGTATCTCAATCGGATTCACATTTTCCTCTATGACCGTTAAACAAATCATCACTTCTATCCTGCTCATTTTCCTTCTATCCTCCTGTTTCACGATCAAACCGGTTGAATTTATCAAGGCCGAGAATATGAAAACTCAAAAGACAGACTCGGCTTTTGAAATGACTTTCGACCTAGCCATGCATAATCCCAATAATTGGAGTTTAAGGTTATCTGATTTGGAAACCCAGGTAACGATTGATGACAAGCCCCTTGGAAAGGCGGCCCTGTCAAAAGTTATCCGGTTGAAAAGGAACAGTGATTTTTCACTTCCCGTAAATGCAAAAGCATCGTTAAGCGACCTGGTCAATTTATCAGGACTCGGAATCGGATTGTTATTCGGAAATCAAACGGCTGTAGCAAACATCAAAGGAAGCATGATTCTGAAAAAATTTATCTTCCGAAGGAAAGTCGAGTTTGAGTACAAGGAAAAAATTGACGGGAAGTTTCTTCAATCGTTGTTCTGATTTCCAGTGCTGTCGGGTGTTTCGCCCAATCTCCATTCTGGTTGATTATTTAAAGTCGGGTGAAACACCCAACTACACAAAAAACTTAGTGCTTCTCAATGCTCTTAGTGTCTCAGTGGTAAAAAAATATCCACGGAAACACTAAGAACACCAAGGTACACTAAGAAAATTTTCTTTTAACCTTATGATCAGCTTTGTAAAACTGATTCCATTGAATCAATCGTTAACTCAGGCAATGGACCTTTCGGTGGGTTGGCGAGATCAACACCGTGAAGTTCTTTCACCTGCGAAATAAACCATTTTGTAAACGCGTCATCACTCTTTGCGAAATTGGTAAAAGCAGTTGCAGGATCCTCTCCTTCAAGCGTTACCAAAACAAAATCTCCCATTGGCGTATGTTGTAAAAAAGTACGTTCACGAACACCTAATTTTTTTCTGGATGCTGCAAACTCATCGAAGCGACTTCCGCTAAGTTCTCCACTGAATTTTTTCCATGCTTCTGTTTTTCCCGGCACAATTGGAAATGCCATTGCAAATAATTTTTTCATGACTTTAGTTTTTAGTATTGTGAATTAATACGTCAAAATTATATACAAATCAGGATTCAAAAAACAAAAAGTTGTGAACAGGACAGATAATTTTTAACTCCTCAAGTTGAAGACTCCCATTTGCAACTTTAAAGCATTGGCTACCTTTTGCGATAACTCAAACATGAAATCTCCCGGAAACCGTTTGATATTTCTTCTCGCTGCTTCTTTAATCCGTTTTGATTCCACATTATACAAGCGAGCAATGTGACTGTCGAGCATTACTTTTTCACCCCTGATGAAAAAGACAAGAGAAGCAATGTTCTCTTCTTTTAAAGCTACTTTCATACATAAAATCTAAAAAACTTTAAAATGGATATTCAAACAAAACAAATGTATAGCATTTTTACAACTCGACCTTCAACCCATCATACCCGCACTTTATAAATTCAGGGAGTTCATTATTAACATCAGCATTCTTTCCTAACTGGTGACTGATGTGAATGAGATAAGCTCTTTCCGGTGCAAGTTCTTTTATCAATTGGACAGCTTCAGCAAGTGAAAAATGTGAGACATGTTTTTCTCTGCGCAAAGCATTCAGCACAATTACTTTCGATCCTTTGATTTTTTTCTTCTCGTCCTCAGAAATAAAATTGGCATCTGTGATATACGTGAAATCACCAACGCGAAAGCCAAGAACGGGAAGATTCATGTGCAGCACATCAACAGGTATAAACAGTGTTCCGTTCACCTCAAAAGGAATGTTGCTGATAGTGTGTAATTTTATTTTCGGAATTCCGGGATATTGTACGCCTGAAAAAACATACGCAAACTCACGCTTCAATGCTTCCTGGACCCGTTGCGTAGCGTACACATCCATTTCTTTTCCATTCAGATAATTAAAAGCACGTACATCATCCAATCCGGCGATGTGGTCCTTGTGTTCGTGAGTGAAAATTACTGCGTCAAGATTTTTCACTTTTTCACGGAGCATCTGTTGCCTGAAATCAGGACCGGAATCAATTACAAAAGTGCTTCCGTTATTTTCAATCATAATAGAAGAGCGCAACCGTTTGTCTTTCGAATCCGTCGAACGGCACACTTCACATTCGCATCCGATCAGCGGAACTCCCTGTGATGTACCCGTTCCGAGAAAAGTAATTTTCAAAGGATAATCTCCGTTTGTTTCAACTCATGAAAAAGTTTGAGCGCTTTGTCTTCCAAAAGGGATTCATCAATGGTAACCTTCGGTAATGACTCAATCAAAAAAGCCACCTTCGTTTCAACGGTCGAAAATTTATTGAGTACAATTATTTTAGATGTCTCAATCAGGCAACTGCCCGATTTGAAATTTCCTTTTTCGTTTCGGATGGTGTAGCCGGCTTGTGAATAAAGTTCTCCCAGCTTATCGAGCGTGTGTTGTGTGGGTTTGAGCATAGAAAGGCAAAGATAAGAGAAATTATTTTCGATTTGGAGATTTTGGTCTTTAGGTTCTGATGTCCCAAAAAGGTGACTAAGTGATGAAGTGACTAAGCGGAGAGAAACTTCGTTACTTAATCACCTCGTCACCAACTAACGTATTAATCCATCCAATTACTACCTGCCTCTACCCTTGTACAATCAACCGGAATTTGTTTCCTTTACGCGGTTTTAAATTAACCCTCTCAACATTTTGAAAATAGCCGTTCCCAAAGAAACCAAAGAGCGTGAAAATCGTGTCGCGCTTTCTCCTGATGTCTTAAAATCCCTGATCAAAGCGGGCTTTGAATGTTGCATTGAAAAAGATGCCGGTCTCCATTCTTTTTTCGATGACCAGTCCTACATTTCAGCAGGAGCAAAAATAATCACCGACAAAAAAACATTGTATGGTGATGCGGATGTTGTCCTGAAAGTAAATGCTCCGACAGCAGAAGAAATCGGTTTCATGAAACGCGATGCCGTGCTCATCTCGTTTATGTTCGCTTCCACGAATCCTGATCTCGTTGAAGCATGTGCGAAGCAAGGCATCGCCAGTTTTTCTGTGGATGCAATCCCGCGGATTTCCAGAGCTCAGAAAATGGATGCGCTAAGTTCACAGGCAAATCTCGCCGGTTATAAATCTGTGATTGTCGGCGCCAATGCACTTGGAAAAATATTTCCGTTGCTGATGACTGCCGCTGGAACCATTAAACCTTCGAGAGTTGTGATCATGGGCGCGGGTGTTGCCGGCTTACAGGCCATCGCGACTGCAAAACGTCTTGGAGCAATCGTGGAAGTGTCTGACATCCGTCCCGAAACAAAAGAGCAGGTTGAATCTTTAGGAGGAAAATTTATTGAAGTACTGGGCGATGCATCCATCAAATTAGAAGGCGGATACGTGAAAAATGTTTCCGAAGAATTTCTAAAGAAACAGCAGGAACTGATTGCCAAACATATTTCGGAGGCAGATCTTGTGATCACCACAGCTTTAATTCCCGGAAGAAAAGCGCCGGTGCTCATAACGGAAGACATGGTAAAAAGTATGCGCATGGGTTCTGTGATTGTCGACATGGCGGTTGAACAAGGCGGAAACTGCGCACTGAGCGAAGTGAATAAAAACGTGGTGAAGTACGGCGTTACCATCATCGGGGAAGCGAATCTTCCAAGTCTCATGTCGCTGAATGCAAGTGAACTCTACGCAAAAAATATTTCGACATTCCTTCTTCATCTCGCCACCAAAGATGGTTTCAAATGGGAGATGGAAGAAGAAATAACAAAGGGATCTTTGATCACGCACAAAGGGAATGTGGTGCATCCTGGACTCATGAAAGCAGAAACTGTTTGATGTTTACTGTTTAAATTGTTTACGGTTTACTACAGCGCGGCAACAGTAAACCGTTAACATGTAAACAACAAACTACTAAATAAAAACCAACAACTACCAACCAGCTATGAACGACTTTATCAATTTTCTCGGTAACAACATCGAAATGGTTTACATTCTCATCCTCTCCATTTTTGTGGGAATTGAAGTAATCGGAAAAGTTCCCTCTGTGTTGCATACTCCGCTGATGTCGGGTGCCAACGCCATTCATGGAGTTGTTGTAGTCGGCTCTATCATTGTAATGTTGAATGCGGAAACCAACGACGTTCTTTTACTCAGCCTCGGTTTTCTGGCTGTCATACTTGGAACACTGAATGTAGTCGGTGGTTTTATCGTGACAGATCGTATGCTGGAAATGTTTAAGAAGAAAAAAAATAATTAGCTAATTTGATGATTTCATAATTAGCTTATTTAATATCCGGCTGATCATCACATCAACACTATGAGAAATAAAAAATTATGTTCAACAAACACCTTCTTGATATCATCTATTTGATTGCTTCTGTCACGTTTGTGATGGGATTAAGATTGCTGAGTGGTCCGCAAACTGCGCGCAGAGGAAACAAGTGGGCCGGTTTCGGAATGACGCTTGCAATTGTCGGAACCATTGCATTGCATGAAGGAGAAGTACAGCCGATCATTTATATTCTAATCGGAACAGCTATTCTGATCGGAAGTATCATCGGCTGGATTGCGGCAAAGAAAGTGAAGATGACTGCCATGCCCGAAATGGTTTCTCTTTTTAACGGAATGGGTGGCGCCTGTGCTGCGTTGATTTCGCTGCTTGAGTTTCATCACAATGTCGGAAGCACAGCACGCATCGGAGTCATCATGGCCGGAATGATTATTGGCAGCGTATCTTTTTCTGGAAGTATCATCGCTTTTATGAAACTAAATGGCACGCTGCAGAAATCAATTCGTCTTCCGAAATACAATATCCTGAATACGATCATGCTTTTTATTGTTGCTGGAATGGGAACGTATGTAACCATGAGCGGCACCGACAGCATGCCGATGGTATTCCTGACTTTTGCCCTTGCTCTTCTTTACGGAATCATGTTCGTGGTACCGATCGGCGGCGCTGATATGCCGGTTGTTATTTCATTGCTCAATTCATTCACCGGACTGGCTGCGGCTTTCGGAGGTTTCCTCTATGGCAACCAGGTGATGCTCACCGGTGGAATTCTTGTAGGATCAGCCGGAACATTGCTCACCATCGTGATGTGTAAAGCGATGAACCGTCCGCTTTTCAATGTCATCTTCGGAGCATTTGGTGAAGGCGCTGTAGCTGCCGGCGCCGCTAAAGCACATGGAAACATCAAAGACATTACGATCAGTGATGCAGCTGTGTTGATGAACTACTCTAAAAATTTAATTATTGTTCCGGGTTACGGTCTGGCCGTTGCTCAGGCCCAACATGCGATCCATGAGCTGGAAAAACTTCTTGAAGAACGTGGCGTAAGAGTGAAATATGCCATTCATCCGGTTGCCGGAAGAATGCCCGGACACATGAACGTATTGCTTGCTGAAAGCAATGTAGATTATGGCAAGCTGATGGAAATGGAAGAAATCAATCCTGAATTCTCTAATACAGATGTTGTTTTGGTAGTAGGCGCAAACGATGTGGTGAATCCTGCCGCCAAAAACGATCCCTCCTCTCCAATCTACGGAATGCCGATTCTTGACGTTGAAAATGCGCAACATATCATCATCAATAAGCGAAGCATGAATGCCGGGTATGCAGGTATCGACAACGAACTTTTTTACAACAAGAAAACAAGTATGCTTTTCGGCGATGCGAAAGATGCAATCAGTAAGTTGATTATTGAGTTAAAGACGATGAATTAATTTAGTGTTCGCTAAAATCTATTTGACAAATTTCTTCCTGCAAAAAATTCTTAATGTCACGGCACTTAAACTGTTTACCACTAAGATTCTAAATGTTACTGAAGAATTTCAGGTTGGGGCTTTAAAATAGTATTACTCTCACCCAAAATATTTTCCTGTTGATCAGAAAGAAAAACTTTGTTCCTGCTTTTTTTTGTTTATATATTTGTAATATAATTCCCTCAATCATTTAGCACATCCACACTGCCTGTTATAGATGATGTTTAAGATGCAATGTGCTTCCTGCATAAATGAATTAACTAAGTTGAATTAAGGTAGCGATGAGAAGTTCAATATTTCAGTACCCATACTCGAAAGTGTTCAGAAAGACTGAAGACGTACTCTCCAGGTTTGGAATGAAGATTGTGAGTTCTGATTTAGTAAAAGGAAGCATCCAAGCACGATCAGGTTTCTCTCTAAGCAAACCATTATTAAAAGTTGAACTGCTTGTGGAGGAAATGGAAAATCACAATACGAGAGTTACCATCACCGGCTTCACAGTCAAAAATAATTTTTTTCAAAAAAAGCGCGACACCGATATCAACGAAGCGGAGATCCTGGAAAAACTTTCCACGATTATGTGATTTTACCCGTTGATTAATTTGTTCGCTGCCTTATCGCTTTAATTTTACTTTTGTGCATGCTTTTACAGCGGCAAATTTTCTTCGATCACCTCGCTCCCACCAGCTCATCTCCGCTTGCTCTTGAAATTGTAAGGGCAGATGGAATCTATTTATACGATGCCTCCGGACGCATTTACATCGATCTCATTTCAGGAATTTCAGTAAGTACGATCGGGCATCATCATCCGAACGTAATTAAAGCCATTAAAAAGCAAGCGGACAATTACCTGCACCTGATGGTGTATGGAGAATTCATTCAAACACCGCAGGTGAAATTCGCTCAATTACTTACCCAACATCTTCCTGGTAATTTATCATCCGTCTACTTTGTAAACTCCGGAAGTGAAGCAACCGAAGGAGCGTTGAAACTTGCCAAAAGATACACCGGAAGGACTGAAATTATTTCTTTTGTAAACGGATACCACGGAAGTACACAGGGAGCGTTAAGCGCGGGGGGAAATGAAGAGTTGAAAAATTCTTTTCGCCCGCTGCTGCCGGGTGTTACCATTCTTCCATTCAATTCTGAAAAAGAACTTCTGCAAATTAACGAGCGAACCGCATGCGTGCTGGTGGAACCCATACAAGGAGAAGCCGGAATTATCATGCCTTCCGAAAATTTTCTTTCCGCGTTGCGCAAGCGTTGCGATGAAACCGGCGCATTGCTGATCTTCGACGAAATACAGACGGCTTTCGGCAGAACAGGAAAACTTTTCGCGTTCGAACATTACCAAGTTGTTCCGGATATTCTTCTGCTCGGTAAAGCATTGGGTGGCGGTATGCCGCTCGGAGCTTTTATTTCATCGAAGGACATCATGCAATCGTTCACCAGCAATCCAGTGCTTGGACACATTACCACATTCGGCGGACACCCTGTTTGCTGCGCTGCCGGACTCGCAGCATTAAACGTGTTGCTGAATGAAAACCTGATGGACGGCGTTGCCGGTAAGGAAGAATTGTTCCGTAAAAAACTTCAGCATTCCCTCATCAAAAATATCCGTGGAAAAGGTTTATTTTTAGCACTTGAATTCGAGGGCGAGGAACTGAATAGAAAAATTATCAGCATGTGTATTGAAAATGGTGTGGTAGCCGATTGGTTTCTTTTCGCACCCGATTGTCTGAGAATCGCGCCGCCACTCATCATCACGGAAACACAAATCGATACTGCCTGCAAACTTATTTTGAAAAGCATTAACCAATTAACCTGACAAACCTATGAATGTATTGATTGTAGAAGACGAACGACAACTGTCGCATGAAATTGAAATTTTTCTTACCAAACAAGGGTATCAGTGTGATGTTGCGTTCACTGGCAAAAGCGCTTCCGAAAAAATATATGTGAACTCTTATGATTTTGTTTTACTCGACATCGGCTTACCCGATTACAACGGCCTGAACCTGTTAAAGGAAGCGAAAGCAACCGGAAAAGAATCCGCTTTTATTATTCTGACTGCACGCGGTTCTACGGATGATAAAATCAGCGGATTGGATTTAGGCGCTGATGATTACCTGTCGAAACCCTTTTCGCTCCTGGAGCTGCAGGCACGTATGCAAGCCATTCTCCGACGCAAGCATGGATTGAAAAACAACACGATTGAAATCAACGGTTTTGTTCTCGATATTCAAAACCGGACGGTGTCGTATAAAAGTAATCCCATCAACCTCACCAAAAAAGAATTCGACATTCTGCATTACATGGCCTTGCATAAAAACCGCGTCATCACCCGTGTTCAGTTAACGGAACACATCTGGGGTGATGTGCTGGAAGAAGATTACGAATCCAACTACATTGATGTTCACATTAAAAATCTTCGTAAGAAACTTTCTGTTCAGCACAATGCCGATTTCATTGAAACCGTTCGTGGCATCGGGTATCGCCTGAACATGGCGTGATCAGGGATCATCAGCAGCATGATCCGGGAAGATTTCAATTCCAAAAAAATTCATTTCCGTTTATTTTTTCATCCTTTGAAACTACAGGTCAAGCTTACTTTTTACAATGCCATCTTCCAGGCGGTCATTGTTATTGCGATTGGAATTCTTCTTCCTATTGTGATTCAGCGTGTCGTATACAACCACATTGACACCCGCCTGCATGCCCGCGCAGACAAGGCATTAAAGATTATACAACTTGGAGGATTAGAAAATATTGTGAAAGACCAGGAATGCACATTCGACGACTACAATATTTTTAAAGAAGAATATGTTTCCATTTCACCGCTTTCCTTCATGCCGCATGATTTCGGAAAAGAACGGATTGAAAATTTAGAACGTAACATTGGAAACGAGGTCGTAAAACACCGTGTAATCAGCAAGGCATTCCTCTATGATAACCAGCTCTACCAGATTGAGATCGGTGAAGGCCTGAGCACAATAGAACAGTTGAACCATATCATTAATAAGTTTACTCTGTGGATGGTGGTAATCATTGTTTTAATTTCAGTGCTGATGAATATGACTCTTGCCCAGGTGCTGCTGGAGCCATTCAACAGGATTGTAACAAAAAAATTAAAGGCAATACACCACCCAAACACGTTTGTGGAAGATCATATTAAAACAAGCACGTATGAATTTTCTTACCTTGATCAGAGTATCAACGAGATGATGATGAAGATCAGGGATGCATTCCAGATTGAACGGGAATTTATTACCAATGTCTCTCATGAACTCCTCACTCCTATTTCTATTCTACAAAACAGGATTGAGAATATTCTCAGTGATCAGAATCTTCCTCATGAGGTGGCATTGAAAATAGTAGAATCGCAAAAAACACTGGTGCGACTTTCTAAAGTGATCAGAGCGTTACTTTACATTTCAAAAATTGAAAACGAACAGTTTCTCAAAAACGAACAAGTCTCTTTACAACCGTTGCTTTCGGAAGTAATTGAAGAGTTAGAAGACAGGATTCAACAGAAAAACATCTCCGTTCGCGAGCAATGGGATTGCGATTTTCAATTGAAAAATTGCAACAAATCTCTCATGCACACAATGCTGTTCAACCTGGTCTCAAATGCCATTAAGTACAATAAAAATGACGGAGAGATTTTTATTTCCGGAAGCATGAAAGATGATTGCTTTTTACTTTCTATAAAAGATACCGGTGTCGGAATCTCGGAAGACCAGCTTCCTTTTATCTTCGACCGATTTAAACGTTTCAGACCGGAAGATGACGTTAGTTACGGACTCGGTTTACCGATCGTTAGAACCATCGCGAATTTTCATAACATCAGGATGGATATTCAATCGACACCGGATGCAGGTACCGATTTTACTTTAACATTTTCCGGATCGGCTGTTTGAACTTTCATTCATTCTTCACTACAACTGAGACATCTTTACACGTTAAATTAAAAATCCAAAAACTCAAAATGAAAAAAATATTCACGGCTTGCGTGGCAGTAGTTTTTCTTGCAGGCATTGCAGGATATGCTCAAACAACTGCTCCGGCTCAACCCACACAGAAAAAAATCCAAACCAAAATTGATCAGCCA
Source organism: Bacteroidota bacterium (assembly GCA_043783155.1). Lineage (GTDB taxonomy): Bacteria > Bacteroidota > Bacteroidia > AKYH767-A > 2013-40CM-41-45 > JAPLDA01. The sequence goes on along the minus strand of JAYVZS010000069.1, from coordinate 6,916 downwards.
AAAACTGCAGAAAGTAAAGCACCTGTAAAAAAGGTAACAGCAAAAAAACAGAAGCTGGCCCATGTTAAACCAGTAGAAAAAAAGATTGAAACGCGGGCTAAGCCCCAGGAGAAAAAATAATTTTCTGTTAGATTTATTTGACTTTAAAAAAGCCATTTCCGGATTTTTGATATGGTTTTTTTGAGTATAAATTTTCCCCTCCGAAAATCACAGGTATCTTTTGAGCCGGGAGTTTTTACTTCGGTGTTCTGAGAAAAAAGTCAGGCAAAGTCTCCGACCTCCGAACTAATTACTCATGACTATTATAGACTGATTTAAAATTTATTTTAAAACATAAACACTCAAACACTACTTTTTCCTCCTCATTACTTCAGGGTAGTGAAAAACATACGTAATCAAAAGCCCGATTGCGCAACCAAGCAAAACAGCTGATGCGCGGTTGGCTGCCGATTCCCACCAGCGATGCGATTCGTCATGCATCAGGATAATGATGACGGCAACGGACGCTGAACGCGCTCCCGCATCAACACCCAAAAGATAACAAAGCCCGATGGCAAGCACCACTCCGATGCTGATCCACAACATACCGGGAGAATAAAACGGTGATAAAATTAAACCGGCACCGGCAGCGACTAAATTCGCTTTGATGCGTGTTACCGCTAACTTGTAGCTGTCTTCCGAATCAGGAGCAAGCACAAGAAGCACTGACAACAGGCACCAGTTGGTGCTGTCTTCCAGCTTTAAGAAGGATGTAATGGCATGAGCACACAGAATTCCGATCACACATTTCATCATGTAGATGAAAACAATTTTTGTCTTTTCTTTTGGTACCACGAAATTAGTTATGGAAAAACCGTCTCCGCGAAAAAGATTTCATTCGCAAAGTCTCATCGTTTAAAAAAAAAATTACTGTTTTATGAATTTCCCTTTTGCTTTTAAAAATCCGTCACTATAAACAGCATAATAATACATGCCTGTTGCAAACTTTCTGCAATCAAGCTGAACTGATCCGAAAGCAATTTCGCTGAACTCCATAACAATTTTTCCGAACACATCTGACACCTTTATCGTAACGTTATTCGATCCTAAACTTTGAGGAATGCTTAGCGTGGCATAATTACTCACCGGATTAGGATACACCTTTATATTTTTATTTTCCGGCAACTCATTCACACCTGCAATGGTCGCACAATAATAAATTGTTCCATTCCAAATACGGGGTGTGAAAAACAAGCCCCAATTTACAGCATTTCCGTAACCAATTAAGATCTTTAAATCAGCATTTGAACTATAGACGCTATCTAAACATGTAGGTGACGGACCATTAGAATATGTAACAGATACTGAACTAAAAATATAAAACGCAACCGTATCACCGGTCAGCAATGCCAATGAATTACTGAGGTTCAGATGGGACGGATGAAATGAACCTGTGCTGACAACGTTTGAGGTGGAAAGAAGAGTCCATCCGGCGGAACTTGACTCAAACCCGACAAAGCTTCCTGTTTTATAATAGACACTGAATGAACCGCTCGCGGCGCAGTTGACATCAAAACTTGTAACTGAAATATTATTCAATGCAACAACATTAAACATATTTCCGTTATAACTATTGCCGCCTGAAAAAAGTGTTGAGTCGCTGTCGCAAGCCGGAAATGCATAACCCTGTGGTGGTAACATTCTCGACGCATCTTCCGGTTTTGGCTGATACATTTGTCCCAAAGAACTTACCTCGCTTTGCACACCTGCAAGTTGGGCATCCGTTTTAAAATTCGCATCCTGTGAATAGGATTTTGTAAAAACACCTATACAAAGAATAGCAATGATTGTCGATGTGTAGTTTTTTTTCATATTAGTTTTTTTAAAAAATGAGAACTGAATTATGAGTTGGTGATCTTCTTCCTTTATATTTCAAAATTACTAAATCTTGTTACATTTTCAGGAAACCATAAATATATTCAATAAATTTATCAACCGGGTTTCCCAACAGGTTCATCAGGTCAAAAAAATCATCGCTTTGACCTTCCTTCCTCTTACAAAAGATAATTGGAACGATTCTGAAACACTTTTGTGTGAACGTGGCGCCTTTGGCTATTTACCGGTATGACTTGGCGACTTACTTTAAGGGAACCATACCCGGCATGTCTGAATGGACAGGTTTTTATCCGCCTTCCTGAAAGCCGGATCCATAAAAGCAGTGCGTTTCGCACCTACCCTCCGATGATACGTTACCGTTTAAAATAATTTTGTATTGAAATGAAAAAATTGTACTCTTGAAATTCCAATATGAATCAATCATGAGATCATCGAAAATAAAAATTATGCTGATTGTTTTTTTTATTTTTTCTCTCCGCGTCGCATTCTGCTTTTCACAAACCTTAAAAACAATTCCACTTCATCTTGATAAAACTGATTGTATCTTTGGTAAGATCGCCTGGGTTTCGAATAACAGGTTTTGCATTGCCTTTGATAACAACCGGCAAAACCACGTTGTTTTTATTTTTGATTCTACCGGAAAAGTGATCCATGATCCTGTTGTCTGGGAATCAAAATATTTTTGTCAGGACGAATACTTCCTGGTTCTTGGAACAACCGTTTTCTTCCTTTACGGAGGAGCGAATAATGTAGATGCGCATGAGTTCTCGATCACGGATATGATTACGCCAGACGGAATTGATCACCATTCTTTGGAAAGGATATTTTACATCAGCCACAACAAAGAGAATAAAAAACTAAACGAACCGGCCTACAGTTTCAGAGCGTATCGAGGGGTAAACGGACAAAAGGCGCTTCTCACGTACAACAACGATTACAAAGGACTTTACAAAGAAGGATTTCGCTACAGGATTCTTTCAGAGGACGGAAAATTAAGTGGAGAAGACACGCTCAACCTCCCGTATCCCGATGTAGAATGCAACATTGACGATGTCATTTATGATGATGCAGAAGATTGCATCTATCTTCTCGGAGATTTATTCTTATTTACCAATGCTGACAAAAGAGCATTTAAAAATTCTTTTATCGGGAGCTATTCATGCAAATCGAAATCATATTCAGAAATATCAACCGACATTCCTTCCTTCTATAAAAATAAAATTCAACACACCGGTACGAATCATTCGTTTGCGTTTACAGGATTGCAAATTGACGAGACGTCATCAAAAAACTGGTCAGAATCTTTCCTGGTATTTCGAACAAATCCACTTGAAATTGTTCATGCATCTTCGATCCACTTAAAGCCGGAGTCGGTCACTGGATTTTTCGATTCAAATAACAAATTGCAGAAAGAATACATATTACCCGTTAATTTTTCATTAGCAAAAGACAGTACATACTTTGTCGGCTGGACAAGGTTTTTCAGGTTAAACCAAATGGAACAAAAGAGTAATCGTGTCGAAATTATTGGTGGCGCCTGGGCTTTGTTTGGCGTTATCGGTGCTATCGCCGCAAGTGCTGCCATTGAAGGAAAAGCGCGATACAAGGATTTAAATCCGGCTTTGTGGCTGAGTTATTCTCCTGAAAAAAAACTTCTGTTTGAAAATATATCATCATCTTCACTAAGAAGTAAAAAATATTACGCTCACTCGTATGCATCTTTTCTAATGCAAGGTGTAGCAACATCAATCATGAATAAACCACTTGAAGAGGATAACACTCTTTCATCAGTTTCAATTTCAAAATTTAGCAAAGGTTCATACTCTGTTGACTCCATTGCACATTCATTTCTTTCTGACCTCCATGTAAATACGATTTATCCCGGTTCACTTTTCAGTGACAAAAACAAAAATTATTTCCTTGGTGAATACGATCCGGAACTCGATACAATGTATCACATGAACAAGGTCGCACATAAATATTTCCTGGTTGAAATTGAATAGTTGCCTGATCGCCTTTATGAATGTCTGGCTACTTTCATGCAATCAATGTATGATGAGAAAATGTGGGCAGTATGCTTCAACCGGTTACGATGCTGAAAATCCGACTGTACAACATCTTACCACAAAAAAAATTCGAATCTTGCTCTTCGCATGTTTTTTAATATTTTTGTGCTTACTTACCTACTTCTTCAACGAGGATATCATTCAAAATATATTTCTCACCTAAACGACTTCAACATCATGATAACAAGTTCCGGAACAATCGAGAAGAAAACAACAGCGAAGAAAGAGGAAACTGACACGATCTACCTCGACAGAAATGAAAGCCAATACGGACCTGCTCCTGCCTGCTTCGAAGCATTAAAAAAACCAAACTTCAAAAACCTGAGCGAATATTCGCGCGACTTTTCAAGGGGTGTGAAAAGCTGTTTGTCGGAGCGATTAGCAAATGATTTCGGCATCCCGGAAAAAAATGTGATGCTCGGATTTGGCGGAGAAGATATTCTGAAGCAAGCTGTTCATTGTTACATTCACAAAGGCGATAAGATCATGATACCATCGTATTCATGGTGGTATTATAAAAAAATAGCCGATGAAGTAGAAGGTGTAAAAGTTGAATACCCGATTGTTGAAGGAGAAGATTCCTTCAGTTACGACATCGAAGGACTGCTGAAAATCTACGAACAAACTAAACCAAAACTTGTCCTGATCAGTTCTCCGAACAATCCCACCGGCAACCGGCTGGAGATTGATCAGTTGAAATATATTTTGCGTAAAATGAAAGATGCTGTGGTAGTCGTTGATGAAGCTTATACACTCTTCTATAACAAAGACAATTCGCATCTGAAGGAAATCATCACCGAATTTCCAAACGTGATAATCATCCGGACTTTTTCAAAGTATTATGGACTGGCGGGTATACGCGTTGGTTTTGCTTTGATGGGAGAAAATGATTCGCAGTTTTCGATGTTCAGCGCGCGTTATTTGGGATACAACCGTTTGTCGGAACAAATTGCTCTTGCCGCGTTAGACTCTCCTCAATATTATGACGACATGCGTGAAAAGATGGCGGCCGATATGGACATGTATTTACAGGAGTTCAACAAACTTCCCGGCTTCAAAGCATATAAATCGTATGCGAATTTTATCCTGGTAAGAATTCCGGTCGAGATCAAAGATGCACTTAAGAAATACCTGACCGACCGAAACATGATTGTGAAATTTATGGCGGAAGACGGTTTGTTTAATCATCTTCGGGTTACGCTTGGAACACAGGAACAAAATAAAATGCTGATGGATATGATCCACTCTTTCCTGAAACAAACCAGTTCTTTATGAGTTGGTTTTCAGAGTACAAAAAGTCTTTGAAAATGGTTGAGGTCGAAGAATTTTTTGATCTTTTTTTTTACCGGCCTCTCGCCTTCCTGCTAGTAAAAATAGTTTATCATACGAACATTACGCCGAATCAACTCACGCTGATCGCCATTTTCATTGGATTGGTAAGTGCTGTGTTTTATTCATTCGGATCACTTTTCTTTGTGACCGGCGCCCTCTGTTTTGCCATGTATAACATTGTTGATTGCAGTGATGGCATGTTGGCGCGTTTAAAGAAAAACGGTTCCAATGCAGGACGAATTCTTGACGGACTTGCAGATTATATTTCCACGGCGTCTGTTTTAACCGGTCTTGCTATCGGCGCTTCAAGAAATAACAGCGACACTGCCTATTGGTGGCTCATGCTCGCTGCAGCAGGATTTAGTAACGTGATTCAATCAGCGCTGGTAGATTACTATCGAAATCGTTTCCTTGATTATGTGCTTCAGCGAAAGAGTACGTTTGAGGAAGGGCTGCAGTCGTTTAGAGAAGAATATGAAATCATAAAAGACCAAAAAGGAAAATGGCTCGATCGCATGATCATCCGTTCCTACTTTATATACTCGGATATTCAAAACCGTTTGGCGGCGAAGAAGAGAAAAGAAAAATTATTTAAAGCGACACCGGAAGATTACTACAAAAAAAATAAAATCGCAATTCGCTTCTGGGTGTTCATCGGTCCTACTTCTCAGGTGACCGCGCTGATGATCTGTTCCGCTTTTAACCGGCTGGATATTTTCTTCTGGCTGATGATTGGTTTATTTAATGTTATTGCGGCGGCTATGTGGGTCATTCAGTATAACATCGACAAAACTTTTAAAACAGTCCGTGCATGAAAGCAGTCATTCTTGCGGCAGGAATTGCGACGCGCCTGAGACCGTTAACTGATAACACACCGAAATGTTTGTTGAAAGTCGGTGATAAATGCATTCTTGAACTAACACTTGATAATATTCTTGCGAATAACGTCAATGATATAATTGTGGTGACAGGATATTTTGAAGATCAAATTAAAAACTTTATCGCTTCTCATTATCCTGAATTGAAAGTAAAGTACATTTACAATGATGTATATAGCTCAACTAATAATATATACTCCTTGTGGCTGGCGAAAGAAAGCGTACTCGGTGATGACATGCTGATGATGGACAGCGACATTGTTTTTGATCAGCAGATTATTACTCGTCTGCTTGCTTCCGGTTACGATAATTGTCTTGCTTTGAAACGTCATGATGTTGGCGAAGAAGAAATAAAAGTAAAGGCCGATAACAAAGGAAGAGTGCTTGAAATCAGTAAAGAAGTAAAACCGAAAGAAGCAGCAGGCGAATCCATCGGCATTGAAAAATTTAGTGTAGATACACTCTATAAATTGTTTGAGATTATGGATCGTAAAATACTTGTTGAAAAAGATGTCAACCGGTTTTACGAAGTGGCATTTGAAGAATTGGTGAAGAACGGTGAAAATATTTTTATTGTCGACACCACCGATTGTATCTGTATGGAAATCGATACGGCTTCCGATCTTGAAACAGCTGGTAAAATGATTTTGAAAATTCAGTAAGTAATTGTTAAAATTCGATTGAAGAATTTCTCAGTGATCCTTAGTGTTCTTAGTGTCTCAGTGGTTATATTTTCTTACCACTGAGACACTAAGAACACTAAGA
>JAYVZS010000068.1:0-12843 GCA_043783155.1 Bacteroidota bacterium | reverse complement strand
AATACATAACACCTCACCTCATCATTAAATCTCTGTTGCAGGGCTTTCAGGGTTTTATAGGCTTTTACATTTATATTATATTTTTTTTAAATAATAATATAAGTCGAGTAATACTAAGCACCCCTCGCAACGGGTCACCATTCTCACCAAAAACAAACTTGCAGGAGTGTTGCAGGCTTTTACAACCACCCACACCATCACACTCACCAATCACCTTGTTGCAAGGGTTGTTGCAGGCTATCACATTACACTATTCATAATTCTCAATTTTTTAAGCATGTTGCAGGGGTTTCACAGGTATCATCGCCTTTACATTTATATTATATTTTTTTCTAATAATAAACGAAGCAGTAAATTACTCCGCAACCGTGCAACGCCTGAAACATCAATCGCAATACTTACAATACCGACCATATTTTTCATTTCACTTTCTGGTAAGCACTGTGTACAGTTTTTATTATTTCATTCTGTTCCTTCATGTTCACACACAAACCGGGCACCCAGATCATCAACTGGGTGGCCTCGGATTCCGAAAAACCGCTCCGGGCAAGCGAACAGGCGACCTTAAACGCCTTTTCGTTTCTCGTTCCCACAGCAGCACCGGTGAGAAGAAATTTCGTCACCCACGCTTCCGGAATCTTTGTGCTATTGATCTTCTGTTCCTTTACCGGTTTCACCTGTGGTGTTACCCCGCGGGAAGCAGCCCAATCAATTACTTCCTGCTTCACTATTCTGTTCCGGACCTCGATCAGCTTCTGTTCTTTGCCGGTGTCCTTACGGATCACACCTGGGTTCCGGGTGAGCCGACTCGGATTCTTACATGCTGTATCAACTTTTGCAGGGATCGCCCTGTGGATGGTTTCGGCAAGCAGAATATATTCCTCCTTGTCGATGCAGGGATCAGTGAGTGAAATAATAAAGTGGATGGATTTCTTTCCGCTGAACACTGAAGTCGTAAAAGGCATCTTGCAATCGCGGATGATTCCAATCTGTTCCTGCAACGGAACCTTATCCATTTCTATCAGAAAATTCCGGAAAGCGATAACGTTGCAGTCGGCGCGGCGCGGTAATGTCGCACGGGCCCAGGGCAGGATCGAACTTTCCGGATCGTTATCGCATTCACCATCGATGGGGTTCACGCTCAACCACGGTGACCGCTGCTCCGTCCACGATGTCAGGGGGATGATGGCGGTGTCATTGCTCTGCCAGGCGAAGCAGACGCGTTCGTCAGCGTTGAACAGCGTATTATAGTAACTGATCAAATTTGTGTCCATTAAGATGTATTGTTCTTGGCAGAACCTGATCAGACAGTTTGCTACTGATGGTGCCTCCTGATTTGTAATAATAAAATGTAAATTGTTTAGATTGTGGCCCGACATTGACCAGGTGACGTTTATGGATGAATCCTCTTCGCGACAGCAACTGACCGAGACCCATTTTCGTTGGAATAAATTTGAAGCCCGCCTCCTCCATGAATTCCCGGAAATATTTGTACAGCTCATCAATGGTAGCGCAAGCTGAATCTCCAGGTTCGAGTGTTGCATCCTCCAACCATTGACGGAAAGGCTCTCCCTTCTCAATCATGCTTCGATTGGCCAACAGTTCATTCTTATATTCTTCGAAGTATCCTAACGGTCGGTTCTCATCGACACTTCGCCACAGTGACATCATGTCAAACTCAACCACCGCTTTCTTGTCTATTTCCTCTGCAGTATTTACCTGGTAAAAACGTCTCATCTGCTCATCATGAAAAATTTCATTGGTGTTTTTGTTGCTCGACCCAAAGAAGGAACAATTCTGTTTAATCGTGACAATGCTATTAGTGCGCATTGGGCGGTAGGCGACTTCAGGATCGGTGATCAGTCTTTTTAATTCTTCCATGGATGCTTTGTCACCTCCGGAAAGTTCAGAGAGCATCACTGCAAAATTTGCGGCTAACATTTCTCGCCAACGCTCATCTGTTAAGTCGGTCAGGTTGGCCGATACCCTGAACATGCGAATGGGTTCGAGCAGGGCTTCAAGTGCTGTGCTTTTGCCAGATCCGTGCTGCCCGCCATACAAAACGAGCATCATTTCCCAACCCGTTCGCTGATTGTTAAGTTTACGCTTGACCTGCCATATACAATGAAGAAGCGCGCCGACGTCTCCTCTTTCGGTCTTACCTGTCAACAATTGGATGAACTGTTCTGCAAGCAACGTGGAACCAATTCCATCGTATTTAAGTTCTTCCTGCAGCTTAATCTTCGCCTTTTTTAATCCGTCTCTCCGCCATGTTTCCAGGGCAATGTTGAAATCGTTGTAGTTAAATTTCTCCGCCTGATAAGACCTTCCTACCGCACCCAAGTTTTTGCAGTTTTCGTTATGGTTGTGGTATGCCCGCAGATAAAACATCCAACACTGATCAGAAAATTCTTTGAGATTCAACTCCTCTTTCCGGAATAACACCGCTGCTGGTCCTGCAAGAGTTAGTTCCGGAATACCAAATAGAAATGTATCCGGCAGTGAAAGAAACTCCCTCTGTTTGATTAACTGCCCTGCCTGTTCCATCATGGCATTGTAAACTGGTGAAGTTGCTGACGCTGAAATTGATGTTTGGTAATTAACATCCGTTGAAATCTTTTTTTGTTCCTCTTCGTTTTCCATCTTATTTTATTTTTAATAATTGACCGTTGTATACTTTCACACTGATGCTAAAGACCACAGAATGGATCACTGTCGTCATCCTCACTTGTAGATGAATCCGTATCTTCTAAAGGTTCGTCTGGCACCATGGGTGATTGGTTCATCTCACGCATAATTTCCGATTCCAAATCCATCTCTGCATCGAATTCATATTTCGAAAGTTCCTTCACTGAAAGGATTCCTTCAGCTTCGCCAGCAACTGCTGGTTTTTCATTTGAAGTGTCGTAGGAATTATCCATTGCCGTTTCATCGTAAATTTTTACTTCACTGCCTAACTTTTTCATTTGTTGTTGTTGATTTGACTGATTACCTGGTTCTATCATTTAAAATTACCTTTTCAGTTATTTGCCGCAACTGCTTTCTGCAAAGAACAAAGTCACGGTCGTGGAATTGAAATTCCGCGACCATAACAATTTTCATCACAGCGCTTTTATAGCTGTTGCAATCAGCGTGTTGAAATACCGGCTGTCCCAAACGCGGCCATGAATTACAAAGCTCACCTGAAGCTGATCACCAATACTAATATCATTCAAACGGCCGCAATCATCCTGTTGCAGTTGCAGAACAATGTCCTGTGGTATCTTTGCATCTGTGTGAGTGAGAACAAATTCCCGAACCTGAAACTTATCCGTGATAAGTTTCGTGTCATACTTCTTCATTAATGTACCTGTGATTAACATGATGTTTTTGATTTTAATTGTTTATGAATTTTTAGATGATTAATTAATTTCCGAATTTATTATGTGTTGTATAAACCTGGAATCAGTCATCTGATTTGTATTTTCTGTCAGATCTGTTTTTCCGTAAGATCGAATTACTATATGGTCAGAATGGAAAATGAAACCGCCAAGTTGAACGATAAGAAATATTGCAAACTGTCTGATGACCTTATCGTCGCTCATGATACATTCCACCTTTTGTTCGGAAGAATAATCATTGCATTTCCTTTTTAGTTTTTTGTTTGCCGGATGGTTTAAGAATCCATCAATCGCTTGTTCTATCGCTGAAGATAATTCAGCTTCGGAGAGGAGGTACTTTGATTTCATTTTGATTTTGATTTTAATTGGTTATTTCTATTCTTGATCCGGAACCCGCCGGCTGCGGTTTTTATTGATGTATTCGAAATGATTGATTAGCCTTTTACCCGGTGACGGATTATTATTAGTTGTTTAATTTTGTCTTAATTGTGATACGATTCCCGATGATTTTCATTTGCGTTGCTTGGCTATGCCAGAACTCTTAATGGAATTAGTCATCTCTCCTACTCATCATCATCATTATCTTCTTCTTCTTCACAGGCATCGTATGCTGCTTCCATTTGCTCCATCTGCTTTGCATCATAATATTCAATCAACTTTGCTCTCTGCTCCTCCGCAGAATACTTTTTGAGATTCTTGTAAAAATTGATCTCTTCAAGTATTTCGCCGGCTGTTATTTCTGGTCGTCCACCTGTGATCGGCCACCCGCACCTGCAGGACCATATCACTTTGTTTGAACCGTCGACGTATTGGCCGATGAACTTATCGATCCGAACTACCAAGCTGGCATTGTTTTCCAGAATCCACACGATCCAGCCCTCATTCGGGTCCTGAGCATTGAACATTTCAGCCGCTTCTTCAGCGACGGCTGCGTACATTGATACTGTAATTGTTGTCATTTAATTTCTGATTTTGTTTTGCCGGAACCCGCCGGCACGGATGTAATTTATTTTCAGTAATTTTCGGCTTGCCATGATGTCAAAGAACGGTACTCAATTATTTTGGCCCCAAAAATACTCTCCACTCCTGCTGTTAGCAAGGTTCAGCAAGGTTCAGCAACAAAAGCAAGCAGGTTTGGGAATGAAAAAAATGAATGAGAAATTTATTACAATCTATTTTCCTTTCTTTACTATATTAATTTTGATTGTGGATTTGAAAATGAAAATCAAAATCGTGTTGAATTGGGAATACTGAAAAACGAGAAATAAATGTCCAAGGATGGAGTCTTATTGCTCTTAATAAAATATCGTAAAAAAAGCTACCTCAGTTGAAAGAAATAATTGCAAAATTAAAGCGGCCGAACCGCAGACAAGATTCAAGAACACCTATTCTCAAATTCGAAAAGGAATTACGTCATTTGAACTATGTCCATAGAACACTCCTTTCCTCAACGAAAGAGATCATCAGGTCATTGAAACAGAATTTGATCTGGAAAAGCGGGGCAAAAAAGTTTAGAACCAGCGAAGAGGGGTGGCGGTGGATTGAACAACCTTTATTGAAAGGAATAGTTTTAGAAAATAAGTTCTTAGTGGAGATGGAAGATGAAAGGTGTTTTGAATTTCGTAAAACACCTAAAACATTCAAAGAGTTGGAATCGTTGGTAATTTCTATTAAGATTCTTCATAAAAAAGTAAGAGAGAAAAATCGTTATGAATTAAGAATGTGCAAAAACAAACTGGTGGCTTTACATGAAAAACGCCTGCGAATAGAAACCGGTTACACCATAAAACATAAAAAAGAAGGAGAACTAACTTTTAGAAAGTTTGATCTTAGTGGGGATGAAATCTATATTGAAGCCATTCGCGAAAAAACAGGTGATAATAAAATCGAGGCGCCCATAATTGATGAGGCTTCTAATTTTTCTGCGATTCGTTAATATCGAACTTAGATAGATGTAGCAACTTAAGGCCTGAGTAACCGATTTCAGTAACAAAACCGTGGCAATGTATTTCATAGATAGAAGTTTTTTTATCGTTGGAATTAAGCCCCGATGATGTATTGACGATTGCTGCAACAAAACCATGTCCATCGTATTTAATAGGTAGTAGCATTATTTTTTTTTTCATGATTTGGATGGAGCCCCGTTGTTGTTTATAATTTTTCGACTTCGGGGCTTCTTCTTTTATCTATTTTGAAACGTACCTTTAAATAACGCCCATACGACGCCCGTTGTATGGGCGCCATTTCTGACCCTTTTTCTGCTATCTTCGGGTATGACTACTAATATAACAACAACCTTGGAACGTCCGGTGGTGGCCTATTACCGGTTGTCCGCTGTAAAAGAAAATGGTCGGGAGCTTGGGATCGATGCACAAAAATCGATTGTTCAGCACTATTTCAAGAACAGGATCATAAAGGAGTTTAAAGAAATCAAATCCGCAAAAAACCTGGATGATCGTCCCGTTCTTCTACAGGCGATCCAGTACTCTATTAATAATGAGTGTGTGCTTGCGGTTGCTCGCCTGGATAGATTAAGCCGGAATGTTGATGACTGCCGGAACATTTTGAATCAACTCGGGACCAACCTTCGTAGTTGCGACATCCCCGGTGAGATTGACAGGTTCAGTTTGACACTTTTCGCAGCTTTCGCGGAAAGAGAGAGAGCTTTGATCGCCCTGAGAACGAGCCAAGCTTTGAAAGCAAAAAAAAATTACACTGGCAAGTGGCAGAAATCAAACCCTGCATTCAAGTCGGGAAAAGTAGCCGCTATCGGTAGGGCTACTAATACAAAACATGCCAAGGAAAACCCGCACAACAGACGCGCTGCCGGCATCATTCATATTAAATATGGTGAAGGGAAAAACTTCAAACAGATCGCAGACTACTTAAATGAAAACGGTTTCTGTGCACCGAAGGGCGGTAAGTTCTCATCCTGTCAGGTGCAACGTGTACATGAGAAGTTTCATTGAACATCAATAATGTGAATTGTTGGTTAACGATCAATTATTGACTCGCCTTGAAATTAAAAAAAGACAAGCTTATAAGCTTGTCTTTTTTTAATTTCAAGGCGAGTCAATAATTGATCGTTAACCAACAATTCACATTATTGATGTTCAATGAAACTTCTCATGTACACGTTGCACCTGACAGGATGAGAACTTACCGCCCTTCGGTGCACAGAAACCGTTTTCATTTAAGTAGTCTGCGATCTGTTTGAAGTTTTTCCCTTCACCATATTTAATATGAATGATGCCGGCAGCGCGTCTGTTGTGCGGGTTTTCCTTGGCATGTTTTGTATTAGTAGCCCTACCGATAGCGGCTACTTTTCCCGACTTGAATGCAGGGTTTGATTTCTGCCACTTGCCAGTGTAATTTTTTTTTGCTTTCAAAGCTTGGCTCGTTCTCAGGGCGATCAAAGCTCTCTCTCTTTCCGCGAAAGCTGCGAAAAGTGTCAAACTGAACCTGTCAATCTCACCGGGGATGTCGCAACTACGAAGGTTGGTCCCGAGTTGATTCAAAATGTTCCGGCAGTCATCAACATTCCGGCTTAATCTATCCAGGCGAGCAACCGCAAGCACACACTCATTATTAATAGAGTACTGGATCGCCTGTAGAAGAACGGGACGATCATCCAGGTTTTTTGCGGATTTGATTTCTTTAAACTCCTTTATGATCCTGTTCTTGAAATAGTGCTGAACAATCGATTTTTGTGCATCGATCCCAAGCTCCCGACCATTTTCTTTTACAGCGGACAACCGGTAATAGGCCACCACCGGACGTTCCAAGGTTGTTGTTATATTAGTAGTCATACCCGAAGATAGCAGAAAAAGGGTCAGAAATGGCGCCCATACAACGGGCGTCGTATGGGCGTTATTTAAAGGTACGTTTCAAAATAGATAAAAGAAGAAGCCCCGAAGTCGAAAAATTATAAACAACAACGGGGCTCCATCCAAATCATGAAAAAAAAAATAATGCTACTACCTATTAAATACGATGGACATGGTTTTGTTGCAGCAATCGTCAATACATCATCGGGGCTTAATTCCAACGATAAAAAAACTTCTATCTATGAAATACATTGCCACGGTTTTGTTACTGAAATCGGTTACTCAGGCCTTAAGTTGCTACATCTATCTAAGTTCGATATTAACGAATCGCAGAAAAATTAGAAGCCTCATCAATTATGGGCGCCTCGATTTTATTATCACCTGTTTTTTCGCGAATGGCTTCAATATAGATTTCATCCCCACTAAGATCAAACTTTCTAAAAGTTAGTTCTCCTTCTTTTTTATGTTTTATGGTGTAACCGGTTTCTATTCGCAGGCGTTTTTCATGTAAAGCCACCAGTTTGTTTTTGCACATTCTTAATTCATAACGATTTTTCTCTCTTACTTTTTTATGAAGAATCTTAATAGAAATTACCAACGATTCCAACTCTTTGAATGTTTTAGGTGTTTTACGAAATTCAAAACACCTTTCATCTTCCATCTCCACTAAGAACTTATTTTCTAAAACTATTCCTTTCAATAAAGGTTGTTCAATCCACCGCCACCCCTCTTCGCTGGTTCTAAACTTTTTTGCCCCGCTTTTCCAGATCAAATTCTGTTTCAATGACCTGATGATCTCTTTCGTTGAGGAAAGGAGTGTTCTATGGACATAGTTCAAATGACGTAATTCCTTTTCGAATTTGAGAATAGGTGTTCTTGAATCTTGTCTGCGGTTCGGCCGCTTTAATTTTGCAATTATTTCTTTCAACTGAGGTAGCTTTTTTTACGATATTTTATTAAGAGCAATAAGACTCCATCCTTGGACATTTATTTCTCGTTTTTCAGTATTCCCAATTCAACACGATTTTGATTTTCATTTTCAAATCCACAATCAAAATTAATATAGTAAAGAAAGGAAAATAGATTGTAATAAATTTCTCATTCATTTTTTTCATTCCCAAACCTGCTTGCTTTTGTTGCTGAACCTTGCTGAACCTTGCTAACAGCAGGAGTGGAGAGTATTTTTGGGGCCAAAATAATTGAGTACCGTTCTTTGACATCATGGCAAGCCGAAAATTACTGAAAATAAATTACATCCGTGCCGGCGGGTTCCGGCAAAACAAAATCAGAAATTAAATGACAACAATTACAGTATCAATGTACGCAGCCGTCGCTGAAGAAGCGGCTGAAATGTTCAATGCTCAGGACCCGAATGAGGGCTGGATCGTGTGGATTCTGGAAAACAATGCCAGCTTGGTAGTTCGGATCGATAAGTTCATCGGCCAATACGTCGACGGTTCAAACAAAGTGATATGGTCCTGCAGGTGCGGGTGGCCGATCACAGGTGGACGACCAGAAATAACAGCCGGCGAAATACTTGAAGAGATCAATTTTTACAAGAATCTCAAAAAGTATTCTGCGGAGGAGCAGAGAGCAAAGTTGATTGAATATTATGATGCAAAGCAGATGGAGCAAATGGAAGCAGCATACGATGCCTGTGAAGAAGAAGAAGATAATGATGATGATGAGTAGGAGAGATGACTAATTCCATTAAGAGTTCTGGCATAGCCAAGCAACGCAAATGAAAATCATCGGGAATCGTATCACAATTAAGACAAAATTAAACAACTAATAATAATCCGTCACCGGGTAAAAGGCTAATCAATCATTTCGAATACATCAATAAAAACCGCAGCCGGCGGGTTCCGGATCAAGAATAGAAATAACCAATTAAAATCAAAATCAAAATGAAATCAAAGTACCTCCTCTCCGAAGCTGAATTATCTTCAGCGATAGAACAAGCGATTGATGGATTCTTAAACCATCCGGCAAACAAAAAACTAAAAAGGAAATGCAATGATTATTCTTCCGAACAAAAGGTGGAATGTATCATGAGCGACGATAAGGTCATCAGACAGTTTGCAATATTTCTTATCGTTCAACTTGGCGGTTTCATTTTCCATTCTGACCATATAGTAATTCGATCTTACGGAAAAACAGATCTGACAGAAAATACAAATCAGATGACTGATTCCAGGTTTATACAACACATAATAAATTCGGAAATTAATTAATCATCTAAAAATTCATAAACAATTAAAATCAAAAACATCATGTTAATCACAGGTACATTAATGAAGAAGTATGACACGAAACTTATCACGGATAAGTTTCAGGTTCGGGAATTTGTTCTCACTCACACAGATGCAAAGATACCACAGGACATTGTTCTGCAACTGCAACAGGATGATTGCGGCCGTTTGAATGATATTAGTATTGGTGATCAGCTTCAGGTGAGCTTTGTAATTCATGGCCGCGTTTGGGACAGCCGGTATTTCAACACGCTGATTGCAACAGCTATAAAAGCGCTGTGATGAAAATTGTTATGGTCGCGGAATTTCAATTCCACGACCGTGACTTTGTTCTTTGCAGAAAGCAGTTGCGGCAAATAACTGAAAAGGTAATTTTAAATGATAGAACCAGGTAATCAGTCAAATCAACAACAACAAATGAAAAAGTTAGGCAGTGAAGTAAAAATTTACGATGAAACGGCAATGGATAATTCCTACGACACTTCAAATGAAAAACCAGCAGTTGCTGGCGAAGCTGAAGGAATCCTTTCAGTGAAGGAACTTTCGAAATATGAATTCGATGCAGAGATGGATTTGGAATCGGAAATTATGCGTGAGATGAACCAATCACCCATGGTGCCAGACGAACCTTTAGAAGATACGGATTCATCTACAAGTGAGGATGACGACAGTGATCCATTCTGTGGTCTTTAGCATCAGTGTGAAAGTATACAACGGTCAATTATTAAAAATAAAATAAGATGGAAAACGAAGAGGAACAAAAAAAGATTTCAACGGATGTTAATTACCAAACATCAATTTCAGCGTCAGCAACTTCACCAGTTTACAATGCCATGATGGAACAGGCAGGGCAGTTAATCAAACAGAGGGAGTTTCTTTCACTGCCGGATACATTTCTATTTGGTATTCCGGAACTAACTCTTGCAGGACCAGCAGCGGTGTTATTCCGGAAAGAGGAGTTGAATCTCAAAGAATTTTCTGATCAGTGTTGGATGTTTTATCTGCGGGCATACCACAACCATAACGAAAACTGCAAAAACTTGGGTGCGGTAGGAAGGTCTTATCAGGCGGAGAAATTTAACTACAACGATTTCAACATTGCCCTGGAAACATGGCGGAGAGACGGATTAAAAAAGGCGAAGATTAAGCTGCAGGAAGAACTTAAATACGATGGAATTGGTTCCACGTTGCTTGCAGAACAGTTCATCCAATTGTTGACAGGTAAGACCGAAAGAGGAGACGTCGGCGCGCTTCTTCATTGTATATGGCAGGTCAAGCGTAAACTTAACAATCAGCGAACGGGTTGGGAAATGATGCTCGTTTTGTATGGCGGGCAGCACGGATCTGGCAAAAGCACAGCACTTGAAGCCCTGCTCGAACCCATTCGCATGTTCAGGGTATCGGCCAACCTGACCGACTTAACAGATGAGCGTTGGCGAGAAATGTTAGCCGCAAATTTTGCAGTGATGCTCTCTGAACTTTCCGGAGGTGACAAAGCATCCATGGAAGAATTAAAAAGACTGATCACCGATCCTGAAGTCGCCTACCGCCCAATGCGCACTAATAGCATTGTCACGATTAAACAGAATTGTTCCTTCTTTGGGTCGAGCAACAAAAACACCAATGAAATTTTTCATGATGAGCAGATGAGACGTTTTTACCAGGTAAATACTGCAGAGGAAATAGACAAGAAAGCGGTGGTTGAGTTTGACATGATGTCACTGTGGCGAAGTGTCGATGAGAACCGACCGTTAGGATACTTCGAAGAATATAAGAATGAACTGTTGGCCAATCGAAGCATGATTGAGAAGGGAGAGCCTTTCCGTCAATGGTTGGAGGATGCAACACTCGAACCTGGAGATTCAGCTTGCGCTACCATTGATGAGCTGTACAAATATTTCCGGGAATTCATGGAGGAGGCGGGCTTCAAATTTATTCCAACGAAAATGGGTCTCGGTCAGTTGCTGTCGCGAAGAGGATTCATCCATAAACGTCACCTGGTCAATGTCGGGCCACAATCTAAACAATTTACATTTTATTATTACAAATCAGGAGGCACCATCAGTAGCAAACTGTCTGATCAGGTTCTGCCAAGAACAATACATCTTAATGGACACAAATTTGATCAGTTACTATAATACGCTGTTCAACGCTGACGAACGCGTCTGCTTCGCCTGGCAGAGCAATGACACCGCCATCATCCCCCTGACATCGTGGACGGAGCAGCGGTCACCGTGGTTGAGCGTGAACCCCATCGATGGTGAATGCGATAACGATCCGGAAAGTTCGATCCTGCCCTGGGCCCGTGCGACATTACCGCGCCGCGCCGACTGCAACGTTATCGCTTTCCGGAATTTTCTGATAGAAATGGATAAGGTTCCGTTGCAGGAACAGATTGGAATCATCCGCGATTGCAAGATGCCTTTTACGACTTCAGTGTTCAGCGGAAAGAAATCCATCCACTTTATTATTTCACTCACTGATCCCTGCATCGACAAGGAGGAATATATTCTGCTTGCCGAAACCATCCACAGGGCGATCCCTGCAAAAGTTGATACAGCATGTAAGAATCCGAGTCGGCTCACCCGGAACCCAGGTGTGATCCGTAAGGACACCGGCAAAGAACAGAAGCTGATCGAGGTCCGGAACAGAATAGTGAAGCAGGAAGTAATTGATTGGGCTGCTTCCCGCGGGGTAACACCACAGGTGAAACCGGTAAAGGAACAGAAGATCAATAGCACAAAGATTCCGGAAGCGTGGGTGACGAAATTTCTTCTCACCGGTGCTGCTGTGGGAACGAGAAACGAAAAGGCGTTTAAGGTCGCCTGTTCGCTTGCCCGGAGCGGTTTTTCGGAATCCGAGGCCACCCAGTTGATGATCTGGGTGCCCGGTTTGTGTGTGAACATGAAGGAACAGAATGAAATAATAAAAACTGTACACAGTGCTTACCAGAAAGTGAAATGAAAAATATGGTCGGTATTGTAAGTATTGCGATTGATGTTTCAGGCGTTGCACGGTTGCGGAGTAATTTACTGCTTCGTTTATTATTAGAAAAAAATATAATATAAATGTAAAGGCGATGATACCTGTGAAACCCCTGCAACATGCTTAAAAAATTGAGAATTATGAATAGTGTAATGTGATAGCCTGCAACAACCCTTGCAACAAGGTGATTGGTGAGTGTGATGGTGTGGGTGGTTGTAAAAGCCTGCAACACTCCTGCAAGTTTGTTTTTGGTGAGAATGGTGACCCGTTGCGAGGGGTGCTTAGTATTACTCGACTTATATTATTATTTAAAAAAAATATAATATAAATGTAAAAGCCTATAAAACCCTGAAAGCCCTGCAACAGAGATTTAATGATGAGGTGAGGTGTTATGTATTG
>JAYVZS010000067.1:0-12901 GCA_043783155.1 Bacteroidota bacterium | reverse complement strand
GCAGTATCATGAACTGGTAATTGACGTTTGCAGGCAATCCATCCATGGCATTCTTGGAGAAACGTATAATCGTAATGAGCATCGGAATCAGAATTGGGAAACTGAGGATGGCCATCAGGGTTGTGTTATTTCCCGCCTTTGAAGCGATAGCAGAAATCATGGTCAGTACGGATGCGAAGCCAGCACTTCCGAGGACTATGCCAAGAATAAACATCGGCATATCCTGTACAATGTTTCCGATAAATAAACTGTAGAAAAATAAATTGATCAGGCCGATCACCACCATAAGCAACAGGTTGTAGATGATCTTTGAAAGAATCACCGACTGCGCGCTCACCATCGTGTACATATAAAGTTGCCTTCCACTTGACTCCTGCATGAAACTTTTGGCCACTGCGTTGATAGCCGCAAATAACAAGATGATCCAGAAAAGAGCGTTCCACGCAGGGGGATCAACAATTTGTTTAAAAGAAAGATAGCAGACGAAAACAGTAGACACTACATACAATATCAAACCATTGAAAGCGTACTTCTGCTTCCATTCCATCATGATTTCTTTTCCCAGCAATACTTTTATTTCTTCGATCATATTAACTCACCATTCAACATCCTATTACTTATTCATTACTGCTTATTACGTTGGAAAAGATTACACCGATTACTAAATGATTCCACCGATTCTTTCTCAGAGATTATATAAATTCAGTCGGAGCATCCTTTATTACTTATTCATTACTCCTTATTACGTTGGAAAAGATTGCACCGATTACTAAATGATTCCACCGATTCTTTCTCAGAGATTATATAAATTCAGTCGGAGCACCCTTTATTACTTATTCATTATTCCTTATTACGTTGGAAAGGATTGGACCGATCATTCTCACGCTCTCCGATTCTCCCCCTCTCATTCTCCCCCTCTCACTTTCCAACTTCCAACTTCCAGCCTCCAAATCACAGAACATGCACACTCTTCATCTCCGGTATCTCTACATTGCTGAAACCGGCGGCTATTAATTTCGCTCTCCAATCTACCTGCACATCATATTCACCATGGACGAGGAAAACTTTTTTCACATCTTCTTTTTTCTGACAGGAAAGATAATCGAGCATTTCGTTGTAGTCGGCATGCGCACTGTAAGAACCCATCACTTCAACACGCGCTTTTACTTCGTATGGTTTTCCAAAAATAGAAACTTCTTTATTGCCGGCAGCGAGACGTCCGCCAAGACTGTCTGGTGTGCAATAACCGACAATCAGAATTGTGTTTGCAGGATTGCCAATGTTATTTTTGATGTGGTGTTTTACTCTTCCTGCTTCTGCCATACCCGATGCGGAAATAATGATGCAAGGTTCTTTCCTGTCGTTTAATTTTTTAGAGTCCTCCGCTTTCTGAATATAAAACAAATGATCAAAACCAAAAGGATCGCTGTCGGTGCTTAATGCTTTATACATTTCCTCGTTAAAACATTCAGGGTGGGCCCGCATGATGCCGGTTGCATTCGTCGAAAGCGGACTGTCGACATACACATTGAGCGAAGGAAGTTTGCCTGCATTTTTCAGGTTGTTCAACGCATACACAATTTCCTGTGTGCGGCCAAGACTGAAGGCGGGAATAATTATTTTGCCTTTGTTCTCTACACACGTTTCAGTAATTACCTGTAGCAATTTTTTTTCAGTATCGAACGCAGATTCATGCAGACGATTTCCGTAGGTTGATTCGCAGATGATGTAATCCGCCTGGGGAAAGGGTTCCGGCGATTTCAGAATTTTATCATGCGTGCGGCCGATATCTCCCGAAAAGAAAATGCGAACCGTTTTTCCATTGTCATGAATCGTGAGATTAACTCCGGCCGCGCCGAGAATATGTCCGGAATCGGTGTATATAAACTGAATGTCGTCACTAATCTTAAAATTTTTTCCATACTGAACAGTAACGAAAAGACCGAGCGCATCTTCCACATCTTTCATGTTGTAAATGGGTTCAATCGGCGCGTCACCGTTCTTCTCCCGCTTCCTGTTAATATATTCCAGGTCGCTTTCCTGGATGTGAGCAGTATCGGCAAGCATGATTTTACAAAGATCAAACGTAGCAGGTGTGGCATAGATGACACCTTTGAAACCCTGCTTCACAAGATTCGGAATATTTCCTGAATGATCGATGTGAGCGTGCGAAAGAATGAGGTAATCAATTTCAGACGGAATAAAATTAAAATTGCGATTCTTCTGGTCGGTATCAGCGGCATGCCCCTGGAAAAATCCGCAGTCGAGCAGCAATTTTTTTCCATTGCTGAGAGTGATAAGGTGTTTGCTTCCGGTAACTGTTCTTGCTGCTCCGTGGAAAGTTATTTGCATTTTTGAGGGATTGAAATGTGTCCACGAAAGTAGTGATTTGATTGAATTAATTGTGAGTTGGTGAATGGGTGAATTAATTGTTCACTAAGAAAGTGTTTAAAATTCATTTCAAATATTTGCTATTTCACATGCTTCGACTTCCCTCAGCACGACCCCGCGCACGATGTCACCCTGAGCGAAGTCGAAGGGTGCACTGGCTATATCATTTTCTCGGATAGAAATTTTAACAGTTTCTTATAGTTCTTGGTTTTTAGTTCTTAGTTGTGCTTTCATTTTAACATTTCGGTGTTTACAGAATTCTCATATTCATATATTCGTAAAAATTCGTAATTCGATACAGGCATCCCAATCCAAAAAGCATTTTCACGATACTTCTGAATTACATGTCTCCTTCTTGACATAATTCGCATATTCGTACATTCGTAAAAAATTCGTAATTCGCTGCAGACATTCTAAATTAAGAACAAGAACTATCAAATGAAGCTAGACATCCTCGCCTTTGGCGCACACCCTGACGACATCGAACTTTCATGCGGCGGAACGATTTTGAAGCACATCCGACTTGGAAAAAAAGCCGGGCTCGTTGATCTCACGCGTGGTGAACTTGGAACTCGCGGTACTCCTGACCTCCGCGATGCTGAAGCAAAAGAAGCAGCTTCTATTCTCGGCGTTTCTGCACGTGAGAACCTGAATTTTGCCGATGGATTTTTTCAAAACGATCATTTGCATCAGCTGAAAGTAATCTCTGCAATCAGGAAATATCAGCCGGAAATAATTTTATGCAATGCGGTTACCGATCGTCACCCTGATCACGGTAAAGCCGCTCGATTGGTTGCCGACGCCGCATTTTATGCCGGCCTCATTAAAATAGAAACAACGCTCGATGGAAAAAAACAGGATCCATGGAGAACAAAAGCAATTTATCATTACATACAGGATCGCTACATCCGCCCGCATTTTGTAACGGACATTACTGAATTCATGGAAAAAAAAATGGAAGCGGTGAAAGCGTTTCGTTCGCAATTTTATGATCCGTCGTCCAGCGAACCTGTGACTCCGATTTCATCCAAAGAATTTCTTGAATTTACTTACAGCCGCGCCATGGACATGGGAAGACCGATCAATGTGAAATACGCAGAAGGATTTACCGTGGAAAGAATTACGGCCGTGCATTCACTATTCGATCTGCATTGATTTCGAATCAACCTAACATATTTTTACAGTACCACCATTTTTCGGGTAACCGTTTTATCTCCCGCTTTTACTTTGTACATGTAAATACCGGCAGCTAATTTATTTCCTTCAATTGATAACGTATGCAAACCGGACGCAAGGTTTGAATATTTGTTCATCGAAAGAACTTCACCGGGCATGTTGATTATTTCAACCGTTACGTCAGATGCTTTTGCAAGCGTGATATCAAAAGAAGTTTTTCCATTGAACGGATTCGGATAGTTGGATGAGACAACCAATGTTTGCGAATTTTCTATTTCGTGAACACTTCCTATATACGGTAAAAGATAAACAGAATTATCGGGATGTGTTGCACTGTTCATGTCGACATTTGCATTGGGAAAATACCAGAATGTAGTGGGTGAACCGGTTTGAACAGGATCATCCAAATGAAACTTTTGGTAGACCATCGGAATAGAAAACACGATACCGAGATTGGCGCTGTCAATGGCATAATATGATCCGTTACCGAAACGGCAACTTCCATCAGCATCAGTTCCGGCTGTTAAGTTGATCTTATCGGTCCACGTGTTGTTGTTCACATCATACCCGATTGTATACAGATCAGGGCTCCTGTTGTTATGACGTGGGAAATTCGGATCAAGTCCGTACGCAATGGTATCTGTATCGAACCAACTGAAGAATAATTTACTTCCGTCCCAGCTTCTGCTTGCAAACGGACGATTGCCTTCATCCAAAAGTGGATTAGCCGGACTTCCATCTCCGAATGTTCCTCTGAATGTCGCTGGTTTCGCCAGCAATTTTGCCTTCCAACTCTGACCTCCATTCACAGAATGAATATCAAACATTCCCCATTGCCGGGGAATGTCATCAGGTGATACTTCGTAATTTCGGGATGGCGTAATTGCAGTGAGTATGTGTAAATCACTATAAGCATCCACGACAATATCCAGATCAGACGCAATACCATATACGTAAGCACTGTTATTCCCCAACATCGTATCTAAAGAATGAGAAACATCTACAATTTCCGGATTAAGAGGTCCCGAGAAGTTAGCATAATGCCAGCTTTGCCCGGCATCTCCTGTTTCAAGTACTGATAAATAAAGCACTGAATCCGGAAAAAACAAAATGTTCAGTTTCGTAATCATAGCAATGTATCCGATCTGACCGGAATCGTTAAATGCAATATCCATGTCTGTTACATTACCCAAATAAGGATCGACAGGAACATAAATCGATTTGCTCGTGAAAGTATAATCATGATTCATTGAATTCCAAATTCCATGTGTTACCAAAATAGAATCGAGATAGATATTGATAGAATCATTTGACAGCATGCTGCCCACCATCCATTCATCTGCATGCTTTGTAACGAACATATTTTCAGGAAAGCAACTGTAAGACAGGTTGTCGATGTGTTGAGTATGTGTAGTTCCCACCAATGGTTTAACTCCATATAAACGACCGGAATTCGATCCTGCTGTATTCACCCATGGACCTTCGTAAGCAACGTAAGCGCTGTCATGACTATTTCCCAAAGTCGGATTTGAAATTACACAGAGTGGAAAGCCTCCTCGCTTATCATTCGTATTCGAATAGACAGGTCCGAGATTATTATTCCAGGAGTTCCCTCCGGTGAGTGAAACATCACACCTATAATAATATTGATTCGGATCTCCGGTGATGACCGGATCGCTCGTATGAATAAAACTGATGGTATTCACATCCTGGTCGTACCAAAGGTTGCTCCTGCTTTTTCCAGAACTTGAAAATGTATTTGGATTATTTCCAAGTGGTATTGACTGTGCCATTGCCAGAACCGAGCAGGTAACGCAAACAATAAAGAGTATTGATTTTTTCATGAATGTTTATTTAAAGCTGAACGCAAATCAGGGAATTTTTCCTTACGAAAAGTAAAGATAAATTTCAGAGATGAGATGAGGATGCTTTATTTTATTGGTTTCTAAAATATCGCTAACTGCTTCAAATATATTGAGAAGTTTGTTTGGTCAGCCATTTCTTAGTGCAACTTAGTGTTCTAAGTGTCTCAATGGTAAAAAATCAACCAGTGAGACACTTAGAAACACTGAGAGTTTTACCATTTAGCGATACACTATAGTAATAGTTTTTCAACAACTACAAACAAAAAAACCTTCCCGGCATGGGAAGGTTTTTCTGTTAAATTAAAGTAACGTTCGTTATTACTGGATAACCATCTTCTTTGTAACAACATCATTGCCGGCTTTCACAGTGTAGAAATAAACACCGGAAGAAAGTTTGTTTCCGTCAATGGTAAGTGTATGGAAACCTGAAGTAAGATTCGAATATTTGCTCATTGAAATAACTGAACCCAACAGATTACTCACTTCAACTGAAACATCAGAAGCATTTGCTAAACTGATATCGAATGAAGTTTTTCCATTGAAAGGATTCGGATAGTTCGCTGATACTGTAAAGCCCTTCGGTTTCATTGTTTGCGAAACATAATCAGGAGCGCAAGGAACAAGGATAGAATTGTCTGCAATAGTAACATCAGACATGTGCATATTCGCATCTTTTATATAGAAAAATGTAACAGGAGAGGCGGTTGCTGTTGTAGCATCTAACTGCATGTAAACAGTTGGAATCGAAAATGTAGTACCGAGGCCTGCACTGTCAATTGCATAATAAGCACCCGATCCGAAAGTACATGCAGCATCAGCGTCAGTTAATTTAGTAAGATTCTTCGGAACTGACCATTTATTTGAGTCTACATCATACGCTATAGACCACAAATCAGGAAACAGGTTTCCAAAGCCCAAACTTGGACCAAAGGTCGGAACATTAAACAGAACAGTATCGGTATCAAACCAGCTGAAGAACAATTTTGATCCATCCCAGCTTCTGGATGCAAATGCACGATTGAATTGAGAAGAAAGCGGATTCGTTGTTCCGTCACCAAATACTCCTTTCAGAACTACAGGTTGAACAAGCTTTCTTCCTCTCCATGTTTGACCACCGTTAACTGAATGGATATCAAACAATCCCCATAAGCTGTCACCCGAATTATACGTGTAACCACCTTGTGTGAAAAAGATAGCACTCACAATGTGAAGGTCTCCGTTTTTATCTACAACTATGTCCATTTGAGTACCAGGGGTATAAGTAACAGTTGTGTCATGGAAATTACCAATAACAGCATCAAAGCAATGAGCAGTATTCAAAATGTCAGGACGACCTGAGCAAGAATTTGCGTTTGCATAACTCCAGGTAACACCTCCGTCAATGGTTTTCAGAACTGACAAATAAATGGTAGAATCAGGATACGCTTCATGATTACCGGTAGTTGCATTAATCATAGCGATGTAACCAATTTGACCAAAATCATCAAATGCTATATTCATATCGATCACTCCGCCAAAAGTAGCGGTATCGTTTGCAACACGAATGTGCTGCTGGGTATAATCATAGTCTCTGGTAACTGGATTCCAAACTCCATGAGAAACGATAATAGAATCTCTATAATTATAATTATGTCCTGTAGTATCGAACATAATACCTAGTCTCCACATATCTCCTCCATATTTTACTGTAAAAACATCCTCAGAATAATTGATGTATCTCGGAAGGGTATCAGCGTGGGATACAGAATATAGAGTATCAAGTTGTACCAGTCCGTAACCATCATTTCTCAGGTACCCTCCATTATAATTGAAATCATACATATAACCTGCGTAAGAAATGAACGTACTGTCTGCTATTGTTGAAGATGAAGGATTCGCAATTACACCTGTAGGGTATGTTATGTAATGGATCGTGTCCTTTGCATAAGCTGATAAATTTTTCTTCCATGTATTTCCTCCGTCTTTAGAGATGTCATATCTGATAGTAGAAAAATTCGGGCTTGTAGTTGCAGCGAGACTGGATAGAATGCGATGCACAAAAGAAACCGAGTTCACATCCTGATCATACCAAATAGTATTGTTATTGGCAACACTCTGGCTTCTGTAAGAATTGGCATTACCAAGCGTATCTATTTTAGCTGAATTGGCATACGTATGATCCGCCCCGGAAGCCACTCTTCTGTTGTTAAGAAGCGCTCTTGGAATTACGGAATTAAAACCGTGTTCCTGACTTCCGTAAACCTCATTTCCAAGGACCTCACTTTTTTTACTTGGCATTTTTTCCTTCTGCCCGGTATTCACTAAACTTTTTTGTTGCGCAGTTACAGTAACAGCAAGTGAGACTGCAAGCGCGATGAGTAAACTTTTTTTCATTTGATTTATTGGTTTTAGTTAGACGTTAATTGGCTTTTAAATTTTTCCTGACAAATTTATAGAAAGGTTTGAATCCTCCAACACAAAAAAGTAAATTATTTTGAAAGAATCAGTCATTTGATTGTCAAATTCAGGGGTTGTTAATAAATCTGTGGTTCAAATGAAGGTAAACCCTTTCTGGATTTCTAATAAGACGGTTGTATTTCCGTGATAGTTGTATAGACCTTGAAAAATTTCTCCCCAACAATTTCAGCGGAAAATTTTTGACCTGCATAGTGCCGGAGTTTTTCAGGTGAATAAGACCTGTATTGCAGCAGCATTTCATTCATGGCGGAAACAAGCTGCTGATGATTTCCAGGTTCAATAAGAATCCCGGTATCAGCGGTAACAAACTCCTGCGGACCTCCACAACGGGTTGCAACGAGCGGCTTTCCGCAGGATAAAGCTTCCGCACAAATCAATGAAAACGTTTCGAAGTTACTGTTCATCACCAGAAAATCGCAGCGCTGAAGAAAGCGGTACACTTCTTCATTCGGTTTCACTCCATGAAATAAAACAGCGTCATTTAACCGGAGTTCAGCAACAAGATTTTTTAATTTCATTTCATCCCTGCCATGCCCGATGATGTTCAGTTCCGCATTTTTATGTTGCGCAAAAATTTCCGAGAATGCCCTGATCGTTCCACTGATGTTTTTAATTTCATCAACAAGGTCAGCTACCACCAGGATTTTTATCTTCTCATTTACCTCCTTTTCAAAAGAAGAAACAGGAGGAATTTCAATGATATTCGGGATGACCACATACGCGGACTTCAGCCCGCAGTGCCTCATGCTATCCTTTAAAAATTCAGAAACAGTTGTAACAGTTTCCGCTTTCGACACCACAAAACGCGAGAGTGCTTTCGTTAAAAAATTCCGCTGAGAAAATTTTCCCGTTGTATATCCTGACCATTGCTCACTGATGATGTATTTTTTTCCACTCGTCACTTTAAGCCACCACGCGACTAAAGCAGGCCGCAATAGAATGTATGCGTGAACCAAATCGTATTCTCCGAATTTTTTCCGGATGATTCTTAACCCTTTCCTGGTTCCACCGATGTATCGATATGCATTGATGACTCCGGAACACAAACCGATGCTTTTTTTAAAATAAACCTGCACAGTCAACAGCCCGGATTCTTCACGAATGACTTCATCAAACGCGCTACCGGATAATTTTTCATCCGACATCACATGCAGCACGGCGACATCAGCAAATTTCGCAATCGCTTTCGCATGTTTATGAATGAACACGCCAAACTGGGGATCATTGCGATGCAAATACCATTTGGTAAGAAATAAAATTTTGATTCGCCGCGACGCCATAAATTGAATTCAAACCTACTGCAAAAAAATGACTAAAATATTTTTTTTGTTTTCAAACGGATGGAATTCCCGATCACGACTACATCACTGAATGCCATCGACAGGGCGCCAATCATAGGGCTTAACAAGCCAACAGCTGCTATCGGAATGGCAATCACGTTGTACATGAATGCCCAAAATAAATTCTGTTTGATGGTGATGAGTGTATGCCTGCTTACTTTAATCGCTTTCAAAAGATAACTCAAATCATTTCCATGCAACAAAATTACCTGCGCCGATTGAATCGCGACCTGTGTCGCATTGCTAAGCGAAACGCCAACTGTCGCTTTTGCTAATGCCGGTGCGTCGTTGATGCCGTCTCCTACCATTGCGGTGGACGAACTTTTGCTGAGTCGTTCTATAATTTCGAGTTTGTGTTTCGGAAGTTGTTCGCTGTATATGTCCTCTATTCCTAATTGAGAAGCAACCGATTCGCAGATTACTTTCCTGTCGCCGCTTACCATCACGATTTTTATTCCCATTCGTTTCAACTCATCCACTACGTATTTCGCACCGGGTTTTATTTCATCTTCAAGGTCAACAGATGCTATCAGTAGATTGTTCTTCAACAGAAAAATGTTGTGTGAAGAATCTACATTCAGATGTTTTACCATCTGAAACGAACCGACACTGTAAATATCTCCTCTGTCGTCGGTCGCGTTGATGCCAACACCTTTGTCTTCTTCAATTTTTTTCCAGCGGATGATTTCACTTTTAGCGGCCGCATTTTTACATTCACTTACAATGGATTTAGCAATCGGGTGAGAAGAATGTTGTTCGAGCGCATACAACAACGCTCTTACTGTTTCTTCATCCGAATTGATCGGGTGAATTTTCCTGATCCTGAAATTCCCTGTGGTGAGTGTTCCTGTTTTATCAAATACGACCGTTTTTATTTTCGCGAAACTCTCCAGCGTACTTCCTCCTTTTATCAGGATTCCGTTTTTCGCGGCGCGACCGATTCCAACCATGACGGCTGTCGGCGTTGCAAGTCCCATCGCACACGGACAGGAAATTACCAGTACGGCAATGCTGCTCATCAGCGATTGCTGCAAGGAAATATGAACGGCGAAAAAAGAAATGAGAAAGGTGATCAATGAAACCAACAGCACAGCAGGAACAAAAATGGCGCTTACTCTATCTCCTAATTTTTGAATCGGCGGCTTTGAATTCTGTGCCGTCTTCACCAGATCAATTATTTTCGCGAGTACCGTTTCGCTGCCTACCTTTTCCGCAGTAATTTTTATTGAACCATTTTCCACGACTGTTCCGCCGATTACTTCATTGCCTTCCGACTTGTTTACGGGAATGCTTTCTCCGGTAATCATCGATTCGCTAACAGATGCATTTCCCCACAGAATTTTTCCATCAACAGGAATTTTATCACCCGTGTTGACCAGTAACAGGTCTCCTTTTTTTATTTCACTGATAATTACTTCTGTTACTTCCTCACTTCCGCTTGAAGTGAGCACAATCTTTTTTGCTTTCGAAGCATGAAGCTTACTCAATTCACTGATGGCTGTTGTGGTTTGTTTCACCGAACGATGTTCGATCACATTACCCAGTAAGACAAGCGTGATGATGGTGGCTGATGTTTCAAAAAAAAGATAGTGGCTTACGTCAGGGCTTCCGGCATAGATGATCATTCCGGCAAGACTGTAAACAAAAGCAGCTCCCGATCCGATGGCAATCAACACATCCATATTCGGAACCCCGGACTTCAGCGACATCCACGCACTTTTACCGAAATGCATACCACCCATGATGATAACAGGAAGACATAGTAACAGTTGCACAACCGGAAGATGCAGAAAGTGAATCGGTAAAATCATGTGAAAGAAAAGCGGCACCGTAAACAACAGGCACCAATAAAATTTCTTTTCTAAATACGACGAAGGTTTGCTGTGATCATGTCCGTGATCGTCATGGTTGTGTTCATGCGCGTGATCGCCGGCGGGTTGAATTACCACATGATAACCAAGACTGTTGATGTCTTTAACAGCAGCATCAATTCTGCTTTCTTCTTCTTTATCAAACGTAACTTCACCGGTCACAAAGCTGACATTCACATCTTTCAGACCTTTCTTCTCGAGTACCTTTGTAACGGTGAGGGCGCAGTTGGTGCAGGTCATTCCCTCTACCTGAAGTGTGGTTTTGTTTTCCATTCACAATGAATTCGCTGCAAAGTTAGCCGAAAAGATTCTCTCATAATGAAGGAAGGATGGAATGATTCGTTTGGAGTCCGGAGAAAAAGCACGAAGGCAAAGTCTCCGGACTCCGAACTAATTACTCTTAACTGTTGTGCAGATAAAATAAATGAATATTTTTGCAGCCCGTTTCGGAAATTGTGTCGGAACAACATGGTGGTTGTAGCTCAGTTGGTTAGAGCATCAGATTGTGATTCTGAGGGTCGTGGGTTCGAGACCCATCATCCACCCTTCTTTAATTATGGGATTTTGAGATTTAGAAATAAACATCTCCGCCGCAGAGCAGCGGAGTATTTGATGGGAATTCTTTCCGATCGCCCCAAGGGGCTGGGAATAATTCCCAACAGATCCCGATACGCTTCGCTACCGGGATCAATTCGACTTAATCGTTTCAGTGCACCGCCTGCGGCGGTTTCTAAAACGATAGTCTCATTGATTTAAGAGGATGAATCTAAAATCCTACCCCAGGCATTTAAAGAGAAAAGCTCCCACAAATTTGCGGGAGCTTTTTTTATTTGGGGATTTTCTGAATTAGTATCTGGAGATTTATGAGGTCGGATTTAAAATCCCGAATTTTTACTTCTTCACTGTCTCATTAAGATAATCTTCAAATTTTTTTCCGGTTTTGTAAACATCTTCAGCGAAATATTTTAAGATCGGAAGCAATTGTTCCGCTGACTGGTAGCCGGGCCACGGACCTATTTCATTCAAGTGCTCATCCACATATACTGAGGTCGGATAACTCATCTGACCGTTGAGCATCTGGGCGGCAAACTCATTCGCCTTGTATTCCGGTTTAAAGAAATATGATTTTTCTTTCACCACAATCGTATCTTTGGTTTCAGCGTCGAACTTCACGGCATAAAAATGAGCGTTCATGTATGCAATAATGTTCGGATCTTCAAATGTAGTTGCATCCATCCGCTTACACCAGCCACACCAGCCCGTGTACACGTCAATGAAAAGTTTTTTGGGTTGAACCTGATTTTTTTGAGTTGCAGACTGGAACGACATCCATTGAATCTTTTCAACTTTTTTATCCTGCGCAAAAGCGGATGAAATAAAAACTGAAAACAATACAACAAGGAATGATGAAATAAATGAAGTCTTAATGCTTTGCATGGCTTGCTTTTGGGTTTGTAACGATGACCAATGGATTTTGTTGTACAAATATACAAAACCTTTCGAATTGGTTTATTTGTTCATTAGTTAATTAGTTCATTAGTAAGAAGTCACACCTTAGAAACTGTTTAAATTTCTATGCGAGAAAATGATATTGCCCACGCCCCCTTCGACTTCGCTCAGGGTGACATCGTGCGCGGGGTCATGCTGAGCGAAGTAGAAGCATGTGCAATAGCAAATATTTGAAATGAATTTTAAACACTTTCTAAGAAGCTGTCTAAATTTGATTTAAGCAAAATGATATGCTCGCTGATTCGTATAAATTTTTACAAATTTATAGATCTGTCATCTGTGTTTATCTGCG
>JAYVZS010000066.1:0-32411 GCA_043783155.1 Bacteroidota bacterium | reverse complement strand
ATTGAAGGATACGGACGCACCATAAAAATTCAGCCTGAAATGGATTGCCTGGTCTGCTATAAGCAACAATGTGATTTCATTCCGAACTGTATGCAACTGATCAGTTCTTCCATGATCTACAATGCAGTGATGGAACTTTCCGAAAAAAATGCATGAACTCAATGCGATTAATTTTCTTCTGTATCTTAATTCTTAGTATGCGCACGTTGAATGCTGCGGTAATCAGCGGTAAAATTACCGATGAGAAGAATCAGCCGCTTCCTTTTGTAATTGTTTACATCCAGGGCACAACGATTGGAACTACTGCCAACATTGATGGCAATTACACGCTCGAACTGAAAGCAGGTGAATACAACCTTGCTTACCGGTTGATTGGTTTCAAACTGCACCTTGAAAAAATAAGCATCACTGAAAATTCCCTGACAAAGAATGTTCAGATGATTCCCGAAGCATACCAATTAAAAGAAGTGATGGTGAAAGCTTCGTCCGAAGATCCTGCTTACGAAATAATTCGCCATGCGCAGAAGAAAAGAAAATTTTATCTGAACCAGGTGAAAAACTATTCCTGCGATGCGTATGTGAAATCAACGGAGAAGATTACATCTCATCCCAAAAAAATTCTGGGACAGGATGTTGATCTCACTCAAGTACTGGATTCAACAACGGGGATTGTTTACCTGAGCGAATCTGTATCAAAGTTTTATTTCAGTTATCCGGATCGAACAAAGGAAGTGATGGTCTCTTCGAGAGTCAGTGGAAATAACCGGTCATTCAGTTTTAACCGTGCATCCGACCTGATCATGTTTAACATGTATGAGAGTCTGATTCGCCTGGATGATTTAAGTGAGCGTGGATTTGTTTCACCTGTTTCACCCTCGGCATTGTTCTATTATAAATTCCGACTCGAAGGCACCTATACGGAGAATGGTGAAACGGTAAATAAAATTAAAGTGATTCCGAAACGTCCTTCGGATCCTGTGTTCCAGGGCGATATTTATATTCTCGATGATTCCTGGCGAATTCACAGTACCGATCTGTTCATTACCAAAGCCCAGCAGATTGAATTCATTGATACCCTTGAGATTCATCAGTCTTATGTTCCTGTGGAAAAAGATACATGGATGAATTTTTCAAACCAATTGAATTTTGTGTTCAGCGTATTTGGTTTTCACGGCAGGGGAGTGGTGCTTGGCATCAACAGCAACTACAATGTTCACCCTGATTTTTCGTCCCGCTTTTTCAACGGAGAAGTAATGAAAATAAACGCCGACGCGAATAAGAAAGACTCTTCATACTGGCAACTTACACGTCCGGTTCCATTAATTGCGGAAGAAGTAAGGGATTATCATACGCGCGACAGTACAGCCATTGTATATGCATCAAAACACTTTCGTGATTCGGTAGATAAAAAAGAGAACAAGTTTACACTTGGTAGCCTGCTGTTTAGCGGTTATCGCCTGAAAAAAAGTTTCTCGAAGGAATCATTTTCATTTACACCGCTTGTTAAAAATATTCAGTTCAATACTGCAGAGGGTTTAAATGTGGGGATGAGTATCTTCCACACAAAACGATTCAAGGATGATCCTTGGAGTGAACGGGGATACGGGACAACGCTCCGGTATGGATTCGCGAATAAACATTTCAACGAGAGTGTTTATTATTACAGGAAGTACAATCCTGATAAACAAGCATCATACTCATTGATAGCAGGAACGTCTGTATCACAGTTTAATGCAAACCGGCCGATAACGGAACTGATCAATACTGCATACAGTCTGCTTGCAGAAAAGAACTTCATGAAAATTTATGAAAAAAGATTTTTCCTTGCTGAGCATCAAGCTGAATTATTTAATGGATTTCGTCTTGAAACAAGCATCGAATATGCGAACCGTTTTCCCTTGATTAACAGGACGAATTGTTCATTCATCGATGTAAAAAACCGTGAATACACATCGAACGATCCGTTGTACCCGGTATCTGACAGTTTACATTTCAAAAATAATAAATCGGTCTCACTTGATCTGTCTGTTCAGATTCACTTCAGGCAGGAATACATCAACAGTCCGGAAGGAAAATTTATTCTGGGTTCAAAATATCCTTCGCTGAAAATCCATTACCGTAAAGGCATCAAAGACCTTGCAGGCAGCGATGTGGATTACGACTTTGTGAATGCGGGCATTACGGATGAGATGCGGCTTGGATTACTTGGCACATTAAACTATTCTGTTTCCTGTGGAAAATTCATGAACAGAAAAGCGCTTTACCTGATGGACGATCATCATTTCAATGGTAACCAGACTTTTCTTTCATCGTTCAGGTTAGATGATTTCAAGTTGCTTAATTATTACCAATACTCAACAACAGATCCGTATGTGGAAGCTCATGGAGAACAAAACTTCGGAGGGTTTATCCTGAATAAGATTCCGTTCATCAGGAAACTAAAACTCACGGAAGTCGCGGGTATTCATTATCTGTATTCCGATAAGGTAAAAAACTACATGGAACTTTCTGTGGGACTTCAGAAACTAAGTTTCGTGCGTATTGATTTTGTTACTTCCTTTGCAGACAGTAAAAAAGCAAGTGCAGGATTTGTTTTCGGATTAAAAGGAAATTTCTGATGTTGAATAATTGTAGGATCTGCTGTTGATTTAATTTACCAATGCCTTTGTTAACCATTTTATTGAATTAAAATTCTATGTATAAAACGTTGCGGAAATTTAAGAGTGATATGAAGAAGAACCTGAAGGAATACACGAAATTCCTGAAAGGTTTGGGAAGAAGAAAAGTATCTGGACTTCAATCTAAAGTGAATCGTTTGCACAAAGAGGCCTATGAGAAAATTGACTGCGGGCAGTGCGCCAATTGCTGCAAGACCATGACACCAACATATACGAAGGCAGATGTGAAACGTATTTCAACGCATGTCGGGTTGACAGAAAAGGAATATTGGAAAAAATATTTAGTGGTGGACGAAAACAAAGACATTGTTCACCAGAAGACGCCGTGTCATTTTCTCGACAAGAACAACCGATGTACCATATATGCAATTCGACCGGCCGACTGCAGGTTGTTTCCACATACACAACGAAAAGATTTCATGTACCAGCGCGATATTCATATTCAGAATCTTGAGTATTGTCCTATTACCTATCATATTGTTGAAAGATTGAATGAGATGGTTGTAAAGAAGTAAGTTTTACTTTTTGATTTCTTTTATCTTTTGAACATAATCAGCGTCCTCGGCATAATAGGATCCTAAAAAAGAAAGATACTTTTCTTTTAGTTTGAAACATTCGTCCTGCCAAAGTTTGTAGTCTTTCAGGCAATCCTGCCAGGTGGCATACACAGCATAATTGTTTTGCTGACTGTATTTTTTTAATTCCCTTTGAGAACCTTTGATAATGGTGTTCGATTCAGGAAGAAAAATTCCAATGGCTGACGTGGTCCGTTTGAATGGATAGCGCATCCCGCACAGGTTATTAGTCTTCTGGAAAAGATAAGACGTCATGTGACCTGATTCAATTTGCAATTGGGCAAAAACCTCATCTTTACACGCCACATCAAGATCCTTTAACTCTAGCTTTAGGTTATCGACTGTAAGTGGTTCATCTTGTTGAATTTTTAACAAAGCTTCAGCAGAATTGGTTATAGGATTTCTATTGTAGCTGAAATCTTCAAAAGTGAACAAGAATATAAAGGCAAAGAAGAAACCTGCAAAGAGATTATTCCAGAATCGAGGAGAATAGATAAACGGGATAGGCCCCAGGTAATTTTCGCAGTTTGAGTTCAGACAGACACTGCAATTGTTTTCCACATAAAGTAGTTGAGAATGACAACAGCTTGATTTCATCTTTTTGTTTTTTTGGTACTGCGCGTTGGGTCGTCATGACTGTGTGGTCTCGTTGAAGTAAATGTAGTTCTGTGGAAAAGGTCCGGGGTAGAATTGTTGGCGAATGACTGGCAAGAGCCCGTGAATAAAGGAGCTTAGATGGGTCAAAGACTAAAATTTGAACCTCTGCTTTGTCTTATAATTAACATTATGTTAAATAGTAATAGATTATGTTAAATAGTAATAGGCAGAAATAAGGGAGAAACTTCTCCCTTATTTCGAATGATCCGGTATATTTCTACCTCTGTTCCTGAAGCCCTTTTATCTTATTGTACTTATCCATCTCTCCTGTTCGCGCATACAATTGCTTCAATGAATTCAAATTCGCTTTGTATAACCTTTGGTCTTCTTCCGTCTTTTTCGGATTTATATCCAATGCTTTTTCCAGGTATGGTTCTGCCTGTTTAAATTTCTCATCATATTTTTTCTTGGCAGTTTCAAATTCATCATTATTTTTTATGTTTTTTGCAGAATTTGCAAGATCAGCCCCTTGGTTGAAATATAGAACTCCCAGGTAGTAATTTGCTTCAAAATATTCCGATTTCAGGTCAATGGCCTTTTTATAATCGGACTCAGCCTTTTCGTTGTTTTTGATAACCTGGTATAGAGAAGCACGATTATAATATAAGAACTCCTTGTCAGGATCAATATTAATGGCTTCTGTAAACTTATCAATCAAGACATCAAATCTACCCTGAGCACTGTATATCTTGATTTCCTCGGCCAACAACGATGTGTTTTCCTCAAAAATTTTTCTTCCTTGCTCAACATAAGACAATGCCTTTGTTGTATCCTTTTCTTCGAGGTATACCCGGCTCATATTAACATAAAGCATCGGGTCATTGTATTTGATATCAATGAGCTTTTGTAGGTAACCTTTTGCTTTCGAATAGTCTTTTGCTCTGATCGCTGTCTTGGATAAATTGTACGTGATAAGATCCGCTGTGATGGATGTGTTTCGCTTCAGGTTGTTGTCTTTATCAAACGGGATAATCTCCAAAGCAATGCTGAAATACCTGGTCGCTTTATCATAGTCAGCTTTGTTTAAAGCCGCAATCGCTTTATTGTTTATACGTGCACCGGCAACCCAGATTTTGCTTTTGCACTCATCTGTGAAATTATTTTTAGTATCCGTCTTCATGCAGTTAATAAAACTGATCGCTGATTTTTCAATCGCATCAGGATCCAGACTCTTTACGGCTTCCGTAGTATCCTGATCAATTTCAAGGTAAATTTTCCCCCGGTAAATCCACATCTTAGGATCATTTGCTGTTTGCTCGTTTGCAGCTGCTAAGTCAATGTATTTTTTTGCATCAGTCAGCTCTTTGAGACGGTTTTTTGTCTCCCGCAGGTTCTTATATGAATCGGCAGCACTTTGTACATTGAAGTTTTGGGAATAACCTGTGTGTGTACTAAGCAGACAAACAATCAGCAGTATTTTTTTTATAGCAGATAATTTCATAAATGATGGATGATTAAAATGTGAATGATCAGAGCGCTTGTATTAATCCAAATCAACTTCTTTTACTTTGCCATACCCAAGCTTCTCGAGTTTGTCTTTGATTAAATACTTGTTGCCGACAACGAGAATAACCATTTTGTCAGGAGTGATGTATTTTTTAGAAAGCTCATCCAGCTCATTTTTCGATATCTCTTTCAGAATCTTTGCCTGTGCTGCATTGTAATCTTTCGGGAGGTTATATTGAATGATCCTCGACAAGAACCCAGCTTTCTGAAACGGCGATTCATACCTGAGCGCTTCGCTGTTTAGCAAAGAACTTCTGGTGAATGCGATCTCATCTTCTTTCAAACCGCCATTGCGGAAATTAGTTAGCTCTTTCATTATTTCAGTGATCGATGAATCGGTCGCAGTTCTTCTAACACTGGCACTGACTGTAAAAGATCCCGGATATTTTGAAGCGCCAAAACCGGAACGGATTCCGTATGTATAAGCTTTATCTTCACGAAGGTTCAGATTCAATCGGCTGCTGAATGATCCTCCAAGTGAATAGTTCATCACATTCGATTTAAAATAATCTCCGGTAGGATCATACGCCATTCCCGGGTTTCCAATCATGATAATGGATTGTGCCGCATCGTCCTTATGAGAGAGGTAGATCTGCGTGTGTTGAATCGGAGCGTATCCGGTAAATTCAGGGAGCTTCACTTCTTTCGCCGGCCATTTATTCAGGAAATCAAGCTTCGCCATGATATCGTTTTCTTTAATATCTCCTACTATCACCAGGTTAGAAACGGTTGGTGAATAATACATCTGGAAATAATTCTTCACATCATCCAGCGTAAACTTTTTCATGTTTTTATACGTCGTATAACTTCCGAAAACGGTATTGCCAAACATCAGGTTCCTGTAAAGTTTATTTGCAACGGACTGCGCAACTTTTTTATCATTCTCAAGCGATTCCATCGACTGCTTCTTTATCCGTTTAAAATCAGTAGCATCAAAACGGGGATGGAATAGTTCGTCTTCAAGTAATTTTAAAGTTGCGTCAAGATTTTTTGAAAGACTGCTGACTACGATGGACGAATTTTCGGCACCGCCACTAAATGCAATGCTGCTTCCGAGTTTTTCAAGTTCAGCACTCAACTGTTCGGTTGTATAGGTTTGTGTTCCTTCACCCATCATAGATGCTGTCAACTCTGCTAACCCAACCTTCTTTGGGTCTGCAGCTCCAACAACAAGATCTCCTCCATTGATAGTAATGAGCAGAACTACCTTTGGTGATTCCGAATCCTGCGTACCGATAATCTTTAAACCATTTTTCAGATCGTGTGTGTAATATTGGGGTACAACCGGAACCTTCGGCGTCGATTCTACAGGTTGTTTACTCCTGTCAAAATTATCTTTCGCTTTTACATACTTTAACCCGGCATACTCAGGGTTGTCAACGATTTTTGCGTTTGCATACGGATTCACACTTTTAACAGAATCTTTCTGTTCCGAATTTTTAGGGTATACATTTACTATCGCGGCATGCTTATCTTTGATATACTTATTAAATACACGCACGACATCATCCTTGGTTACTTTATCATAGCGATCGTATTCATCGTTCAGGTTATACGGTTTGCCAAGAATCGTATGCCACATCGCAAGCATCATCCCTTTTTCGAAAACGCTTGTTCCCTGGTCAACTATCTGTGATTCTTTGTTCGCTTTCACACGTTGCAGCGCTTCATCAGTGATTCCTGTTTTTTCGAATTCATCAATCGTTTCGTGAATCTTTTTTTCCGTCTCCTCAAAGTTCTTGGCAATCATCTCGTGCATTTTTCTGTTCATCTCTTCTTTGTCTTGCGGCAAATCAGCATACGATATATCAGGATAAGCAAAAACCAATACCTGGAATTCACCAGCCAACTCACTTGTTGAATGATTGATTCCCGCCTGGATGGCTTTCTCATTCTTCACAAAGTTCTTATAGAAAATGGAATTATTCCCCTCCCCCATCATACTTGCAAGAAGGTCAAGCGCCGCCTCGTCGCGATGATAAGAAGGCACTGTCGGGTACACCATCAATGTCAGGGGTAAATAAATATTGTCATTGTAATTCGCATACTGATCGTTGGCAAGTATCGGTGCAGGAATACGGAGTTTTTTAACTTCCGGACAAGATGGAATGGAACCAAAATATTTTTCAGTCATTGCCAAAACATCTTTTGAATTTACATCACCTGATACAGTGAGTACAGCGTTATTCGGACCATACCAACGAAGGAAAAAACTTTTTAAATCATCAACGGTAACGCGGTTTAAATCATCCGTATAACCTATCACCGGCCAGCTGTAGGGATGACCATACGGATACAACGCCTGATTTAACACCTCTTCAAATGCCAATGCATACGGTTGGTTCTCCACATTCTGACCTTTTTCATTTTTAACGGTCTCACGCTGAATTTCAAATTTCGCTTTTGTAACTGAGTCGAGCAGAAATCCCATTCTGTCTGCCTCCAGCCACAAAGCAACTTCAAGGTAATTGCTTGGAACTGTCTCAAAATAATTGGTTACATCCCGTTCCGTGTTTCCATTCATCGTACCACCGGCTTTACTCACAATTTTAAAATGTTCTTTATCTTTCAGGTGATCGGAACCTTCAAACATCATGTGTTCAAAAAAGTGAGCGAACCCGGATTTCCCGATACTTTCTCTCGCTGATCCGACATGATAGGTTACCCGAACGTCAACGATCGGATCTGAATGATCTTCGTGAATGATCAACGTAAGACCGTTTGGTAATTTCCATTTTTCATAGGGGATCACCAGTTTTTGATTCGATGATGGCTCAGTAGCCGACAAGTTAGGAACTACTTTTTCAAGCAATGTGGATTGTTGGGCCATTGATTGCTGACTAAAGATTGAAAGCAGAATAAATAAAATTAGTGATGAAATTTTTTTCATGGGTGTTGTATTTTTTTTGAGTTTAGTGTTTTAATTCGTGCGACATGATATGACAAATATATTTTTAGAAATCCTTATTCATATCATCGGGCTTAACTTTTAACTTTCCTTTAACCTTATTTCAACGAGTCAGATAGTGTTTTTACTTTATTGTACTTGTCTGTCTCGCCGGTTCTCACATATAATTGTTTTAGCGAATTTAATGTACTCTTATCATTCGGAATTAACTCCAATGCTTTTTCAAGGTAGGGTTCAGAGTCTTTAAATTTCTGATCATACTTCTGCTTTGCCTTGGCAAATTCATCATTTGATTTAATGTTATTTCCGGCATTGGCCATCTCCGCCGCCTGGTTAAAATACAATGCGCCCAGATTGAAATTAATTTCGAAATTGTTCGGATTAACACCTAACCCTTGCTTGTATACCCCTTCTGCTTTCCCGATTAACTCCTCAAAGTTCGATGGCTTAGGAAGATCATTACCATTGGCATCTTTCGGATTCGCAAGATTATCATACGCGCTGCCTAATGCGAGGTACAAGCTGATGTTCTTCGGGTCCTTCTTAATAGCGGCATCTAAATCAGAAGTCGCCTCCATGTTTTTTCCGGCAGCGAGGTAAATATTGATTTCAGCAAGCATGAGACTGAGCGTATCCGGATAAATTTTTCGTCCGTCTTTCAATGTCATCAATGCACGCGCAGTATCTTTATCCTGTTTGTAGAGATTAGATAACGCGAGATAGATTTTATCATCATTGTATTTCATGCTGACAAGGCGACTATAATATTGTTCCGCTTTATCTTTTTTACCGGCAAGCTCAGCCGAGTATGCAGAGTTTAAAAGAATAGAGGTATCGCCCGGAGTAATTTTTAAAACGAACTCAAAAGCTGTCAATGCCTCAGCGTATTTTTTTACCTTGAACTGATCAACTCCCTGTCCGAAAATCTGGTTCGTGAGCCAGGGAATTCGGACGGCTTTAATTTCATCACCCCATTCATTCTTCTGATTTATCTCAAGTGATTTATTGTATGCATCGTAAGCAGTTTGCAGGCAATTGTCGCAGAGAAAACCGTATTTTTCATTTTTGAAAATCGCGCTATAGATAAGACCACGGTAATACCACGTCATCTCCATCCCTTTCGACTGTTCATCTGTTATCGCTTCATCAATTGCGGATTTAGCTTTCTCATAATCATTATACGGATCTTTGTAATAATTATACGCTGCTTTCACTTTTGATTTCTGCGAATATGTGAGCGTTGCCGTCATACACATCGTGAATAAAAATAAACCAACCTTTTTCATGCTGCTGATTTTTTTGAATTATGTTAAATCGGTTTGATCTTCTCCGGGCTCTTCAGATGATTCACCAGTTACATCCTGTTTATTTTCCGGTAGTGTTCCCGGAGCCGCTTCTGTTTCTTCCGGCTTGTGTACTTCATCCTGCACTTCTACTTTTGCAACAGATGCAATTTCATCGTCGTCATCCAAACGAATCAATCGCACGCCTTGTGTCGCGCGGCCCATTATTCTCAAATCTTCCACACCCATCCTGATGGTAACTCCTGATTTATTAATGATCATCAGGTCATCATTGTCAACCACAATTTTAATGGCAATCAGGTTACCCGTTTTATCCGTTACGTTGATGGTCTTAACTCCTTTTCCGCCCCTGTTGGTGATGCGATATTCATCCACTTCAGAACGTTTCCCATATCCTTTTTCAGAAACGACCAATACACTTTCTTTGATCGGGTCGTTTACACACACCATTCCGATGACTTTGTCATCTTCACCCTGCAAAGTGACTCCTCTTACACCGATTGAATTTCTTCCGACTGCACGCACCGTTGTTTCATTAAAGCGAACAACTTTTCCTTTCCTGGTCGCAATCATAATTTCGTTTGTGCCATTCGTGAGTCGTGCTTCAAGGAGCTGATCTCCTTCTTCAATGTTAATTGCATTGATTCCCGAAAGTCTCGGTCTTGAATATGCTTCCAAAGCTGTCTTTTTGATGGT
The DNA here is from genome assembly GCA_043783155.1 of Bacteroidota bacterium. Lineage (GTDB taxonomy): Bacteria > Bacteroidota > Bacteroidia > AKYH767-A > 2013-40CM-41-45 > JAPLDA01. Next base: position 22,087 of record JAYVZS010000066.1, on the reverse strand, counting down.
CCCGTTCTTCGTACACATCACAATAAAATTATTGTTGATGTATGCTTCGTCCGTCAAATTCTTTACATTGATAAATGCTTTTACTTTATCGTCCGGAGAAAGACTGATCAGATTTTGTATCGCCCTGCCTTTCGAAGTTTTCGTTCCTTCAGGGATTTCATATACCTTGAGCCAATAACATTTTCCCTGCTCGGTAAAGAACAACATGTAATTGTGAGTGGACGCCACATAAATATGTTCCACAAAATCTTCGTCACGGGTAGCACTTCCCTGTGCGCCTCTGCCTCCCCTTCCCTGCGTTCTGTATTCTGAAAGATGCGTACGTTTTACATAACCAAGATGAGAAATGGTGATCACGACATCTTCGTCAACAATCATATCCTCCATTGAAATCTCATCGCCGGTGTAAACAATTTCTGTTCTGCGTTTATCACCATACTTTTCTTTTACTTCCGCCATTTCATCCTTGATAATTTCCATCCGGAGATTTTCATTGGCAAGAATGCCACGGTAATAGTCAATGATCTTCATTAACTCAGCATATTCTTCTTTGATTTTGTCGCGTTCAAGACCGGTTAGTTTTTGCAGACGCAAATCGAGAATTGCCTTCGACTGAATTTCAGATAAGCTGAATTGTGTCATCAGTCCATCCTGCGCAATCTGCGGGGTTTGCGATGCACGTATCAATGCAATTACTTCATCCAGGTGATCGAGTGCGATTAAAAGACCTTCGAGGATGTGGGCTCGTTTTTCCGCTTCAGCCAACTCATACTTTGTTCTGCGAATCACTACCTCATGACGATGGTTCACGTAGTGAACAATCATGTCTTTCAGGTTCAGCATCATTGGCCGGCCGTGCACCAAAGCAATGTTGTTCACATTGAATGCCGACTGAAGCGCAGTATGTTTATACAGATTATTCAACACCACATTAGAAATTGCATCTCTGCGAATATCGTATACGATGCGAACGCCTTCACGATCTGATTCATCACGGATATCTGTAATGCCATCAATTTTTTTCTCATTGATCATGTCGGCAGTACGCTTGATCATTTCCGCTTTGTTGACCTGGTAAGGAACTTCAGTAACAATGATTCGTTCCTTTCCATTCGCTAACTGCTCAATTGTAGCACGAGACCGAAGAACAATTCTTCCGCGACCTGTTTCATACGCTTCTTTTACTCCGGCATAGCCGTAAATAATTCCGGCTGTAGGAAAGTCAGGTGCTTTCACAAACTTCGTTAGCTCATCAATTGTAATCTCTTTGTTGTCGATGTACGCAACAATGGCTTCAATCACTTCCGTAAGGTTATGAGGCGGCATGTTGGTAGCCATTCCGACTGCGATTCCGGAGGAACCATTAATTAACAGGTTTGGAATCTTGGATGGAAGAACAGTGGGCTCCTGTAAGGAATCGTCAAAGTTTAAAGAGAAATCCACCGTATCTTTATCAATGTCTGCCAATAATTCTTCGGCAATTTTTTTTAATCGAGCTTCTGTATAACGCATGGCTGCCGGACTATCTCCGTCCATGGAACCGAAATTTCCTTGTCCGTCCACAAGCGGATAACGCAAACTCCACTCTTGCGCCATTCTGACCATTGCATCGTATACAGATGTATCACCATGCGGATGGTACTTTCCCAGCACTTCTCCGACTATTCTTGCAGATTTTTTATACGGACGGTTACTCAATACGCCAAGGTCAAGCATCCCATACAAAACTCGCCTGTGAACCGGTTTCAAACCATCACGAACATCGGGTAATGCCCTCGATACAATGACTGACATTGAATAATCAATGTAGGCCGTTTTCATTTCTTCCTCGATGTTAATCGGAATTATTCTTTCTGCCATTTTTTTAATTAATTTTGTTGACTATAGTGATGTACTTTAATTTGCTGGTGACCTAATTATTAATCAGTTATCAGTTTGTTTTTTGCCTTAAAAGTGTTCCCTTACAAGACTAAAAATAACCGGATGTCTGTTTCATTTTCAATGAAAAATTTTGGAGTTCGAAGATAGGAATTTGACATCAGATAAATGAGATTTTTTCTCACAAAATTTTGTTGAAAAGTCTGTCTGTCCGTATGACAGCAAAGTTAAATTTGCACGTTAATTGCACCCTCTGAAATGAAATACGTAATTTTGTTGAAAAGTTAGTCTGATCAACCTAAACTTATTTCTTAGTATCAACGTTAGACAATTTAAAACTTAAACTTATTATGGAAGCTAAATTTTCTCCCCGGGTAAAGGATGTCATCACATTCAGTCGTGAAGAAGCTTTGCGTTTGGGACATGATTACATCGGAACTGAACACTTATTGCTAGGTCTGATCCGTGAAGGAGAAGGAATGGCAATCAAAATTCTAAAGTCGTTGGGAATTAATCTTGCCGAGTTAAGAAAATCAGTGGAGAATTCTGTAAAGGGAAGTTCTACGTCTGCAAATAATCTCAGTAATATCCCGCTCACCAAACAAGCTGAGAAGGCCCTTAAAATTACCTATCTCGAAGCAAAGGTTTTTAAGAGCGATGTGATCGGAACAGAACATCTTCTTCTTTCTATTTTAAAAGATGATGATAACATCGCGACTCAAATCCTGAACCAGTATGGCATTACCTATGAAATTGTAAAAGAAGAACTGGATATCATCAAAACTAATTTTCGTTCCGACTCTCCTCACAATCCTGCTGAAGACGATCCTTATTCGAAGGAAGATGATGGGGGAACAGGAATCACCGGAGGTAAAAAAGGAAGTGATTCAAAATCCAAGACTCCGGTTCTTGATAACTTCGGTCGTGACCTTACGAAGGCCGCTGAAGATGGTCGCCTCGATCCGATTGTGGGACGTGAAAAAGAAATTGAACGTGTCTCCCAGATTTTATCAAGAAGAAAAAAGAATAATCCAATTTTGATCGGTGAACCAGGTGTTGGTAAATCTGCAATTGCAGAAGGACTTGCTCTGAGGATCGTTCAACGAAAAGTTTCACGCGTTTTATTTAATAAGAGAATTGTGACGCTTGATCTTGCCTCACTTGTTGCCGGAACTAAATACCGCGGACAGTTTGAAGAGCGTATGAAAGCCGTGATGAATGAACTTGAAAAATCACCGGATGTCATCCTTTTCATCGATGAAATTCATACAATCATTGGTGCTGGTGGCGCTTCCGGTTCCCTCGATGCTTCCAATATGTTTAAGCCCGCTCTTGCCCGTGGTGAAATTCAATGCATCGGTGCCACTACCCTCGATGAGTACCGCCAGTATATTGAAAAAGACGGCGCGCTTGACAGACGTTTCCAGCGCGTGTTGGTTGAGCCGGCAAGTATTGATGAAACACAGGAGATCCTGAAGAACATCAAAGACCGCTATGAAGAACATCACAACGTGAACTATACACCTGAAGCGTTGAAAGCATGCGTAACCCTTACTGCACGGTACATTACGGACCGTTTTCTTCCGGACAAGGCAATTGATGCTTTGGATGAATCCGGATCGCGTGTTCACATTACAAATATTCACGTTCCCAAAAACATTCTTGATCTCGAAACAAAAGTTTCTGAAATCAAGGTTGAAAAAAATAAAGTTGTCAGAAGTCAGAAGTACGAAGAAGCAGCAAAGCTTCGAGATACAGAAAAACAATTACTCGAACAATTGGACGCTGCAAAAAAGCAATGGGAAGAGGAAACAAAAAGCCATCGCTACACTGTTAATGAAAAGGATGTTGCTGAAGTGGTAGCCATGATGACAGGTATTCCGGTTACACGTATCGCGCAAACAGAAAGTAATCGTCTTGTTAAAATGGCAGACGAACTGAAAGGAAAAGTAATAGGTCAGGATGAAGCGATCGCGAAAGTGGTAAGAGCAATTCAACGTAACCGTGCCGGCTTAAAAGATCCAAACAAACCAATTGGAACTTTTATCTTCCTTGGTCCTACAGGAGTTGGAAAAACTGAACTCGCAAAAGTTCTTGCAAAATACCTCTTCGATTCTGATGATGCACTCGTTCGTATTGACATGAGCGAATACATGGAGAAATTTGCTGTATCAAGATTGATTGGTGCGCCTCCTGGATATGTCGGTTATGAAGAAGGCGGACAGTTGACTGAAAAAGTAAGACGTAAACCTTACGCTGTTGTTCTTCTGGATGAAATTGAAAAAGCTCACCCGGATATTTTTAACCTCCTGCTCCAGGTTTTGGATGAAGGTATGCTGACTGATTCACTCGGTCGTAAAGTTGATTTCAAGAATACGATTATGATCATGACTTCAAACATCGGATCACGCCAGCTAAAAGACTTCGGGCAAGGTGTTGGATTTACGACCATGGCAAAGGAATCAGCACATGATGACAATACGAAAGGCGTGATAGAAAATGCATTGAAGAAAGCCTTTGCTCCTGAATTTCTGAACCGTATTGATGATGTTGTGTTGTTCAATTCACTCAGCAAAGAACACATTCATAAAATTATTGATGTTGAACTTGTTCATCTTTACAAACGCGTTGAGGAACTCGGTTATAAGCTCAAACTTTCTGACGAAGCAAAGGATTTCATTTCTGATAAAGGATATGACGCGAACTTCGGTGCACGTCCATTAAAGCGCTCGATTCAGAAATACCTCGAAGACCCGTTAGCTGAAGAGATCATTAAAGCAGAACTTGGTGAAGGTGACATCATCGAAGTTGTATTTGATAAAGAAAGCACTAGCTTGAAAATTTCTGTTACAAAAGCTACAGCAGCTACTCCTCCACCTCCTGCAAAAACAGGAACGACCAGGAAGAAGAAAGAAGAATAATAGAAAATACTTCTAAGTAAAAAAAAAAGCGTCCTCCCTTCAGAGAGACGCTTTTTTGTTTTAAGTACTTTGTATCAACCCTCAAACTTTTGCATCACTTCCATGCTTACACCTGTATTCGAATAACCACCATCGTGATACAGGTTTTGCATCGTTACCATTTTTGTGAGGTCGGAAAAAAGTGTCACGCAATAATCTGCACAGGCATCAGCACTTGCATTTCCAAGCGGAGCCACTGCATCAGCGAAATTATAGAAATCTCCAAAGCCCTTAATACCTGTACCCGCTGTAGTTTTTGTCGGAGATTGAGAAACTGTATTCACACGTACTCTCTTACTTTTTCCATAGTGATAACCAAAACTACGTGTAATGGATTCGAGCATTGCTTTAATGTCGGCCATGTCGGTATAAAATGGAAATGTGCGCTGTGCAGCCATGTAAGTTAATGCAACTACACTTCCGCCTTCGTTTATCGCGTCCAATTTCATAGCTACGCTCAGCATTTTATGCAATGACATGGCAGAAACATCAATGCCTTTCATGAAATAATCGTAATTACTTTCTGTATAAGGAATATTCTTCCTGATATTTACTGACATGCCGATCGAGTGCAGAACGAAATCAATTTTTCCACCCAATACTTCCTGTGATTTAGAAAAAAGAGTTGTCAACTCTTCAACGCTTGTAGCATCGGCAGGAATAATTTCAGACTTTGTTTCGTCCGCCAGCTTTTTTATTTCTCCCATCCGCATCGCTATCGGCGCATTGGTGAGCGTCATGGTCGCTCCTTCCTGGTGGCAACGTTGGGCTACTTTCCATGCGATTGAATTCGCATCGAGCGCTCCTGAAATAATTCCGCGTTTTCCTTTGAGTAAGTTGTACATAATAGTTAGAAATTTTGAATTGGAGTATTGAGCAGGAAGTAAAGGAAAGAATTTTTTTGTGACAATTCAATTCTTCAACAACTCTTTCGCGTTTTCGATCGCCACCGCAGATGGTTTTTCCCCGCTCAACATTTTTGCGATTTCAACGATTCGCTCGTCAGCATTCAGCTTACGGACTTTTGTAAATGTCTTTTTGCCTGTTACTTCCTTGTAAACAAAATAATGCGCCTCTCCCCTGCCCGCAATTTGAGGAAGGTGAGTAATGGTAATCAGCTGGTGGCGTTTTGCCATTCCTTTTAAAACCTTCCCGACATTTACAGCGGTTTCACCGGAAATACCGGTGTCGATCTCATCAAAAATAATGGTAGGTAACGAGATCAGCCGGGCAACGGATGATTTAATACACAACATCAACCTGCTTAACTCGCCGCCGGAAGCTACTTTGCTGATGTCGGCATAGGCAACACCTTTGTTTGCCGAAAAAAGAAAACGAACCTGATCAATTCCGTTGGTTGTAAATTCATCTTCACTCAGCAAGTTGTTTTCAATTTTAAGAACAGCATTCGGCAAGCTTACTTCCCCAAGTAATTTTTTTATCTCGCTTTCAATAACCGGAATCGCTTTGTTCCTCCCATCAGAAATACGAAGAGCTGTTTTCATAGTTGTTTTTTTTGACTCAATAATTTGCTTGTTCAGTTGTTCGATTCGTTCTTCGAGCGAACTGATACCTTGAAGTTTTGATTCAAATTGTTTTTTTAACGTCAGTAATTCTTCAATGGTATTGACCCGATGTTTTTGCTGAAGCCGGTAAATCACATTTAATCTTTCATTGATAATTTCAATCCGTTTCGGATCAAAATTTATTTCATCACCGATGGTCTCCATCTCATTGTTAATGTCTTTCAGTTCGATGTTCACGCTTTTTATTCTCGCTGATATTGTTTCAAGCTTTGTGCTGTACTTACTGATTGAGTTGATTGAATTAGTAAACTGATTGAGTTGATTAAGAAAATTGTCGTCGCGTTGAGAAATGGAATTAACTATGAAAGCAATTCCTGATTTAATTTCCTCCGCATGCGTAAGTGTCTGAAGTTCCGCTTCCAGTTTTTCCTGTTCACCTGAAATAAGATTCACTTCATCCAGCTCACTGAAAAGAAATTGAAAATAGTCGAGGTCAGCTTTCGACTTTTTTTCCTCTTCCTCAAGAATATTGAATTCTTTATTTAGGGATTGAAACTCATGGAAATATTTTGAGTATTCAATGAGCAGTTTGTCGTGTTGTGCAAACGCATCTACAATAGAAAGTTGAAAGACGCTTCGATTCAAAAGCAATGTTTCATGTTGTGAGTGAATGTCGACCAGCAACAACCCAAGTTCCTTCAACTGACTCAATGTAACAGGTGTATCGTTAATAAAAGAACGCGACTTACCTTCACTGCTGATTTCTCTGCGTATAATCACAGGGTTTTCAAAATCCAATTCATGTTCACTGAAAAAATCTTTTAAACTTTTTTTATCGGCATCGAATCTTCCTTCTACAATGCATTTTTTAGAGGTGTCAAGTAAAGCGGAAGTATCGGCCCTGTTTCCGATGATGAGCGACAGAGCTCCGAGCAAAATGGATTTCCCGGCTCCGGTTTCGCCGGTCACAATGTTTAGCCCATTCTCAAATTCAAGTTCGAGATGATCAATCAGGGCATAATTTTGAATTAAAATATTTTTAAGCATAGCGTTGTGAAGGTAAAAAAATAGTCAATTTGTTTATTGGATCATCGGAAATTCCTTCGTTTGAAACTTCAACATTATCCTACCCTTAGTTTCATAAGAAGATCTTCGTCTTCCGCATTTCCAAGTTTAAATTTCTTTGTTCCGAAAACTTCAAAACCATAACGAAAATAAAAACGTGTTGCTTTAATATTCTCATTGTTTACACCAAGCCAAAGCCAAACAGAGTTTTCTGACTTTGCTATTTCAATACATCGATCCATCAAAAGTTTACCGACTTTTTTTCCCTGGAATTCCCGTTTCACATAAATACGCTCAATTTCAATTGCCTTTTCTCCCTGGAATTCACTGTAGGTACGATCTCGCCTCATTTTGGCATAACCGATTAATTTCTCACTCTCGTATGCCAGCAAAAAAATATTTGTAAAAGCATCCGAAACATCTTTCCTGATTTTTTCCCATCCAAATGATTCTTTCAGATACAGTTCCATATCTTCTTCTGTATTTACCTTTCGCCAGGTTTCATAAAATGTAATTTTTCCGATTTCGGCTACATAGGGAACATCTTCCGGTAAGGCGATTTTAATACTTATTTTATCCTGCATAATGGGTAATCTTGCATGCCGGCTGATGGCATTCAATCTCATGCAAAATAAACATTCACGATTCAATCATCAACATTTCAATAAAGAATTTATTTTTGCAGATAGAAATTAACAGAACCACTATGAAAAAAATAATCCTGATCTCCATTTGTTGTCTTCCTTTCATTGGCTATTCACAAAAGCCAGTCAATGCGTTTGTCCCGAAACCAGAGGCGAAAGCAGAAAATAAATCTGATACTATTCTTACAAAGGATCCATTGAATCCGAACAGGTACTATTGCGTCATGCATAATTTTAAAGGAATACTCAAAGCCCAGGGCTTCATGCTAAATGGTAAAAAAGATGGTGCATGGCGTGAATACAATGAGGCCAGTGGAGTGATTTCAAAGATTACAGAATATAATAACGGAGTTCAACAGGGAGCTTCGCTTTCATTCAATAACAATGGCGCTTTGCTTACAGAAGAAACATATTTAAACGATAAGAAAAACGGACAACGTTGTACGTACGGGAATTTCGGCGGACGAATGAAAGTGCTTGAAACTTTCAAAGAGGATGTCCTGGAGGGGATAAAGAAAACTTTTTATGACGACGGAAAGATTCAGGAAGAGGGCGCATACAAAAATGGAAAACGGGAAGGTGTTGTCAAATGGTTTTTACAAAACGGCAATCCAACAATGGAATACTCCTATTCTGACGGTGAATTACAAGGCCCCGCAAAAGTTTTTGATGACAAAGGAAGATTAAAACTGCAGGGCGATTACAAAAACAACAACGAAGAAGGTGAATGGAAAGAATACCAGGATTCTCTTCTGGTAAAAAAAATTATTTACAAGCAAGGGCAGATCGTAAAAGAAGTCCCTGTAAAAAAATAGTTATTGCCGCCCAAGAATGGTGTTGTACCTGTCGGTGTGACCCGGATCAATCAGATTCAACACCTGCACCAACTGGTTTTTCTCATCGATAGAAGCTTCTGTAAACAGGTTCACGATCTCATCCGCTTTTGTATCAAAGAATACCTGCATAAGGTAAGATCCCGGCTTATCCTGGTGTACTTTTTTCAGATCTTTGATACTTTCCAATATGGCAGCTCTTGCTTCCGGCAGATTCTCTGACATTTTATCGAAACCAATCCGATGATATTTATAGAGCGTATTCCGAAAAGGTTTAAAGGAAACATTGAGCAGATTCTCAGTAATCCAATACCTGTTCTGCGTACTCTCAAATGCTTTCCAACCTTTATCAGGAAGGCTTTGTGCTGAACTCACGATATTTTGAGCCTTTGAGAAATAGGGACTTCCGCCATCAGCAGAAAAGGAATCATAGTCAAAGCCAATAAGCAGGTTTGCATAATAAGCAAGTACTGCAGTCAGGTTTGAAGTAATGGATGCTTCATCATATTCAAGTGTTTGATCCTGCACATAACGAAATGTAAAATCTTTATCCAGAAGATTCAGAATGGGTGCTTTGTAAGACGTTTTATAAACAGGCCGGCCAGATGAAACCTGAATGGTGGCTTCAAATTCGTCTGTGGAAAGACGAGACTTCACATTGATCAGGATACTGCATTCAATTCTTTCCTGGTTCAGAAACTGATCCTGTGTCCACTTCCTGTTATTCAGAAACTCACGGATAGAAGTCTGCAGCGTCTCATAAATGCTTTTATCGCTCCCCGAGATCGTCGGAGTGATTACCTGTACCTGGCAGTTTAACTCTTGCGAAAAAGCATGAAAACTAAAAAAGATAAAAAGGAATGAGATCAGATTCTTCTTGAACATAGTACGGATTCTATAAAACGGGAAACAAAAGTTTTTTTTAGTCATTAGAAATCTATTTCGGTACTCTATGGATTTGTCCGAAGGCCTTTTTTCTCCGAACCCCCAACGAATTACTCTTTACTCGCTGGTCAATAAGCGTGATACAATAGCTGAAACGATATCCCCTGCCACTTCTTTTTTTGTCTTCAACGTAAAGTCAACCTGTTTCAAATCTCTGTCAATGATCGTGATTTTATTGGTGTCGAATTGAAACCCGGCTCCTTTTTCGTTCAATGAATTAAGCACAATCAAATCCAGATTTTTCTTTTTTATTTTTTCTTTTGCATTCGCAATTTCATTGTCGGTTTCTAATGCAAAACCAACGAGCATCTGATTTTTTTTCTTGCGATGACCAAGTTCCGAAAGGATGTCCCTGGTCATCACAAGTTTCAACTCCATCGGAGCGGATGACTTTTTTATTTTTTGATTTGCTATCTGCTCCGGTTTGTAATCAGACACTGCAGCGGATAACACAGCAATATCAGAATCAGCAAAATATTTTAAACTTGCTTCATACATTTCATCGGACGATTCTACATCCACCCGATGAATCGTATTGTTGTGAATGGTCTGGGTAGACGGACCGGTTACTAGGATCACCTCTGCTCCCTTCCTGGCGAGCTCTTCCGCAATTGCAAAACCCATTTTTCCGGATGAACGGTTACCGATGAAACGAACGGCATCAATTTTTTCATACGTGGGTCCAGCTGTTACGAGGACTTTTTTTTTACTCAGCGGCAGATCTTTTTTTTTCGATAAAATTCCTGATGCAAAATGATTCAGCAATTCCTGTACGATGTTCTCTGGTTCATCCATTCTTCCTTCACCTGTGAGTCCGCTTGCCAATTCACCGTGAGCGGGAGCTATGATTTTATTTCCAAACGAAACCATCCGTTGAATATTTTGTTGTGTTGCCGGATGTTGCCACATATCGAGATCCATGGCTGGAGCAATCCAAACGGGACAACGTGCCGAGAGATACGTTGCAAGCAACAGGTTGTCGCATATTCCGCCCGACATCTTCGCGATGATGTCTGCTGTAGCGGGAGCAATCAATATAACATCAGCCCAAAGGCCGAGTTCAACATGGTTATTCCATTCACTTGTTTCCGCTTTTGAAAATTCGGAATACACAGGGTTCTTTGAAAGCACTGACAATGTCAGAGGTGTAATAAATTCCTTCGCAGCGTCAGTCATGATCACCTTTACCTCAGCTCCCTCTTTCACCAAAAGACGAACCAGGAAAGCTGCCTTGTAAGCGGCAATGCTTCCGGTAACACCAAGGAGAATTTTTTTGTCCTTTAACATGATAAAAGTGGTTCGAACTACCTGCCTTTCGGCAGTTGAATTTTGATACGAATATACGAATACGCTGATGATCCGGAAACAAAAAAGAATGGAGGTAGTGGCTCAGTTTCGATTTTTAACAACACATCTCAATTCAAATTATTATTTTATTTCTCTGCGTGAAATATTTAGTCACTCAAACTGAGCCGCTACCAAAGGGGCTAACGCGGCTAAAAAAACAAAAATCCATAACCGGTCAGGTCATGGATTTTTACTGAATCAAGGATTCGAAATTTGGTTACACTTCTTTAGAAGGATTGCGGTGATAAATTTTCTCTTCTGTAAACTCCTGAACGGCGATCAATGTAGGTTTAGGAAGACGTTCGTAATATTTTGAGATTTCAATCTGCTCGCGGTTTTCGAATATTTCTTCGAGGTTGTCAGACTGCTGATTAAATTCAGAAAGTTTAGCATTCAACTCTTCTTTCATTTCAGCTGAAATCTGGTTAGCGCGTTTCGAAATCACCACGAGTGATTCGTAAATGTTTTGCGTGTCTTTCTCGTATGCAACCGTATTGCGTGTAACGGTAGTAGATACATCTGATTTGTAGTTCATGTGATATTTTTATTAGGTTAATTCTTTAGACTTATTTCTGATGAATTTAATTTCGCTAATCTTTTCTGCGACTGAGATGCAAGCTCATTGGCATCTTTCCTGAATTTGCTATCAGGAAAGCTGGCGACGAATTCGTTGTAAGACCTGAGAGACTCGTTGTATCGTTCTATTTTTTTTACTTCGATACTATTCTCTGCCAACTGGTACCACGACTTAATAATCATGAAAGAACATTCTTCACGGAACATTCCTGAAGGGTAATCATGCAAGATCGTTCTAAAAGAAGAAACAGCCGCTTTAAATTCATCCATGTGAAAATAAAGTTTTGCATTTTCAAATGCTTTTGTCTCTAACTTCAATCTTAACTGATCGATCAGCGTATTGCACTGTTCCAGCTTTGAACTATGACTGAAACGGTCGGTGAACAACTGCAATTCGTTCATCGCCTTTATAGTGCTCGATTGATCAAGGGAATATTTAGGCGAATCCTGGTAGAAACAATAGGCATGCATGAAAGCACACTCTTCAGCAAATTCACTGCTTGGAAATGTGCGGGCGAAGTTCTCAAACTCATAAGCCGCAGTTTCATAGTCTTCCAGCTTATAATTGGTATAGGCGTAATAATAATAAGTCTTTTCCGCCTTTTTTGTACCACGATACATGGTTACCAACTCTTCAAATAACGGCAATGCTTTGAAATATTGCTTCTTATTGTAGAGTTGAATCGCATAGTCAAGTTTAGCGTCCATGTTGGTGCTTTTCAGCATCTTATTGTATCGGCTACAGCCCGTAATAAAGACGAGAGAAATACTGACTAAGAGAAGGATGTGACCTGCCTTTTTTAACATGGCCGCAAAGATAAAATAATTTATTGAAAGATTAAAGATAATGAAGACCTCGCACCAAACCCTCTCATAAAAGGAGAGGGGCTTTTTTATACACAAGTGTTGATGGGTTAAAGGGTTTATGTCCGGACTCTTTTGCAAAACCTCGTTTAAGCTCTTTTACTTTAAATGTAGTTTTCTCAGGGATGGAAGTTTCCAGGCGGCAGCGGCAACGGAAGTTAATGCCACTCCCCCGCCGAAAATAACGGAAGGAATTAATCCCATCAGTTTAGCAGCGAAGCCCGATTCAAACGCTCCGATTTCATTGGAAGAACTGATGAACATCGTGCTTACTGAAGAAACCCGTCCGCGCATGTTGTCGGGTATCATCAGTTGAAGAATAGTTGAACGGATAACCACACTGACGCCGTCAAATATTCCGCTTACTGCAAGAATAAAAAAAGAGAGATAGAAATTTTTGGAGACTGCAAACAGAATCATGCAAACAGCAAACCCGGCAACGCTGATCAGTAATTTCTTTCCCGCATTTTTTAAAGGAGGATTATGGGCGAGATAAAGTGCGATCACTACAGCACCAATAAAAGGAGCAGCGCGCAAAAAACCGTATCCTGTTTCTCCAACATGAAGAATATCGCTGGCGAAAATCGGGAGCATCGAAACAGCTCCTCCAAACAGGACCGCAACCAGGTCGAGCGTCATCGCTCCGAGAATAATCTTGTTGCTGAAAACAAATCGTAAACCGGTTTTGATGCTCTCAAAAATTTCTTCCTTATCAGTATTCTTCTCAAATGGTTTCGGTACAATGCGAACAATCTGAAGAAGCGCAATCAGCATAATGAAAGCAACGGTTCCATACGTTATGGTTTTTCCAAAAAAGCCCATCATCAATCCTCCCGTTGAAAGTCCGATCACTACTGCAATGTGCCAGAACGTACTGTTCATCGTTGATGAGTTCGCGTAACTTTCTCTTGGAACCAATTGCATCATCAATGAAAATGTGGCAGGACTATAAAAGCCCCTGCACGCACCAATCAGAAACATGATTCCGTAAAAGGGAATCGCTGAATGCAACGCGCCTTTCAATGACAACATCAACAATACAAGCGAACAAAAAATAATGATCGTGAGCACCAGGATCGCAATCTTTTTTCGATCGTACCGATCAGCGACATGACCCCCATACAGCGCGAAACATACAGCCGGAATCGCTTCTGCTAATCCAAGAAATCCCAGCGACAACGGATCTTTTGTAATCTCATACACCTGCCAGCTCAATACGATAAACTGCATCTGCAATGCGAGGGCAAGCAGGCATTTGGAAAAAAGAAATCTCCTGAAATCAATGTAACGTAAAGATGAATAGGCTTCGGGAGAAAAAAGAGAGCTGCCTTTACTCATATATTAAAGATTGAATATTGAAAATTGAATATTGAAGAAGAGTTTACCATGCAATCCCTTATTTTCAAATCTGCACATCATCAAATCAGCAAATTAAATCAAGACATCATCTCACTTAACTCAAGCCAACGCACGGATTTACCTTCCACAACCGTCGTTACTTCCTGCAAACGGTTCGCCCATTGCATCAGTTCTTCATGGGTTCCGTTACCGGAGTTCAACCATTCGGCAAGTGTCGCCTTTTCTTTTTCAAGCAACTCAATTTCTTTTTCCAGTTGCTCGAACTCAAATTTTTCCTTATACGAAAATTTCTTCTTTTCCTGTTTTATCGCCTTCTGTTCGTCCGACTTAATTTTTGATTCCTGGTTTTTGATTTTTGCTTCTTCTTTTTCCTTTTCTTCCTTCTGCTCCCTCCAGTCTAAATAAGTTCCATTGAAATCGCGCACCACCCCGTCACCTTCAAAAATAAAAAGATGGTCCACTAATTTATCCATGAAGTAACGATCGTGGGAAACAACCAGCAGACAGCCACCGAAATTCATCAGGAATTCTTCGAGGATATTCAACGTAATCAAATCAAGATCATTTGTAGGTTCATCGAGAATTAAAAAGTTTGGATTCTTGATCAGCACGGTCAACAGAAACAATCTTCGTTTCTCTCCACCACTCAACTTCGAGACAAACGTATGTTGCACATCCGGCGGAAACTGGAACAGCGTTAGAAAAGCCGAAGCCGGAATTTTTGTTCCATCGGCCTGCGGAATAAAATCCGCGATCTCCTTCACCACTTCAATTACACGTTTATCATCCTTCAGCTTCATTCCGCCCTGCGAATAGTAACCGAACACAATCGTATCACCTACATTTATCTTTCCTGAATCGTGCGATTCAAGACCTGTGATGATATTCAGAAACGTGGACTTACCGCTTCCGTTCTTCCCGACAATGCCGATTCGTTCTCCGGTCTTAAAAGTATAGTCGAAACCGCGCAACATGGCATTCTCTCCGAAACTCTTGTGCACTTTTTTCATCTCGAGCACCTTGCCACCGATGCGAGTCATCTTTACATCCAATTGAAGTTTATCATCGCCCTTTTTCTTTGTTGCCCGTTCTTTTAATCCGTCAAATGCATCCACACGCGCTTTCGACTTTGTACCGCGCGCTTTCGGCATTCTCCTGATCCACTCCAATTCAGTACGCATGATATTACGCGCTTTGTCAATCTCCCGGCTTTCGTTGAATTCACGCTCTGCTTTCTTCTCAAGAAAATAAGAATAGTTTCCTTCGTAGTGATACAGTTTTCCGTCGTCTAATTCAATGATTTTGTCGCAGATGTTGTCAAGAAAATATCGATCATGTGTCACCAGCAATACCGAAATATTCTGTCGAAGCAGGTAATTCTCCAACCACTCAATCATATCCACGTCAAGGTGATTGGTTGGTTCATCCAGCATCAGCAGATCAGGTTCATCAATGAGAACACGGGCAAGCGCAACACGTTTCCGCTGGCCGCCACTCAGCGATTTGATTTGTAGTTCAAGATGGTGAATGTTGAGACGTGAAAGAATCTGCTTCACACGCGCTTCGTAATCCCATGCATTTGCGTCGTCCATTGCAGCCATCGCACGTTCAAGCGCCTTCTGAGTCTGAGGTGTATGTTGTTCAATGTCACGTTCAAGGCAAGCTTCATATTCTTTAATCAGCTTCAATGCAGGAAGTTCGCTGTGAAAGAGAGACTCAATAACTGTCTTTGTTTCATCAAACTTCGGATCCTGATCAAGATAAGCGACCGAAATATCTTTTCGATAGGTCACAGTGCCTTTATCCGCAATGTCTTTACCGGCCAATATTTTCATGAGTGTCGACTTACCTGAGCCGTTCTTTGCAATCATGGCCACCTTCTGACCGGTATCGATGCCAAAACTGATGCTGTTAAAAAGTACTTTTTCACTGTAACTTTTAGAAAGATTTTCTACGGATAAAAGATTCATGGCGCAAATGTAAAAGAAAGTCGACAGTCAACGGTCGATAGTCGGAGGTTAAAAATCATACTGTAGCTAATTAACTGATGCTTCAAAAAAAAACGTCCCGCAGTATTGCGAGACGTTTTTTCAAGAATGATAAAATTATTTATTGTGCGATTTGTACACTCACAGCATTTAAACCTCTTTTACCTTGTTCAACATCGAAAGTGACTTCATCGCCATCGCGAATTTCTTCTTTCAAACCTGATGCATGGACAAATACATCTTGTCCTGTTTCGTTGTCACAAATAAATCCAAATCCTTTGGAATAGTTGTAGAATTTTACTTTACCTTTTTTCATTTTTATTGTAGTTATATAAATTAATCCCGCAAATGTAGACAATTAAAGTGTACAAAAACAACTTCTTGTAAAAATAAAGATTCAGGGTAATAAAATTAGAAGCGATACATTTCAGCTTCAAATTAACACCTGTCCCGCTTTCCGCTGCAAGCCGAGCCGTCATTGCTTCGCTCCGCTCGCAATAACAGCTCGGGCTTTTCGCTTCAATCGGGGCTATTGATTAAGAAGCCTATTTTCATCGAAACCTATTGACCCGATAATAGTTAATAAAGCCCTGACAAACAAGGTTTCACATCATGATAAAGCAATGCAAAAAAGATGCTTATTAACCGCCTTCAAATACTTCCTGATAATAAACAGGCCATGAAGCAAATTTTTATTCCTGTATCGTAAAAATCTCTCGATAAGATTGTTCGATCAATGGAATAAACTTTTGATACCAGTCGCGCCAATCATTTGCATTCATTGTGCTGCTGAGACTCGCTTCAAATTCAGTCAGATTTTTGTGACTGGTTTCAAGCACCATCGTGTAAGCAGGCCCGACAAGGTCAAAAAGAACACGCGAATTTTTTGCCTGCTCCGGGCTCATGAATTTTTTTGTTTCCTGCATAAGGGCTTTTACATCTCTTGCTTTTCCGAATTTCAAACGGAATACATCTCGTACTACAATCATGGCTTTTAGTTTTAGAGGTTAGATTTTTGAATTGAAAGACTAAAAATAGAAAAAAATTCAACCCGAAGCTAAAATGTTGTTCGATACTTTCCGGATCGGAGGTTATCGGCATGAATTATTAAAATAAACCTTGGACTCCTTCGGAGTCATACTCTGTTTATGCGAATGATAATGGTTTTCCGGATAAAAAAGAAAACCCCTCTAAACCTTTCTTGTTTACCTTTGTCGAACCCCCAAACAAAATAAATCCACCACTATGAAAAGTAGAATCATTCAGTTCGTTGCACTTTGCTTTATCCTGACAAATATCACTGTGAATGCAATGGCACAGGACCAGGAAAAACAAAAACCTAAACTTACAGCCGAGCAGCGCGCAGATATGCGAGTAAGTCATCTGAAAGAAAAATTGAATCTGACTCCTGAACAGTCTTCTAAAATGAGAGAGTTATTGCTGGCTCAGGAGAAAATTCGCGAAGCAGACATCAAAGAGGTAAAAGAGAGTCGCCAAAAAATGATTGGCGAAATGGAAAACATTCTCACTCCTCAGCAAATGGCGAAGTTCAAGGAACTACAGGAAAAGCAGAAAGAAAAAATGGAAGCAAAGTTCAAAAGAAAAAATGGCGAAAGTCCTGGACAACCTGAACAGGAAAAATAATTTTCAAAGAAAAAACGTAGGTCTTAATCATCTACAAGTCCACTGCAACCATCAGTGGACTTTTATTATTTTCCGGCAATAATTTTATCATCGCTTAAAACTGAAGTGATGTGGGTTCTCGTTTCCAACAATTGTCAGAATCTGAATAAACTATAAACAGATTTATTTTAAACTTGCGAGTTTCTTTATATCCTTCACTTCTAAAATATTTTTATCGTATCCTTTATTGACCGTATTAATCATCGCCAACCCTACTTCTTTGAGCGTTGAAACATTGCCAGGAAACAAAAATTTCAAAGCCGGGTAAAGCCATGAGAAGTATTTATAGGCCTTCAGTGTATTCTTCAAACCTACTGTGGGTTGCATATATCCAGGCCTGAAAGCAAAGCATTGTTTGAATCCTAACGCCAGCAAATCATTTTCTGTTTTTCCTTTTACTCTCGCCCACATCATTTTGCCTTTTTCAGTACTGTCTGTCGATGCTCCTGAAACATAACAAAACGTCATTCCGGAATTCAGTTTCAAAAGAGTCTTCGCAACATGAATGGTGAGGTCATAAGTAAGTTTTGTATACTCGGGTTCTTTCATTCCGATGGATGAAACACCCAGACAAAAGAAACAGGCATTGTAATTTGTCAAAAGAGATTCGATCGTTGAAAGATCAAAGAAATTAGTATGTAACACTTCAATCAATTTCGGATGCGAAACTCCGCACGGTTTCCGATTGATGACCAATACTTTTTCTACATCAGGATGATTAAGACATTCATGCAAAGCGCCCTCTCCTACCATGCCGGTCGCGCCGGTAATGATTGCTTTAATTTTTTCAGACATTTTTTATTTGTTATTTTTGGGCCACACCCCAACCGCTCTCCCAAATGAGAGGGGCTAAATGAAAGCACATTATTATAATAGTTTCATCAGTTTCTCAAACGTTTCAACTCCATACGATACAGCATGACTGAAATCTTTTAAGCCAAGCTTCCTGCTCAACTTCAAAAAGTTTCCGGTGCTTATTATTTTCTTCAACTCATCTGAACGATGCTCAGTCATTTCATCCAGCAATACATAATTGTCTTTATCAAATGTATATTCCCACGGCGTATCATTCACACAGACATAATACTGCAGACGATTTAAATCAGAAATATATTGCCCGATCTTCTTTCTCGATAGTTCAAGCGCGAGACCCTGCAGATGAAGTGTAAAAGTGAACTCATGTCCCCATCGAAACATTGACCGGAATGCAAAGACTGTTTCAGTATTAAAAACCCGTGGACAATCGAGAATCAGGTAAGGCATCAGGCGGTAATTCTCTCCGCGAAATATTTTTCCCTTTGCTTTGATCTGCCATTCGGCTGAAGAGAGAAAAGGAAAGTCTGAAACCGATTTCATCAATTCATTTTCAAGGTCACCGAATAACTGCGTCACCTTTTGCGTTACATCATTCTTTACAAAAAAGAAACGACTGTTTTGCATGGCGTCCATTTCCTCTTCACTAAATGTCAATTTTGTATCTTGCACCATTCTAAATTTCGGGTAAATATAACGTGAAGAAATTAACTCAGTTAGTTTTAAGAACTTTCATCGGTCCTTTTGTGATGACCTTTTTTATTTCTCTCTTCATCCTGCTCATGCAGTTTTTGTGGAAATACATCGACGACCTTGTGGGCAAAGGCCTGGGTTGGTTCGTGATTTTGAAACTGATGCTTTATTTTGCAGCAACCATGGTTCCCCTCGCTTTGCCGATGGCCATCCTGCTTTCTTCGTTGATGACGTTCGGAAATTTAGCGGAACATTTTGAATTGGCAGCTTGTAAAGCGTCTGGTGTTTCACTGCAACGTGTCATGCGACCGTTAATCGTCCTCACCTGTTTCATTTCCATTCTCGCCTTTTATTTCTCCAACAACATTCTGCCGATCGCCAACCTGAAGATGAATGCGTTACTGTATGACGTGAGGCAACAGAAGCCAGCACTATACATCAAAGAAGGAGTTTTCTACAATGGTATTGACGGTTATTCCATCAAGGTAGGAAAAAAAGAAGACGATGGCCAGACGTTACGAAACGTCATGATTTATGATCACTCCGACAACATGGGAAATACAAAACTCACCATGGCCGACAAAGGAAAGATGGTGATGTCGGATGATGAACGTTTTCTGATCCTGAGTTTATTCAATGGCAACAGCTACACAGAAGAGCCAAACGACCGCGGTAAAAAAAATACGCATCCATTGACACGTAACGAATTTGAGGAGCAAACCATGCGTTTTGATCTCGGCACTTTTAAGATGACTCGAACAAATGAACAACTCTTCAAAGACAATTACCAGATGCTGAACCTGAAACAACTTTCATCTTCAGCGGATTCGCTGCAGAAGCTGATTGATGTACGAAAAAAAGATTTTCAAAAGTACTTCAGCGAGGTGGTTGCAGCCAGGTTAGATTCTTCTGGAAATGTCAATATAAAACCACTTCCATTTCATCAGCCGGATTTCCTGCTTAACTTTCCTGCTGACAAGAGAAAAGACATTGTTTCAAATGCCCTGTACAATGCGCGTAACGCGAAATCAGTGACGTCGGATGCCGAGAATGAAATCAATATAAAAACCAAAACGGTGGCGAGGCATTTAATCGAATGGCACAGGAAGTTCACGCTTTCGATTGCCTGCCTGATTCTTTTTTTCATAGGGGCTCCTTTAGGAGCGATCATCAGAAAAGGTGGATTCGGGTTGCCGGTTGTCATTTCGATTTTATTTTTTGTGACATATCACGTTCTCTCCATCATGAGTGAAAAAACAGTACGTGAAGCAGTGGTTCCTGCATACAAAGGTATGTGGATTTCAACTTTCATATTATTACCCGTCGGAATATTTCTGACGTATAAAGCGGCAACAGATTCATCGCTACTTGACAGGGAATCGTATGTACGTTTCTTTCGAAAAATTTTTGAACGGTTTAAGAAAGAAACAACTGCTTCTGCCTGAAAAATATTTCTCCTATTCATTCAACTTAAACTTTTCCGGAAGTGAACCTACTCCAGCTTTGTCATCGAATACCCTTCCCTCCTGTTGATGGCGGAAACATTGCGATGTACAATCTTTCGCAATCGCTGGTATTGCAGGGAAATACGGTGAAAATTTTCGCGCTCAATACGCTCAAACATTTTGTGAAGACGAATGAACTCCCTCTCGCCTTCAAGGAAGAGATGCGCTTGGAAGCCGTTACGGCTGATACTTCTGTGAGATCTTTTGATGCATTTATGAATCTCTTCACAAATGAGTCATATAATATTACCCGTTTCTACAGCAAAGAATTTGAAGAACGTCTCGCTGTGCTTTTAAGGGCGGAACTGTTTGATATCATTCAGATTGAAAGTCTGTTCATGATGCCTTATCTTGACTGCATTCGTAAAAATTCATCAGCAAAAATCGTGATGCGCGCACACAACGTAGAACACATTATCTGGGAACGACTTTGCCAATCGGAAAGAAATATTTTTGAAAAATTGTATTTAGAAATTCTTGTGAAAAGATTAAAAGCATACGAATTGAAAAGCATGAATCTCGTTGACGGCATTCTTCCCATTACAAAAGACGATGAAACTATTTTCAAGAATCTTGGTTGCAAGGTTCCGATTCATGTGACCCCACTTGGAATTAATCTGAACGACTATAAAATAAGCGAAATTGAAAAACCCGAGTGGTGCTTATTCCATCTTGGCTCGATGGATTGGATGCCGAATCTCGAAGCCATCGATTGGTTCCTTGGAAATTGCTGGAAACCTATTCGCATAGAATTTCCTGGACTGAAATTATTTCTCGCCGGAAGAGGATTTCCTAAACGGTTAATGGAAGCCGGTTATCCGAATGTAATTTGCGAAGGAGAAATTTCAGATTCAAATCAGTACATGCGAAACAAACAAATGATGATTGTTCCCCTTCTATCCGGCAGCGGCATGCGCGTAAAAATTATCCAGGGAATGGCGTTGGGAAAAACAATCATCTCTACTTCTATCGGCGCGGAAGGAATTCAGTGCACCAACAATGAAAATATTTTAATTGCTGACACGCCACAACAGTTTTTTGAAGCTATTAAAAAATGTTTGGGTGATAAAACGTTTGCTGAACAAATCGGAAAGTCTGCAAGAAAATTAGTGGCAGAGAAATATTCGAATGAGGTGATTGGGAAAGGGGTGGTGGAGTTTTATATGCAACTCAGGAAAAACCTAAATGAAAATTTGCATTAAAAATAACCACTGAGACACTGAGAGCACTTAGAAACACTAAGGAATACTTGAAAAATCAATTTCAAATGTCTTTATAAAATCTTTTTCCATATTTTTCTTTATAAGTTTAATTAGTGTCTGAAAGAAAACTGCCAACCACAATACTGATGTCCCTTTGATGGGTACTTATGCACTCGAATCTGTTAGCGAATGTATTGATTTAATTG
>JAYVZS010000065.1:0-71734 GCA_043783155.1 Bacteroidota bacterium | reverse complement strand
CCCCGTCCAGCAACTGTTTGCAGACTATTACCAACAATCTTTCAAAGAACAATCTTATAATCAACTGGAATTCAATCTATAACTTTAGGACGCTAGTGGTTTTATAACTCTTTTAAATGTTCACTCTAATACCATTTCGCTGAAAATATATTAAGCATTTGCGTGAAACAACTCTCTCCCACAAATATGAAAGGATTGCGGAGAAAAAAAAATGAGGATCTAATTGAGACACGCCCCGCATCAGGATCTATGTCGGGTATCAAAGTTTAGAAGTATATTTGAACAGGTCGCAATTTGCTGATCGTACGAAATGGATAACCTCCTCGAAATAAAAAATCTCGTCACCGAATTTCAAATGGAAGATGCGTTGGTGGAAGCTGTGAATGGCATTAGCTTCACTGTCGGAAAAGGTGAAACCGTTGGTGTTGTCGGTGAATCCGGTTCGGGAAAATCGGTGACGGCGCTGTCGATCATGAGATTGATTTCTTCCCCCGGAAAAATTTCCGGCGGTGAAATTATTTTTCATTCTGAGAAAAGAGGAAGCGTTGATTTGCTGCAGCTATCCGATAAAGAAATGCGGACGTATCGTGGCAATGAGATCGCCATGATTTTCCAGGAACCGATGACGTCTCTTAATCCTGTCTTTACCTGCGGTAACCAGGTTGCAGAAGCGTTGATCCTTCACAGGAAGCTTTCAAAAAAAGAAGCACGTGAAAAAACAATATCACTTTTCGATAAAGTAAAACTTCCAAGAGCAGCGCAACTGTTCGACAGTTATCCGCATCAGCTTAGCGGAGGCCAGAAGCAACGGGTCATGATTGCCATGGCAATGTGTTGCAATCCATCTTTGTTGATTGCCGATGAACCTACCACCGCACTCGATGTAACCGTGCAGGCCACCATCCTCGATCTGATGCGGCAACTTCGCGAGGAGACCGGCATGGGATTGATTTTTATCACGCATGATTTAAGCGTCATTGCCGGCTTAGCCGATAAGGTAGTCGTAATGTACAAAGGTAAAATAGTGGAACAGGGAACGGTGATTGAAATTTTTTCTGATCCAAAACATCCATACACAAAGGGATTACTGGCTTGTCGACCGCCGCTTGAAAAAAGATTGCGTGTGCTGCCAACCATTGCTGATTTCATGAAAGAAGAATCGGACGGTTCATTCACAGAACTCAAAAAATCAGTTGATGAAACCATCGGGAATTATGCAGTTACAAAAGAAGATACAGCAACTCATCATAAAAAATTGTATGCTCAACAGCCGATTCTTCGGATTCAAAATCTCAAAACATATTTTCCTGTCCGGAAGGGAATATTTGGGAAAGTAACGGATTATATAAAAGCAGTGGACGATATCAGTTTTGACGTTTATCCCGGCGAGACATTGGGATTGGTAGGAGAGAGCGGCTGTGGAAAAACTACATTAGGCAGAAGCATCGTTCGTTTAATTGAACCTGCTTCCGGAAGCGTTATTTTTAAGGGAAAAGATTTTTCGACACTGCAGGGAAAAGAATTACGGCAGATGCGCAAACATATACAGGTTATTTTCCAGGACCCGTATTCGTCGCTTAATCCGCGCATGGCGATTGGTGATGCTGTACTGGAGCCCATGACCGTTCACAAAATTCACCTTGATCAGAAAGAGAGAAAAGAAAAAACACTGGAGTTACTGAACCGGGTAGGATTAAAAGAAGAACATTTCAACCGATACCCGCATGAATTCAGCGGTGGCCAACGGCAGCGTGTGTGCATTGCGCGTGCGCTTGCGTTACAACCCGAATTTATCATCTGCGATGAATCTGTATCCGCACTCGATGTATCCATCCAGGCGCAGGTGCTCAATTTGCTAAATGAATTAAAAAAAGATTTCAACTTCACGTATATTTTTATCTCGCATGATTTATCTGTCGTAAAATTCATGAGCGATCGAATGGTAGTGATGAACAACGGAAGAATTGAAGAAATGGGTGACGCCGACGAAATCTACCATTCACCGAAAACAGAATACACGAAAAAATTAATTGCAGCCATTCCCAAAGGTGAATTGGAAGACATTCAACGTTCTGTAGAAAAAAGAAATACCCATTCATGACAGAAAAGAAAACAGTTCAGGTTCTATTACTCCTTCTTTTTGCGGTGATGACAACGCTTTCCCTTTTTTCTGAAGGCAGTGGTTATGGGGGTGGAGACAGCAACATGCACATGTTCATTTCTAAATTTAGTTTCAAACATCATGAATTATTTTTGCATCATTGGGGTAAACCCTTTTTTATTCTTGTCAGTTCCCCGTTCGCTCAATTCGGGTTTTTAGGAATGAATATTTTTAACACCATCTGTGCATTGAGTACTGCGTATCTGATGTATCTGCTTGCGAAGAAATTCAGTTTTAAAAATTCCTGGCTGGTGATTTTTATGAGTTTGTTTGCACCCGTTTATTTTGTTGTTATTTTCTCAGGACTTACGGAAATATTTTTTGGTTTTATCCTGGTATTTTCCATTTTTCTTTTCGTGGAAAAAAAATATTTTCTGTCATCGATCACGTTGTCATTCCTTCCATTCATCAGAAGTGAAGGATATTTATTGCTTCCGCTTTTTGCTTTTGTTCTGCTATACAGAAAAAAAATTTCGGCAGTTCCCTGGCTGGTAACGGGAACAATCGTGTATAGTCTGATTGGCTTGATTTATTTTCATGATTTTTTCTGGCTGGCTCACCAGGATCCTTATACATCGGGAAAAAATATCTATGGCAATGGCAGTTTATTTTTCTTCCTCAGCCAAAATGAATTTATTTTCGGAACAGCACTCGTTGTCCTTATACTAACAGGACTAATTAGTTTGTTCGTAAAAAAGAAAGAGGAGGGAATTTTTTTCAATGAAATCAGAATCGAAGAATCGCTCTTATTATACGGAAGCTTCGTCATTTATTTTGTTGCACATTCTATTTTCTGGTGGAAAGGATGGTTTGGCTCCGACGGATTGATTCGCGTAATGGCGGCGGTAACGCCCTTGCTTGCGTTACTTGCTTTACGTGGGGCGAATGCCGTTTTGAGTGTTAAGAATTCAGTTATTATCAAAGCTGTATTTCTGATTTTGATAATTGCGATTCCTTTCAGACAACATACGTTTCCTGAACATCTCGATTATGAAGAGTCTACCTTACACCAGGCAGATACCTGGATACAGCGGGAGAATCTTTCTTCTGCGAAAATATTTTACGCTCATCCCTTTGTTGTGTATGAATTAAACAAAGATCCATTTGATAAAAATTCTGCCGTGGAATTTTATGCTTTAAATCCGGAAACTCCTGAAATAAGCGTAGCGCCGGGCGAATTGGTGATTTGGGATTCGCACTTCGGCCCGAATGAAGGAAGGATACCGTTGCAAAAATTGGAAGGCAATAAAAATTTCAAAATGCTCAATTCATTTTTATCTGCGATCGTCGTAACACCGGGCAATAAAGAACGATTCAGAGTGGTTGTTTTCCGGAGAATCTGAAGATAGAATATTTGTTTTAACATTTTTTGTCGAATGATATTAAAGCTATAAATTGGTCAAATGAAAAATCTTCTCCGATCGGTTCATCATTTTCTTTCTCCTAAATTTCAAACGTTGTTTCTTGAATACAAGGTCGACTTTAAACCACGATATGGATTCGGAAAGCCGCCGCATAAAGAATTGTATCAAATTGTAAATAAAAGGCGAAACGAATATGCTTCATCTCTTTCTCAGTTTTTGAATTACAAAAATATTTTTCATGCCATTAAAACGAATAACAAAGAAACGGTTGAAGCCGAACCAAGATGGAACAATGAATATTTGCCCGGTCTTGATATCATTTCTTTGTACAGTTTGATTCGCATGTACAAACCGAAACAGTACATCGAAATCGGTTCAGGTAATTCTACGAAGGTGGCACGAAAGGCGATCAACGACGAAGGATTGCAAACGCAGATTACCTCTGTGGATCCTTTTCCAAGAGCGTCGATCGATCATCTTGCTGACAAGGTAATTCGTCAGCCGGCGGAGGACATGACTGACTATACATTCATTCAGTCGCTTCAGGAAAATGATATTCTGTTCATTGATAATTCGCATCGCTGCTTTCCGAATTCTGATGTGACAGTTTGTTTCCTCGAAATTCTTCCTAAGCTAAAGAAGGGAGTGATTGTTCACATTCATGATATCTATCTTCCGTATGATTATCCGCAGTTTATGTGCGACCGGTTTTATTCCGAACAATATTTACTGGCGGCCATGCTGTTGTCGAATCCGGAACGGTATGAGATTCTGATGCCCGGGTTCTTCGTGAGTGAAGATACTGAGTTAAGTAAAATACTGGAATCAGTTTGGAATCATGAGAACCTGGGGAATGTTGAGAGGCATGGCGGCTCATTTTGGTATAGAGTAAATTGAATTATTCATCGGAATTTCTCCGGTGAGATTTTATTAAATATGAAATGAATTATTTTAAAGCAAGTGGAAGGTGGAATGTGCAATTGTCAACTCTGGCGATTGCCATTGTTGTATTCGCCAGCGTTGCCATTGATTTTAATTTAAAGAACTGGAAAAAGCGCGATCGTGTCATTGAACATGATGTTCATTGGTATTACGGATATCTTCCTGCTACATTTATCTACCACGACATCACATTATCAAAAAGCGATTACAAGCAGGGAGATAATTATTATTTATTCTGGACTGTTGAAACATCAGAAGGGAAGAGGATTATTAAATCAACCATGGGACTTTCAATTTTATATGCTCCTTTTTTCTTTGTCGCTCATGGCTTTGCCATGCTCACCGATTATCCGGAAGATGGTTTTTCGGAACCGTACAAATTTTTTCTTTTGCTGAGTGCCATATTTTATTTATTTGTCGGATTGGAATTCCTCAGAAAAATTTTACGACATTTCAGTTTTTCAGATAAACACATTGCGATTACAATTTTGCTGATCGGGTTAGGGACAAACCTGTTGTGTTATGCATCGCAGTCGGCGCCCAATCCGCATGTATATAATTTCTGCTTGTTCGCAGTTTTTATTTTTTATACAATTAAATGGTACGAGTCAGCATCCATTAAACATACTCTGATACTCGGATTGTTGCTGGGTTTGATTACGCTGATACGACCCAGCAACATTGTGATCCTGCTGTTCTTTGCTTTGTACGGAATATCCAAATTGGCTGAATTCAAAGAGCGAATACTCTTCTTCCTGAAAAAATGGTACCTGTTCATCTTTATTTTCCTTCTTACTTTCCTGATCTGGATTCCGCAGTTTCT
Organism: Bacteroidota bacterium; assembly: GCA_043783155.1. Taxonomy (GTDB): domain Bacteria; phylum Bacteroidota; class Bacteroidia; order AKYH767-A; family 2013-40CM-41-45; genus JAPLDA01. The sequence continues at coordinate 66,444 of JAYVZS010000065.1, read as the reverse complement.
TTATTGGAAAAAAGTAACCGGCCATTACCTGTGTTATTCGTATACCGACGAACGATTTTTTTTCAATGACCCGAAAATATTACAGGGAATGTTTAGTTTTCGAAAAGGCTGGTTGTTGTATACCCCGATGATGGGATTCTCATTGATCGGAATATTTTTGTTGAAGGATGCAGCGAAAAAATTACGATGGGCCATCGTATTATTTTTTATCGCCAACATCTACATTATATTTTCATGGTGGTGCTGGTGGTATGGCGGTACTTTCGGACAACGCCCGATGATTGACAGTTACGCGATGCTTGCCATTCCGTTTGCGTCATTCATACAATTTGTTTCCGGCAGGAAATGGATTGTTAAAGGAGCATTTATCGTCATCGTCTCATTTTTTATATGGCTGAATATCTTTCAGACGTTTCAATTCGAATACCATTCACTTCATTGGGATTCGATGACGAAGGAACTTTACTTCAAACAATTTGGTAAGATGTCTACCATTGAGGATTTTGACAAATATCTGAAACCTCCGGATTCTGAAAGCGCGAAAGGTGGTAAGCGGGCGGATTTTACTCCTCCGTCTGTCGCCGCAGGTAAAGTACAGAATACCTACACGAATAAAAATGAGGAAAGCAGAAAGCTTATTCACTTAAAAGCATGGAACAATAAATATGTATGTGCCGATCAATTGTTAAAGGACATGGTTGTTGCCAACCGTAACGATGCTTACGATTGGGAAACTTTTATATTGATTCTTTTTGGTAATGGAGAATGCGCGATTTGTTCGTCTGATAATTATTTTTTTTGTTGTGAGTTAAATCATGAAAACAGGATTACGGCTTCAAGAAATTCAGTAGGAAGCTGGGAAACATTCAGGATGACGGAATTGGGCAACGGACTCGTTGCCTTCAAAGCAACGAATGATAAGTACCTGAGTGTTGATGAGAAATCAAGCCAGTTGTTCGCGAAGAGTGAATCTATCGGGGCGCATGAAAAATTTATGCTTATTGTTAAATAAACAGGAGGATGAATCTGAATAAAAATTTCATCTTTGAATCATAACCTGACAGACAACCATGCTTTTTAGCAGCACCTTTTTTTTATTGTATTTTTTGCCGGCCTTTTTTACCATCTATTATTTATTGCCTGCCGGTTTTAAAAATTACTTTATAGTTCTTGCAAGTGTATTGTTCTATGCATGGGGAGCTCCGCAATTTGTTTTTATTTTATCTTCGGCTGTTATCGCGGATTTTTTCCTCGCGCGTTTTATCCATAAAAGTGAGGGAAATAAAAGGAAATATATTCTTACGATCGGAATAATTTTTAATGTATCCGTCCTGGTCTATTTTAAATACTTCAATTTTTTTGTTGACAACCTGAACGTACTGATGCATGCTGTCGGAAAAAATGAAATTTCTTTTACCCGTGTTGCACTTCCCATCGGTATTTCCTTTTTTGTTTTTCATGAAATGAGTTATCTCATTGATGTTTATAGGAGAGTGAAGCCACCAATGAAAAACATCATTGATTATGCGCTTTATATTTTTCTTTTCCCCCAGTTGATTGCCGGACCAATTATTCGCTTCAATGAAATTGCAGACCAGATTAAGGGAAGAAACTTTCTTGACAACGTCGACAATTTCCTGCCAGGTTTATTTCGCTTCAGTATCGGGCTTGCTAAAAAAGTATTGATTGCAAATGTCCTTGGAGCAGAAGCAGATAAAATATTTCACTTGGAGTATGCCGAACTTTCAGCATCTTCAGCCTGGATCGGTGCGATCTGTTATACATTCCAGATTTTCTTTGACTTCTCAGGCTATTCCGATATGGCCATCGGGCTCGGTAAGATGATGGGATTTTCTTTTCCGGAAAACTTCAATCATCCGTACATCGCTCAAAGCATTACTGATTTCTGGAAAAGATGGCACATGTCTTTAAGCAGGTGGATGCGCGACTACCTATACATTTCTTTAGGCGGAAATAAAGTATCTGTTCCAAAAATGTATTTTAATTTATGCGTGGTGTTTTTGATTTCCGGATTCTGGCATGGCGCGCAATGGACCTTTATTATCTGGGGAGCGTACCACGGACTTTTTCTGGTGTTGGACAGAGTGTTTTTATTAAAACTCACCGAACGCATGGGCTCGATTCCAAGAATGCTGATTACTTTTTTTATCGTTGTGATCGGATGGATTCCGTTTCGTTCAGATAATATGCAGCAGGCGTTTATGTTCTTAAAGAAAATGTTTTCTTTTTCAACACATGAATATTTCCTCACTGCTCATGTAACGTTCGTATTGGTGATAGCGATCCTACTGTCTTTTATTCCGTTGCTGTATGCAAAATTAAAAATACCACAATTGATACCGGCGGGGCCCTTGAGTGTCAGGCGGGCTTCCTTAAATGCGCTGGTTGTAATCGTTTTCATGACTTTGTGTATCGGTGAAATTACTTCCATGGGATTTAATCCGTTTATCTATTTTAAATTCTAATGGACAGGAAAATAAAAACAGTGATCTTTGTTTTTCTCCTTGCTTTGTTATGGGTGCCGTTAATCCAGCAAGCAACACAGATATTTAAAGAACCGGAATTGAAAGGAGCATTCGTTAAACCTGAGAAACCAACAATTTCTATCACGGATATAGCATCACTTTCATTTCAGAAGAAGACGGAGGATTACGAAAACAGTAATTTTGGCTTCCGCGCATTTTTTGTAAAAGTTAAGAATAGCCTGGAGTATATATTCTTCAGGGAATTAAGCGTTAATGACAACGTTGCCGGAAAAGATGGTTTTATTTTCAGTGTGTATTCTGTTTATCGAACAAGGGGACAATTGTATAACGGGAAAAACGGGAATGATTCGATCGTCAGAAAAATTAAACTGATGAAGGACGGAATAGAAAGACATGGCGCTCATCTTCTTGTGCTCATTGTCCCATCCAAAGAAAGTGTATTGCCCGATTTTTTGCCACCATCCTTTAGAAGTATTAACAAGGAGGAAACGGATTACGAAGACGATGTTCAGGATTACCAAAAATACCATATTCCTTTTATAGATCTTGTATCATACTTCAAAACGCTGCGCGATACAGGCGCGTATCCTCTATTCACAAAAACCGGTTTTCACTGGTCGATGTATGCCGCTTCGGTCGCGCAGGATACTCTTGTGAAGTATATACAACATACCGTTTCAAAGCCAATGCCTTCCTATAAATACACTGGCGTTGAGTGGTCGGATAAACCAAGGGAGCCTGACGCTGACTTTGAAGGGCCCTTGAATTTATTTTTCAGTCTGAATCAGCCGCGTTACGCGTACCGTAAATTGGAAATGGACAAGACTACTCTTGGGAATTATCGTCCGAGGGTATTAATTATCGGAGATAGTTTTTTCTGGCAGATAAAGGAGCAGAAAAAACTACGGTATATATTTTCGGATGAATCAAAATACTGGTATTATTTCGCTACCACTTCCTATGCGCTCAACGATGATCAGGGCATTCCATTGAAAACGCTGGATTTGCCGAAAGAAATTGAAAGCGCGGATTATGTTGTACTGATCGGCTCGCTCGGGAATACCAATTGCTTTCCATTCGGAATTACAGAGTACTATTTAGAAAACGTTGTGAGTAACAAAATACTAAATAACCTGGTTGAGGATTTGAAAACGGATAGCATGTGGATTTCGAGTTACACCCATAACTTCAAACCGGGTTCGTTTGAATTCGATAGTCTCGTCAGAGAAAAAGCGTTGGAGATTTATGAGGGCAGGAAAGGATTTTATTTAAAAGCCTGCAATGGCCGATATGTATCCGATGATAATTCGCATAATGATCCGATTGTAGCGAACCAGGATCATGCTTTTCCATGGGAATTATTTTCAATGTGGAAACTTGAAAACAATAAATGTGCAATCACGGCTTTCACCAATAAATTTTTGACTGCAGAGTTGGCGAAAAAAAATGAAATTACGGCAACAAGAGAAGCCATGTATGATTGGGAGAAATTTACTTTAATCGAACTTGGAAATGATACGGTTGCTTTTATGGCGACAAACGGAAAATTCCTGAGTGTTGATGAAAGGACATCCCAGCTTTTTGCCGATGGTGAATCCATCGGAAGAAAGGAAAAATTCAAACTAATATGGAAATAATCTTTGGTTCTTTAAAAGTTGAAATTCCATTTTATTGTAAGGCGCAGAAATAGAAAAACTGTTATGCAAAAGTCGAATCGACTACCCTTTTATTTTTTGACAGGTTTGTTGGTTTTAAGTTGGATTGGCTAAAAGAAGTTTACCGATCAGGTTTTAAAACAGAGGATGATTATTACTACCAGCCCCCTGAGGATTTCAGCAAAGTTCTCTTTACAGAAACTGAAATTATAGAATCTATTAGTGTTAATGGGAATTGTCTCGTAAGACGAAAAAAAACCATGTAATTATTTGGGTTGTAAATTTATTTTGGCTCTAACTTAAATGTTTCCCATTCTCTGGCTTCCTTCCGATTTGCAAAAATACTGTCACCTAAAATACGGTCAGCACAAACAAACATACCGGATGATGACACGAGGTTAATTTCAGATTGTCCGACGAAGATGATTTTAAAATATTCCCAATCCGAAATACGGTTACTTTCCGCTATAAGATTTGTCCGATTGCTGAAATCAGCACAAACGAATTTTCCTTCAGCAGTTTTTATTGCATTACCGTTTCTTGCTGCAATCAACTCAAATACTTCCGCCTTCGAAGGATCCGAGGCATTTGCAATTAGTGAATGATTATCGGAACTAATTGTTACATATTGATTGTTGGATGCTTTCAAGATAAATTTGGACAAAGGTTGTGAACTGGATTTGTGATAAAGCAATACATCAATATTATTGTAATTGTATTTTTTGCCGGCGTAGTTAAATAATACCCCAAATTGTAAAATATTTTCTCTGAGGGTATCTTGAATAATTTTGTGAGTGTCCAAAAAATAGAAATTGTCTTCGGCCAAAGATTCATTTCTCCAATCCCAGGTTCTTACAGTTGAGTAATCGAAAGGCAGAGATTTTAAACTGTCAATTGCTACTGAATTAATTTTATATACATCCCAGTAATCACCAATTAAAGTTCCTTTAGGTAAATTTCTAAACTCTCCGTACAATTTAAATGGACCCTCTAACGTGTATTTTATGACAAGGTTATAACAATATAATACAGTAAAAAAAAGAAAGCCAAGCAAGCTTATAAATTGCAATTTTTTATATTGAAATTGATCAAAAAGCAGCAAAAGGGTAAAGCAATATACAATATAAACAGGGGTAAAATATTTTGAACTAAAACCTACCCTCAATAACCAGGAAGAAGAAAATAATGCAAGAGAAGATGCAACAACGACCAGTAATAAACTATTAATCAGTGTAGCATTACCATTTCTTCGTTTTGTTTTCTTAATGACCCGGATTAAAACAATAATGATGGTTAACAGTACAAGGAACCAATTAAAAAGACTATCTAATGTATATATATCTTTAAAAAACAAAGTGGTTTTCAAATTGATCAGAAATTGATCAAAAATTGTTTTGACATCATTTAAATTTTCCACAAAAAATTTATTATAAAGAACAGAATCTGGAATTTGAATCGCAGACAGTTTAATTTGCCTGTAGGAAAAATAACCTAAAAGAATAATAATGATCCATGAAATTTCGAGAACTACAAATAAGGGTATTCGGGACTGGACTAAAATTTTTAACCTTAAATTCTTTTCGAATAGGATATAGAAAATGGGTACTAAAATCAGTACTGCATTAAATTCCGAAACCCAAATACCAATTGTAAAAAAAATGATCGCACCAACACATATAAATAAAGAAGTGAAAAACTGATAAAAGCCGAATATTTCATTTCGCAGCAAGTATTTTCTTAACAAAGAGAGAAAATAGATAAAGAGTGATCCAGCAAAGAGCTGTGACGAATAAGGGTGACCAACTAGGATCAAAGCATTGTATTCATTTACCGGTAAGAAGATCAGTAAACAGAGGCACACTTTTAAAATAGAACTCTTAATCTCCCTTGATAAAATATAAAAGCCCGTAAATAGAAACAAGAACTGAACAATAGAACATATATATAAATAGTGTATGGGAAATATTTTTCGTAAGCCGTAAGCCGTCATTGGCAATAAACTTCCAAGCCGGTTTTGTCCCCAGTAATAAAAATCCCTGGGTAGCAGAAAGGATTTTGACATTAAGACATGGATAGCCTCATCTGAGTTGAACAAGCCAAAATTGCAAGGGGCGTAATATCTAAATGAAAAGCAAATGATAAAAAATATGCCAGAGTAGGTAATGATACCTTTTTTTTGTTCAGACAAATACATAAGTGTGTTTTCTTATACTAAGCACTAACAAATAATTTAACCGATTGTAAATAGTTGAGAGTATGATTCGATAAGGGGATGGGAAAGATCCATCATTAAAATTGAACAAGGGTTTTTCAAGCTGCAAACCCCATAAATGTTTCGCGTAAATATTGATTGTATAATCAAAGCTGCCTTATTAGTATGACCATGATATCTTAAGGGTTTCATTTTTTTTCGGAAATCATTTAATCCATATATTACCGTAGTTAGAAGCAACCAATTAAAACGAGTGGGCTTTACTTGATAAAAGATAATTTACTTATTTTTAAATCTCCCAGGTTCAACGTTGGAATTTTATCATTGGAAACTTTTGAGGTGTCGGGCAATACATCGCCACGCACCATAGAATATTCTGTTGCCGATGCCATCCAGTGATAAAAAGGAAAATTTCCGGTTACGGCAAAACTACCGTCCGCCTTGCTGATGGCATGATAAGAATGCGACCACCATTGATTCCACGCAAGAACAACGCCTCCGTCAACCGGATTATTTTTTTCATCAACTAATCTTCCTGTTATCCTGCAGTCGCGCAATTGAGAATAATCGTTGTAGTTGGATAAACAAATACAACTGTCTTTTTTTGCGGATGAATCAAATTCTTTAAATGCTTCCGACACCGCCTTGCGTGTTCCATGAATGACAAAACTGTCATTTGCTGCTTTGGTTTCGCCTTTCAAATTAAGTACTCCCATAAAATTCGCATGAAAGGAAAGCCAGTTTACATCTTTGTATTGCCACCATGAATAACCGGCGCCTCCGCAATTATAGGTTTGCTTTAAAGTTTTAACGGCAAATTTTTTCTGAACATTATAGTCAACGGAATCTCCGTCAGCAGGCACCGCTGTTTCGCCCAATATCCAGGGCTTTTTTATATGCCTGCTATACCAGTATATTTCATTCCTGACCTGTTCCGGTTCGTATTCGTAAGGATGCATGGAAACAAAATCAACATCTAATATATTCGGATCCCACTTAAACACTTCCCTGATTCCTTCGAGCCCGATCGTGGTTAATTGATTGGGCGCATACATCCGGAGAATTTTTCTCCAATCTCTAACGGCATCATATACTTCTTTCTTGCTTCTACCTGTTAAATCAAAATACAACGGTTCATTAAATAAATCAAAGGCCATGATTGTTGTATCATTCCGGAATTGAATCGCAAGTCTTCTCAAAAGATCTTCAGAAGAGATAAACCCGGGACGCACTTTTGTTAATAGGATGACTTTTAATCCCGCTTTGTCAGCGATGTCAACTAACTCTGCAAGAGCGCTTAAATATTTTTTGAAGCTTGCATCGCTGGAAAGTGCGATCGAAGTTTCATGGTTTCGGTCTTTGACAGTGATTGCAAGTTTTCCGTTTTGTTCGTCTACCTGTACTTCGCTCATCCCGACAAGTCTCACGGAATTAAATCCCATTTCTTTAATCAGGTTCATGTCTGCCCGTAATTGTTTCAAGCTGGAATCTTTCGATGTGTATTGATATTTTGGATCGGTGTTGTAATCGAAGCACGGACTCGCCCAATAGTTATTTTCATCTCCCTGCGCCGAAACAAAGTAGTTGACTGCAACCGGGTAAAATTCTTCTCCATTCAAAAAAAATTTATTGTCACGCATTGAAACAAACCCGACTTTTGAATGAATGGGAAATGCCAGGTAAATAATTCCCCCAAGAGAAAGAAAAAGAAAAAAGAAAATATATTTTTTCATCCGGATTATTATTTGCGTACTAAACTAAATGTTTCCCAATCCTGTGCTTCATTTCGATTCGCAACGAGTACGCCATTCAGTTTTTGATCGGCACAGACAAATTTACCGTCAGATGATTTTAGGTTGATGTGTGTGCTGTCATGGAAAATAATTTCAAAGGATTCCCATTCTCCCGGGCTATTTCTGTTTGCAAAAAGATTTGAATGGTCGCTTCGGTCTGCGCATACAAACATACCATTTGACGCTTTCAAAGCATACTTGCCATTTCTTAAAATAACGGGTTCAAATACTGTTGCTCTGGAACCTTGTGGTTGATTTCCCCAAAGCTGATATTTTTCCGGGCTATATGATATGTATTGATCGGAAGACGTTTTTAAAATAAATTTTGATAGTGTGTATGATTTTTTTTTATCGGGATCTAACCTGCTTTTATTTTTTTTAAAAATAGTAATATTCAAGTCATCCACAAAGCAGGTTTTGTGACCAAAATAATAAAGACAGAAGCTTAGTTCTTTTGCAGGACAATCGTCTGGTATTGTTGTCTTCAGGTTAACACGTTTCCAGCCGTTGTCGAATTCCTGAACAATTGATTCGCTTGATCTGTCAAACAGACCAGGTTGAGCGGAAGAAAGAGTTATACCCACCGGCCTGTCATTCGAATAATAGTTAACGGAGATATCAAAGGCATCGCCCGGGCTAACAGAAAAAGTAGTACAACAGGGATATTGATTCGAATGGAGTTTGAGTGAATGGGTCCCCGAAAAATGTTGTTCTGTTGAACCGAATTGAACATCTGTTGTTTTATAGTTTGAGTCAGTTGAAAGGAACGCAGAAAGATCGGACGTCTTTTTTTCGAAATCATATTTGATGGTGATCTTCTCTTCGTATTGTATTTTTATTTTAGAAGTATCCACACCAATCATATAAAACCGTTCGCTGGTAGCCGCATTGTAATTGAGAAGGTGAATACCGGTAACTGCCGAATCAATTCCATTTGTCAGGATCTTCATGGTACTTCGCTCATCATTCTCAAACAGTCCTTTAAAGTAGACAAGTACTTCAGGATTATTCTGAAATAATTCAGCCGGAGTTACAGGCATATCCCACCATTTGATAGTACCGGCAACCGGAATGTCATAAAAAAAAGAATTCGGATAAAGTTTTCTTAAAAAATAATAATAGGATGTATAGTCTTTACCGGCGTAATAAGAAGAGTAATTAAGCGCAGACTCAACAAAACAGGATTCGCCGAACGTAGTTGTAATTATTTTAGGAAGCGTCGCATATTTTTTTGCAACAAGGCTTGATTCATATACTGCATTGCCGTCTTTATATAAATTAGCGCTGATGGTACTTTCATACAAAAGCCACGTAAGACAAATTCCAAGTGCGGAATAACAGACAACCTTGTTTGGCTTCATGGTAATCAGCGATGTGAAGGCAGCCAATATACCGGGAATAATTAATAATTGCGCGGGCAATATATAATGATAGCTGTAGTGTTTTACAGTAAGAAAAATCTGAATCGTGATTGTCAGCCAGAGCGCAACTGCCAGTGTAAAAAAGGGGTTTCCTTTCTTCTTCATTAACAAACCGGCTATAACGCTTCCTGAAATAAGAAGATAGCCGATTGAAAAGAATAATTCGGAACGGAATAAACTGACTAAGTCAGGAAAAAACGAAGCGGAATTCACCACTTCAACTTTTCCGGTTCCATATTGACCTGAATGTGATGCGACTCCATACAGCCAGTGATACATGGCAGGAATCTTTGACCAAATGGGATAAATGATGAGCAGCGCAAGAATTACTGTTGAGAACAGGTACAGAATTTTTTTTGAATGTGGTCTGATAAAAAATAGCGGGATGATTAAAAATGGCAGACACGTTATTTTAGTTGTAATTAACAACGCACTCATGAATGAAAAAAAGAAAATATAATTCCGGTTGCCGAATGAATGTTCTGGAAATTTATTCCTGTTATAGCAAAGCACCCATAAGAAAGCACAATAATAAGTAAGAGATATTAATATCAATGCCTCAGGCATAATCATGAGGTATTGTAAAGCCAGGTATGAACTTATCGGTACGAGTTGGAAGAGAACGGCCATCCGGATGTTCCGGGTATTATTTAAAACCAATCGCCCGCTTAAATAGACGATAAATAAAAACAGTGTTGTGATTACAACAGCGCAGACTCTTAAATAAAATTCAGGGTTAGCGAAAACATCTTCAGCCAAAGGACCTCTTCCTGCAAAAAGATGAGTGATAAAAAGAGTCAATCCTGCAATCCAGTGAACAGGCGTTCCGGGATGCTGAAATTCGCCGACATCAAAACTACCACCTGCAATGTCCAATGCACTAATCAGGTATACATAAATTCTGTCGGGATAACTTGCAAAAAAAGATTTGCACTGGTACCAGAAAAGAAAGGTTAAGATGCCGTAGACAATTGGCAGAATAAATAGTAGAAATTTTTTCTCACCCTTAAAAAGAGTATGTGAGGTGATTTCGTGACCGGGAGCCATCGTGCGATTATTCACAGGTTGTATTTCAATATGCACCAAATGGCCCGAACCCCGTCTTTCCAACCAATTTTTTTTCCTTCTTCATACGTCCGGCCGTAGTAGGATATGCCAACTTCGTACAGGCGCACGTTTGGAACTTTCGAAATTTTTGCCGTTACTTCCGGTTCAAAACCAAATCTTTTTTCTTTGAGATCTATTTTTTGAATGATGTCGGTTCTGAAAAGTTTGTAGCACGTTTCCATATCCGAGAGGTTGAGATTCGTTAACGCGTTTGATAATGTGGTGAGGAGTTTGTTACCGATGGAATGCCAGAAGAATAATATGCGGTGAGGATTTCCTCCCATAAACCGTGATCCGAAAACAACATCTGCAAAACCGTCGAGCACCGGTTGCAGCAACAGGTTGTATTCATTCGGATCGTACTCGAGATCGGCATCCTGGATGATGAGGTAATCACCGGTCGCTTTTGTTATACCGGTATGAATGGCCGCTCCCTTTCCTTTGTTTACTTCATGATTGAAAAGTTTGTGATCAATTTCAGGGTGAATTCGAAAATAGTTTTCGATCGCTTCCCTGGTTTTATCTTTTGAGCAATCATTTACAATGATCAGTTCCTTCTGAATGTTATTGAGCAATTTTACTTTCAAAACCTTATCGAGAATTAAATGCACAGTCCGTTCTTCGTTGTAACACGGAATGATGATAGAGAGCTTATCAAACTTAATCATTGTAAAATTTTTATTTTAGAATTAAAGGATCAAAGAATATTCATTTCCGGGATATCTCCTTCAACCAACAGTTTTCCGGCTGTTGCTTTTTTGATTTCATCGACGGAAATTCCGGGTGCCCGTTCAATCAGTTTGAATCCGCCGCCTGGTAGTACATCTATTACGGCAAGTTCTGTCACAATTCTTTTCACGCAACGAATTCCGGTAAGGGGCAAACTGCAGGTCGGTAATAGTTTCGATTCACCGCCTTTGTTTACATGCTGCATGGCAACAATAATATTTTTTGCTGACGCGACCAAATCCATTGCACCCCCCATTCCTTTTACCATTTTGCCTGGAATTTTCCAGTTCGCAATATCGCCGTTTTCACTTACTTCCATGGCTCCTAAAATGGTCAGGTTTACTTTTCCGGCTCTGATCATTCCAAAACTCATCGCGGAATCAAAAAATACACTTCCCGGAACGGTCGTGATGGTTTGCTTTCCTGCATTAATTAAATCGGGATCTTCTTCGCCTTCAAATGGAAAAGGTCCCATTCCCAATAACCCGTTTTCTGACTGAAGCACCACATCCATTCCCTCCGGAATATAATTCGCAACGAGTGTCGGGATTCCAATGCCGAGGTTTACGTAGTACCCGTCTTTAATTTCCTTTGCTATTCTTTTTGCGATCCCGGTTTTATCAAGCATGAGTTAGTTTTTTTTCGAAGTAAAATTGTTGATTCAAATTTCTTTACAGTGTCAATTTCAATTTTTGAAGCTGTGTGGAAAGAATCATCTGCAAAGATGTAAAAATAGTCAAATGAAGTTGTGTCGTAATCATTGTGATTAACCGGTTTCAACCAGGTTAATTCTTTGTATTCACGATAGTAGTTGATGCTGGCTTCGAACAGCCAATTGACACCCAGTGAAACCTGACGTGACGCATGTCTTTTTAATACATCATCCCGAAGCGCCTGAATCATATTTTCATCGTTCGCGTCATACTTCCATTCAGTCGTATTTTTAAAGTTGGCGCTGAAAGCCATGTTGGCGACTAACAAGGAGCAAATAAACAAACTAAAAACTAGAGAAAAAATCTTTACTGTTTTTTTTTGTGACAGGGTTAATTCTTTCAGCATAAAAAAAAGCATCAGGATGAATAAAGGATAATAAACCAGGGCAGTCCTGTTGGTTGGTAAAAGCGTACCGGTAAGCCACCACAAAATAACGGGTAGTAAACATGTAATGCTCAGCAGGTAAAAGAGAATGGAAAAATCAATCTTTATCTGCTTAACGAGTATGCTTTTTAATAAAGTAAGGGTTGCGAGTATGAAAAGAATGACTACGGCAAGACTGAAAAAATGATCGGGAATAACGGAAACATTAAAGTACCTTATTTTTTCTGACAGCGAGTCATCCACTAAGGAAGAAATAGTATCAGAGTAAAATCCAAGCTGGCCTCCGTAATAAAGTTGATGTTCCCGGTTAAGCACAGAAACATTACGGTAAACAAAAATCAGAAACAAAAAATTTAAAAAATAAAAACCGGCATTCTTTTTTAAATGTATAACAATTTTTTTTGGGGAAGATGATTTTCTTACTTCCATAAAAAAATAAAGAGATAGCAGGCCAACATAAAAATAAGTCATCATAAAATTGGAAAGCACGGCCAGGGCTGCGCAGATGAATGCGCCGTACAAAAATTGAATGGGTTTTTTTTGCTGGTCCGTTTGTTTTTCAAGATGCATTAAAAACATCCAGAGACCTGCTGTCATGAAGCCCATTGACAATCCATAGCCGCGCGCGAGGGAAAAGAACTCAAGAAGAAACGGGTTCAGATTCAATGACAGGTATGCAGCAATTACCAGCCATTGTTTTTTTAATCGTGTTAAAATTAAATAACCAAAAAACAGGAATAATAAATGAGCGACCAGGTTGGGCGATCTCAGGACGAATTTACTTTCTCCAAAAACGATTGAAAAAGCCCGCATCATATAGGTATTCAAAATATGATGATTTGCGGTATGCAGCGGATCTGAATTACCATGAAAAATCTGGTAGGTATAAGCTTCGTCACACGTCATGGATAATTTCTCCGCGCGACACAACGTATAAAAAAAACAAAAACAGGCAATGGCAATTGCAGCTGCAACACTCCAGCGAAAAGGACGATGATTTGTCAACGCGTGAAAATAAATGTTTTATGAAACAACATTCAGGTTCTGTTTTTTACAGTTCGCTGCTCAATGCGTTTCTCATATTTCGTCCCTTCAAAAATGCGATGAATATAAATTCCAGGCGTGTGAATATGATCAGGATCAAGAGTACCGGGCTCGACAAGGTGTTCCACTTCCGCAATGGTAATTTTTCCTGCCATCGCCATCAGCGGGTTAAAGTTGCGTGCCGTTTCATGAAAAACCAGGTTGCCATGCGTATCGCCTTTCCACGCTTTCACGATCGCGAAGTCTGCTTCAAAGGCATATTCCATCAGATAATCTTTGCCTTTGAAGTTACGAACTTCTTTCCCGATAGCTACTTCTGTTCCCACGCCGGCGGGCGTGTACACAACGGGCATTCCGTAACCGGCAGCAAGACAACGGGTGGCAAGAGTTCCCTGCGGAACTAATTCAACTTCGAGTTCACCACTTAACATCTGTCGTTCAAACTCTGCATTTTCACCGACGTACGATGAAATCATTTTTTTGATCTGCCGTTGTTGCAGCAGCAACCCAAGGCCGAAGTCATCAACACCTGCGTTATTGGAAATACATGTTAATTTTTTCACGCCTGATTTTACAAGTGCGGCGATGCAGTTTTCCGGAATGCCACATAGCCCGAAACCTCCTACCATCAGAGTCATTCCATCCTGTATACCGCGAATGGCTTCTTCAGAATTTTTTACAACCTTATTCATGTTTAAACTAGTTGATTGGTATTGATTACTTAGTTCAGAGGTTGATTCGATAATCGCAACACGTGCAAATTAAAAATTGTGTTCAGAATTTTTTTCATCCTCTCCCGGCTGTTTGTACTTATCACAGTCGAGCTCCACTGAAATCGGTTGTGACGGTTTTTCGAAATCACCCATTGAAACTTTAAGTGTTTTATCGGCATAAATCTTTTTCATGTACAACGCCCAGATCGGCATTGCTGTTCGCGCGCCTTGTCCCTGCTCAAGAGAACGGAAATGAACGAGACGATCTTCACATCCTACCCAGCACCCGGAAACAAGATTCGGTGTAAGTCCCATGTACCAGCCGTCACTTTGATTTTGTGTCGTACCTGTTTTTCCGGCCATGGCATTGGTAAATTTATATTGTCCACGCAACCTTGCACCGGTACCAAACTGAACGACTCCTTCAAGAAGGTTGATCATCAGGTAAGCTGTTTCCTCACTGATTGCTTCCACTTTTCTTGGAACAAATTCCTGCAATACATTTCCGTTTTTATCTTCGATTCGTGTTTTATAAATGGGTTCTGTCCAGACTCCTTTGTTCACAAATGTTGAATACGCACCAACCATTTCATAAACCGATACATCGCATGTTCCAAGGCAAATGGAAGGGACAACATCAATCGGACTGGTGATTCCCATTCGGCGTGCAATGTCTATCATGGCTTGCGGACCGAATTGTTTCATCAGGTAAGCAGAGAGATTGTTAACCGATTCCGCAAGTCCGTATTTCAAAGTCATCATTTTACCCGATGGCACTCCATCAGCGTTTTGAGGTGACCATGCCGGTTGAGGCGGAGGCATTGGAATAGTAACAGCTACATCCGGAATTTTATAACACGGAGAATATCCTTCCTGCATAGCAAGCGTATAAAGAAAAGCTTTGAAGGTTGAACCTACCTGCCGTGTTCCTTCTTTCACGTGATCATATTTAAAATAACGGTAATCCAATCCACCCACCCATGCGCGTACATAACCGGTTTGCGGTTCCATCGACATGAATCCGCTTTGGAGAATCATCTTGTAATACTTGATGCTGTCGAGCGGCGACAAGGTTGTGTCAATATCTCCTCTCCAGGAAAAGAGAGTCATCTTCACTTTCCTGTTGAAATTTTTTTCAATTTCTTTTGCACTCAGGCCTGAATCCTTCAGCGCTATATACCGTTCGCTTTTTTTCATTGCGTCGGCGATAATCTCTTTGTGCTCGGCCCATGGCTCTTTTCCTTTCCAATGAACAAAAAAAGCTTTCTGTAATTCGGAGAGATGTTCACGCATGGCTTCTTCCGCGTAACGCTGCATCCGTGAATCGATGGTGGTGTATATTTTCAACCCGTCGGTGTAGAGATTATACGGATGACCGTCGGCCTTTTTATGTTCTTTGCACCATTGTAACATTTCTCCGCGAAGTGATTCACGAAAATGAGTAGCCATTCCGTAGTTGTGATCTTCTGATTGATAATGAAGTTTGATGGGAATTACTTTCAGAGAATCAAACTGATGCTCGCTAAGAAAACTATATTTTCTCATCTGACCGAGTACAGTATTCCTGCGTTCAAAAGAATTTTTCGGATTGCGCACGGGGCTATATTGTGTAGGTGCTTTCAGCAAACCGACAAGCACAGCAGATTCCTGTACATTCAATGTACCTGGCACCTGGTTGAAAAAAGTTCTTGCTGCCGATTTTATTCCGAAAGCATTGCTGCCGAACTCAACCGTGTTCAGGTACATGGCGAGAATTTCTTCCTTCGTATAATTTCGTTCAAGACGGACGGCGATTATCCACTCTTGAATCTTCTGAATGATTCGCTCCATCTTTGTGTTAGGGCGGTCATGAAAAAGATTTTTTGCCAGCTGTTGGGTGAGAGTGCTTCCTCCACCGGCTGTGCCGGCTCTGAAAAGTACACGCATCAGTCCGCGGATATCAATACCGGAGTGTTGTTCGAAGCGAATGTCCTCAGTCGCTTTTAATGCATTGATCAGGTTCGGCGACAGTTCATTGTAATGAACATTGGTGCGGTTCTGTACATAATATTTTCCGAGCACGACATGATCGCTCGAAATAATTTCAGAAGCAAGATTGCTTTTGGGATTTTCCAGTTCTTCGAACGTAGGCAATTCACCGAAGGTGCCGTTTGAAACGAGGAAGAGAAAGAGGGTGATTCCTAAAAACGGCAGCAGCACAATCAACCAGAAAACAAGGAGGTATTTTTTGTAGCGCGAATGGTCTTTCTTAGTACCCATAAAAATGTTGCGGGATATTTCTGATTGGGAGGTAAAAGTAATAAAATTCTGAGAGGATGAATTTCGTTTCCAGACCTTAAAACGTGAAGTAGTCAACAATATTTTTTTACCTTTACCTACCATGCTAAACAAGTTGTTTGCCTCTTTTTTATTTTTGTTTTCTTCAGTCGTTTCGGTAAATGCACAGGATCGTCAGTCGTTGGCTCATTTCGACGGCATTCAGACAGGAAAAGTGATCCAACTTACATTTGTTATTCGTGCCGGTAACCGTTGTGATGGAGTTCGGATTTTACGTTCAACAAATGACCGCGATTTTACCGAGATCGGGCAACTGACAGGAGTTTGTGGCAACAGCGCAACGGATGAAACCTATTCTTTTACGGATATCTCACCGGTAAAAAACGCTGACAATTTTTACCAGCTTGATCTAACGAACCTGGGCACTTCCGATTACATCAAAATTCGGTTCACTGATTTTGGTGATAAAGGATACGTGCTGAAACCGAATCCAATAAAAGATAAAAGCATTCTTTATTTTCAAAACGATTGCAACGACGAATTTGATTTTGTACTGCTCGACAAACTTGGCAAAAAAGTGAAGGTGATCAACAACATCAGGAGCAACGCTATTGAACTATCAAAAGGAAAACTGAAAAGCGGAACGTATACATTTCAGTTGTTCCTTGAGAACAAAGTGAAGTTTACGGGGTTACTGACGATCCAATAAAAGCTCTATCGGTAAACCATAGAGCCTTATAGTCTGTAATTTTATTCTCTGTAATTTTCTATTTCCAACGTCTGCTTACGAAATATCGCCCCGTTTTTCCCACCCCGCATCTCTTTCATTTTATTCTCCCGCTTTTTTTCCTTGATGGAATCTCTTTACATAAAATTTTAGATTATTTCCCTTATTTTGCTAAACCTAATGTAACAACCAATGAAAGACAGAGTTTTCCGCGTAACCATTATTTTCCTGACAATACTCCTTCCCGGCTGTGCAACTTTTTACTCAGGTTCTCATGACACGATACACATCGCGTCTCTCCCTCAAAATGCAAAAGTGGAAATCAATGGAAAATATGTAGGGGAGACCCCTCTAACACTCGAAATGAAACGTTCGATTTCAAAAAAACAAGTGACACTTATTAAGGAAGGGTATAAAAGGAAAACGTTTCAATTGAAGAAAAGATTACATCCTCTGGCCATTGTAGATATCCCGACAATTCTTGGTGGTTTAATCGATGTATGGTCGGGAGCAATTACTCCGTATTCACAAAAATATTATGAGCAGGAACTGAAGTCAGGCCAAAATCCAACGGAGAAAATAAATAAGCAGAGTTTCTATAACACAGAAGATAATTTTTACCTGATTACTTTTAAACACGATACGATTTATTGTGAACCGGATATTTGGGATGAATGGGGTCGTGTTTTTTATACACCCATTAATGGCCGCAGACAATCCATGTCTAATAATGATGTGGCTGCCTTTAAGCAAACTGATAGCCGGAGTTGGGCTTTATTAAATCTGAATAAGCACCATCACTATAATAAAATTTATGAAGCTCATCCTTTTTGGCCGGAGAAGAAGCCGAATAAATACACGTACATGCAGCTCTGCATAAAAGACACTGCCTATAAACTTCTCGTGGTCTACTTTGCAACAGGGGTTAATGACGACGGGGAGTTCAGGAAGTTTATGGGATTTGAGGGGCTGGGATATTATATTTTTAAAGGCGATGAATTTGTCGCTCATTTAAGTAAAGTTGATTTTGTTGATGGCTTAAAGAAATACTTTCCCGGCTGCGTAGAATTTATCCGGCAAATTGAAGAAGAGAAAACGAGTTATAAAGACTTATATAGTCTGATCAATAAATATAAAATGGAGCACGGGGATGCATTCTATGTAAAACCATTAAATAAAAAGGAAGTCAAATAAGACTTTACTTACCAAGGGTTGACCATGGTGTTTCAACTTTTATTCAATGAAAGTAAGACCAACCGAACGGTTCGATATTTTATTCTCAATTCTTCTGGCTAAGTGTGCCTTTACTGTCTTTCGAATTGTAAGTGGACCGGAAGGTATCATCAGAATTGACAACTTTTACATTCTTTACGGGCATGGGATATTTCTCAACCGTTTTATCTTCCTCAAGAATATCTTTCGACAACGCCGACTTCAATGTGTTGGAATAAGACATCGGCGACGGAGCGTTCTCTCTTAAACTTTTTGCAAGCGGTTCGGCTTCCGTTTTATCGGTGATGATGACGATGTCCATGTTCTTGGTTTGCCAGTATTTTTTAATGGCAGTATTCACATCCGCTACTGTAAGTTTCGCGAGAAGCTTATCCATTTCCATGATGTAATCTTTTCTTCCGTAGAAATGTGAATCCATCAGAAATCCCAATTGTCGTTCCGGGCTTTGGATGTAGAGCTTCATATAACTGCGGAGGAAATCACGGGTAAGGTTAAACGCATCCTGTGTCATTCCATTTTGAATGAGTGCATCCATTTCATTCAAGACCATGCGTAACGCGAAATGAGCATGACCGATGTTGATATCGTTCAGCTCAGGGTATTGTCCTTTCAATCCTTTGGCTGTTTGAACGGGGCGTATCCAGGTGCTGAAATAATTGGATGACCGAGGAACTCCGGATACCGGCAACATGTTACCTCCGCCGTTTTCATACCATTCTATATAGGTATAGTCTCCGTAATTCATCGAACGCGCTTCACGGATTTTCTGATACAGTCGGGAATATGATTTACGGTGTTCGCCCAGCCATGAGTTCGCTACCATCAATGCAGCGAAGTCGTCGTTCGACCGTGTGATGTCCATTGGGAAACCGGCGAAGATGGCCGATCCGAGAGCATTTTCTTTGGAAACAATTTCAACGTTCAGTCCGTCCGGCATTTTTGCTTTATCCGGTTGAGGAACCACCGGCTGAACTTCGGATAAAGCACCCATGTCTGATTTAAGCGTTGAAAAAAAATCAGACGTATAATCTCCGGCAATGCCAATGGTGATGTTGTTACGTGTGAAGAAATTTTTGTACTGTGATTTTACATCTTCGAGGGTTACCGATTTCAATCCTTGCGTTGTTCCGGCCGTTAGATGCTGGTAATTTGTTCCGCGGAAAAGAAAATCTTCCAGCTCTTTTTTGCTGTACTCTTCATCGGATGAAGCCCGGATCACCTGGTCAACATAATTCTGCTGGTTCGATTTCACACGGTCAAAATCTTCCTGTGTAAATGAGGGTGTCAGTAACAGACCTTTGATGATCGGATAAAACTGGCTTAGAAAAACTTTTGGGACCTGGAATGTAAAAACGGAAACTTCTTTATCACAAGAAGCAGAATAAGAAGCGGCCCACGGATATATTTTATCGGTGATCTGGGAATTTGTCAGTTCTTTCGTTCCGCCCTCAGCGATCAATGAAGTTGTTAAGCCGGTTAGTCCTTCTTTTCCTTTCGGATCACAAATAGAGCCGTTCCGGAACATCAACTTGATAACAATCTTGTTCGACTTCGGCAATTTCAGTTCAATCCCTTCCTGTTTATTAGCTGTGCAGCCGACAATAAAAAGGAGAATAAGTGTTGAATATAGTTTAGTTTTCATAGGATGGTTCTTAGTTTTAAGTTCTTGGTTTTTAGTTTCTGCAATTGTGAATGATCATTTTATTTCACACCTACTTCTGCTGAAGGAGAAATGGTTGCAACGGTAAGTCCTGTGTTGATAAAATATTTGTTCGCTACATTGAGCAGATCATCAACAGTAACTTTATCATACAATGCATACAAACGATTCAGCGATTCAGGATCTCCCGTGAGCCAGGTATAATGAGACAACGATTCGGCTATAACAGTCGGGTTATCAATGTTCATCGCGAAACTGTATTTCAAATGGGATTTAGTATCAGCAAGTACCTGCGGATCCTGTCTTTTTGTTTTCGCTTCCGCAAGCACTTTTGTAATTTCATCTTTTACATATTGCATGTCTTCCGCTTTTACCAATGAAGCGCCGATGCTGATGAGGTTCGGATCACGGGTGTCGTTCGCACCGCCATTGATGCTGCGAACTTTTTGTTCAGCAAGCACGAGCTTTTTATACAAATCACTTTTTTCTGAAAATAAAATAGAAGAGAGTACATCCAGCGCAGGCATGTCCATCGACTTGTCATCAAAAGAAGGTCCTTTGTAATTGAGGTTGAGGTAAGGGGGGAAGCCGGATTTCTGTATATGTGTGTAACGCGTTTCAGTCTGAACCGGCTCTTGAGGAATATGAGAAACATAATTTCCATGCTGCCATTTACCAAAATATTTTTCCGACAATGTTTCCACGCGTTCCGGAGTTACATCACCCACAACAATAATGGTTGCATATTCAGGGCGATAAAAACGCTTGAAGAATTCGATGGAGTAATCATATTGATTCGGCATGTCAACAATGTCTTTGAAATAACCCATCGTGGTGTGCGCGTATGTGTGTGTCTTGAAAGCAGTCTCCGAAACTTTTTCGTCCAGCTGATTGTAAGGGCTTGCTGAATTTTTTGTGTACTCTCCTTTTACAGCGCCGGCTTCAGTCTTGAAATCCTGCACTGAATATTTGAGGTTTTGAAAACGGTCAGACTCCATCTCAAACATCGTTTCAAGCTTGTCGGCACTCCCTGTCATGTGATACAATGTGCGGTCCTCGCTTGTATTGGCGTTCGCAGAGGCGCCCGTACTCTTCAATACTTCGCTGTATTTTTCTTTTGGATATTTTTCGGTACCGCGAAACATCATGTGTTCAAAGAAATGTGCGAAACCGGTATGACCTGCTTCAATTTCATCACGGGAGCCGGCACGGATAACAACGTAAAACGCCGCAAGTCCCGGGCTGTCATAAGGAACCGTGACAACGTTCACTCCGTTGGCAAGTTTTTTCTGGTGAATCGGGTACGGAAGAATTTTTTCTTCGTTGTTGGTTCCCGCGAATGTGCTGCACAATAGTATAAGTGAAGCAGTCATAAGCATTATTGTTTTTTTCATGTGATCTTGTATTTGGGTTGAATTCAAATTAGGGAGACGAAAATAGGATAATATTTCTGTTTCAGGAACAAAGAATGGTGTTAGAGGAAAGTTAAATGTCCGGAGGCGAGGCCGGAAGTTAGAAATTAGAAGTTGGAATATGGGACTGGATAAAAATGTATCACAAAATAATTTTATTTTGATTTCTCTATTCGCATTCCTGCATCCATAATTTGTGGAAGAGGATTCACACGCATGGCCTGCTGTAATTCGAAATGATAAGAGCCGGCTTCCGGAAAACGAAAATTTCTTTTGAGTAAAATGCGGTTGTCCCAGATGTCGCCGGAACCATCGCCCAGCCATTTTCCATGATCGTCTGCAAGTGTTAACTCAACGGTGTCGCGTGCTTCAATGCCTTTCGGTGTACGCGTGGAAAGAAACAAATATAAATTGCTGAATTGATAACCTCCCGCATTGCGAATGTTGATGTAAACATTGTGAAGCGCAACGGTGTCTTTGATTTCAGCATCGAGCTTGATGATGTTATTCATCTCCCAACGATTTTCGGGAAACTTGACATTTTCTTCAAACACAACGCTACGGTCGCATGAAGAAAGGAATGCAAGCAGTGATAAAAACGAAATGTTGCGGAGTGTTTTCAATATCTCTGAGAATTCGCTTAGTGTTTCTCGGTGTTCTTAGTGTCTTAGTAGTAAATTTTTAACTACGGAGACACTGAGAATACTAAGGCCCGCTAAGAAATTATTCTGTTTTATTTTCTGATGGTGGTGTCGGATTATTCCTTGGCGGTTGTTGACGCTGCGGACGATTCCGGTTTTGTTGATTCGGATTTTGTCCGGGTTGTTGCTGAGGTTTGTTTTGCTGCTGAGGATTTTTCGGCGGCTGTCCCTGCTGCTGCTGTGGCGGCTTGTTTTGCTGCTGAGGATTTCTTTGTTGTTGTCCTTGCGGCTTATTCTGTTGATTCGGATTTCGCTGTTGCTGTTGTCCCCCTTGCTGTTGCGGTCTGTTTTGCTGCTGAGGATTTCGTTGTTGTCCCTGCGGTTTATTTTCTTGATTGGGATTGGCAGGTTGCTGCGGTTGAGCCGTTGCTTGCGCCGGATCACCTGGTTGACCGCTTTTCTTTTTCTTCTTCTTTCTCTTCTTTCCTTTCTTGTCCATCCGGTCAATGCGATCCTGCCCGACTACATTTTCAAAATCCGGAGTGTATTCTATTTCCTCTTCTTCTTCAAAATCTTTTAAGTCGACCGGTTTGATTTGTTGTTTGTTGAGTGAAATAATTTCTTTCACACGGTCAACCGGCAACGCCACCCAGTTGCCGCCTTCGCCACTGCCTTCTCCCGGTTCTTTCCGCTCCCTGCTTTCATAGTTATCGTAGGCGAACCACATCATCCGTTTAAAAATGTCTGTCTTGCGGTGAGATGCTCTTCCTTTTTCCGTTTCAATGACGACGTTCGTATTCGGAAAATCTTTCAGCGTATCCATGTAACTGTCGAGTTCATAGTTGAGACAGCATTTTAATTTTCCGCATTGCCCTGCAAGCTTCGCCGGATTCAATGCAAGATTCTGGTACCGCGCTGCACTTGTTGAAACAGTTTTAAAATCGGTGAGCCAGGTAGAACAACACAACTCTCTTCCGCAAGAACCGATTCCACCGAGACGGCTTGCTTCCTGTCGCATTCCGATCTGTCGCATTTCTACGCGGACATGAAATTCATCAGCTAATTTTTTTATCAGTTCACGAAAATCAACCCGGTCGTCGGCAGTGTAATAAAACGTGGCTTTTTTTCCGTCGCCCTGGAATTCAACATCACTTAACTTCATGCTAAGTTTCAGACTTTGTATGATGGTGCGTGTGCGGCTAAGGGTGGAAGGTTCGAGTTCTTTAACCTCATACCATTTCTCCAGTTCATTTTGTTTCGCTTTGCGATAGAGTGTTTTGATCTGCTCAGAATTTTCCGTCAGTCCTCTTTTCTTCAGTTGAAAACGAACCAGTTCACCGGCTAATGAAACAACACCGACATCATGGCCGGGCATGGCTTCAACGGCGACCGCATCGCCTGTTTTAAGGGGAATATTTTCTTTGTTGCGGAAAAATTCTTTGCGGCTTCCTTTGAAACGGACTTCCACTAAATCGTATGGTGCCTGTCCCATCGGAAGTGTCATATCCGTGAGCCAGTTGAAAACATTCAGCTTGTTACAGCTTCCCGTTCCACACGTCCCGTTACTGCGGCATCCGCCCGGCTTTCCGTCTTTATCTGTACTACATGAACTGCAACCCATGGTTGAATTGGCGAATTAGTGATTTGGTGAATTGGTGAATTGGTGAATTGGTGATTTGGTGATTTGGTGATTTGGTGATTTGGTGATTTGGAAAAGCTAATTGACAAAGATAGAAATTCATCATTACTTAACCCATATTACAATCTGATTGAAAGTTGGAGATGTCCTCCAAGTCCAACTTCAATGATTCTTCGTAAAGTAGAAACCCGAACATCTTTAATGTTGTTCTCCACTTTAGAAATATATGCTTTGTTTGTCCCGCATTTTTCTGCAAGTTCTTCCTGCGTCAAACCTTGTTCAAGACGGGCATCGTGTATGAGTGCACCGAGCTTAAACTCCTGGTAACCTTTTTCAAATTGGTCACGCTTTTTAGTCCCTTTCTTGCCGTAATGTTCGTCTTTGAATTGATCAAGAGTACGGGTTTTATTTTTTTTTCCTGCCATACTATTCCTCCTTAATTAAAATTGCTTTTTCGATTTCCTGCCGTTGTGTTTTCTGCGTCTTCTTATGAAATGCGTTTGCAAGCGCAATCAAATTACCTTCGTCAAAGAAACAAAGTATCCTGAAGATGTCGCTTGCTTGTTGTATCCTTATTTCATATAGTCCATTAATCCCTTCAATATGTTTAAGATACTGTTCAGGTACCCTGGGTAATTCTTCAATGAGGTTAAAAGTCCAGAGGATTTTATCTTTAACTTTCTGTTTTTGTTTCAGGAAGAATTCTTCAAAGTAGTTTTTGTAAACAATGATTGTGCGATGCTTCTTTGATTCACTCACGATACAAAGATAATACAAGTTGTCCGAAAGAGCAACTTTTGAAAAGAGATTTTTTGATTGGTTTGCAAGCGGTTTCATGAAATTCGTATCAACAGGGTCGCATTTCTCAATGAGTCTGATTGTTTTTGAATAAGGCAAAAGGAGATGATCGGTTGCATCAAACACAAATGGCCTTTCATTTAAAGGAATCTTTTTTGTGTATGTAAATCGGTGGCAGATAATCCGGTGGCGCCATATTATGATATGAGAAGGTATCTTTTACTATCTCAATTGAAAATATTTTAGAAGATAATAATTCCCGAAAATTTATTTTGGAAAGTTTGTTTGGAAAATAGCCAATGCGTGTTACCTTAATATCAAATAAGGTATCAGTTATATCGCTTTCCTTCAAGTTCAATTTAAAATTCCCACTCGAATCACCCGCCTCTCCGGTTATCATTTTACCATTTTGAAAAAGTACAATTGATGGATATGGAACAATCGTTTTAAGTACTTTGTCTCTGACCGACCCCTGAATGATAATAGGATATTGGATTACTTGCTGAGAAAAAGAAAGTAAAGCAACTGATTGCAAAAAGATAAAAGATACGAATGAAAAAAAAATGCATGAACGTTTTTTCATAGCAAGATAATTATCTAACAAGACTCTCACTTCACCTGCAACAACCGATTCATTGTAAGTGATAAATCAGTAAAAATGATTTTCGTGTTGGCGTTGCGTTCGAGATGGAAGTGCGCTTTATTCAGTTCTTCTACAAATTGGTCGGCGTTATTTTTATTGACAAAAGGAGCAAAGCGTTTAAAGTCTTCGAGTTCTTTTCCTTCCATTCGAATCATGGATGAATCGGCGTAGTTGATCACCAAACATTCGCGGGCAATGTGAAGCGCTGTCTGTAAAAACATTTTTTGTTTTTCACGACCGGTTTTCGCCATCGATTCTGAAAATTCTATAATGCCAGGCAGGTTAAACTTCAGACAAAACCGCATCCAGTCCAGGAAACGTTTTGCATCGTCTTCTTCTTCCGGATCATTGTTCAACAACAACAATGCTTCACGGTAATTTCCATCGGCGCGATGCACAATTTTTTTCGCCGCTTCATGTTGAAGTTCATGTCTATTCACCAACACATCGAGAATATCATCATCACTCAGTTTGTTAATCTTGATGAGTTGAGTGCGCGACGTTATTGTGCTGATCATCTGTTCCTGGTTTTGCGCCACCAACAGAAAAATAGTTTTGTCGGGCGGCTCTTCAATCACCTTCAGCAATTTATTTGCTGCTGACGGGTGAAGTTTTTCAGGCAACCAGATGATGACAATCCGATACCCTGATTCAACACTTTTCAAACTTAACCTCCGGAGGATATCAGCGCTTTCTTCCACCGAAATAATTCCCTGCTTGTTTTCAATTTCAAGTGATTCCACCCAGTCGTTAAAATTCTGGTAAGGATTTGCAATCACGGCTTTGCGCCAGTCTTCAACGAAGTCAACACTTTTGGGTTTGGAAATTTTTTCTTTTGTCGCTACAGGATACGAGAATGTAACATCCGGATGAACGAGCTTATTCATTTTAATACAAGCCGGGCAAACTCCGCATGAATCTGTTTCTGATGGTTTTTCACAAACGAGGTATTGCGTAAATGCAATGGCCATGGCAAGATTTCCGGAACCTTCCGGTCCTAAAAAAAGCTGCGCATGACTCACACGGTTTTCTTTCACCGCATTGATCAGTCGCTGCTTAACAGTTTGCTGTCCGACTACTTGTTTGAATTGCATGGATGCAAATGTAGGAATTAGATGATTCGGGTTGTTGATGGCTTATCTAAACAATATTTCTAAAACCGTCCGTCTTTTCATGCTCCCGTTACGTCATACTTTAACGTTTGTTCTTTGCTGAATTCATATACATTTGTCCACTCAAAAAGTTAAAGATGAAATTCGCTACCAAAGCCATTCATGCCGGACAGGAACCGGATCCAACAACGGGAGCCATTATGACTCCCATTTATCAGACCTCTACTTATGTGCAGGAAAGTCCGGGAAAAAATAAAGGGTATGCATACGCCCGCGGAAAAAATCCGACACGTATCGCTTTGGAGAAATGTATTGCTTCGCTCGAAAATGCAAAACACGGTTTGTGTTTCAGCAGTGGAATGGGAGCGACGGATGCCATCATCAAATTATTGCGTCCCGGCGATGAAGTAATCGCGACAGATGATTTATACGGCGGATCATACCGCATGTTCACCAAAGTGTTTGCGCATTTCGGTATCGTGTTTCACTTTGTTGACATGAATGATATAAGCGCCTTGAATAAATTAGTGAACGCAAAAACAAAAATGCTCTGGGTGGAAACGCCGACGAACCCGATGATGAAAATTATTGACATCGGTGCATGTGCTGAGATTTCTAAAAAACATAATCTCATTCTTGTTGTCGATAACACATTTGCATCTCCGTTTTTGCAAACTCCACTCGACCTTGGTGCGAACATCGTGATGCATTCTGTTACCAAATACATCAGCGGACATTCTGATCTCATTATGGGCGCGACCTGTACGAACGATGATTCAATACAGGAACAACTTGCTTTCATTGCCAATTCCTGCGGCGCTGTTCCCGGACCGATGGATAGTTTTCTTGTGCTACGCGGAATTAAAACACTGCATCTTCGCATGGAGCGTCATTGCACCAACGGTAAAGCCATTGCTATGTTTCTGAAATCGCATCCGAAAGTTGACAAAGTACACTGGCCGGGATTTCCTGATCATCCGAATCACGCTCTTGCTAAAAAGCAGATGAGAGATTTCGGAGGAATGATTTCATTTACATTGAAAGGTAATTCGATGGAAGAAGCTTTTAAAATGGCTTCACGCACAAAAGTATTTTCACTGGCGGAATCGCTAGGAGGTGTGGAGTCCTTGATCGGTCATCCCGCTTCCATGACGCACGCATCTATTCCAAAAGAGATTCGGGAAAAGGCAGGAGTGGTCGATTCATTGCTGCGTCTAAGTGTGGGTGTTGAAGACATCGACGATCTGATTGATGATTTGAAGCAGGCGATCGGGTAATTGTCAGGGGATTGTCAACATTCTACGCTCTCAAATTAGTTCATGGTTTTTACAAAAATTACTAATATATTTACTTTCTTAAACACACTAAATAAACGCCTTATCGTGATGAAAAAAGTCTACGCTATAATTCTTTCCGTTCTCCTTGTCAATGTTTTTGCTTTGCATGCTCAGCGCAAACGTTGTTTTACGGATGAAGTCTATCATGAAACCATCCGTCAGCATCCTGAACTTCTTGTGAAAGAGCAGCAGCTTGAAGAATTTACCAAGAACTTCATTCAACAAAATAATCCTGCCTATCGCAGGACCAACCCGAACGGAACCAGTTCTGTTGTATACATCATTCCGATAGTCTTTCACATTATCCATGAATATGGTCCTGAGAATATCAGCGATGCACAAGTGAGAGATGCCGTAAGGATTTTGAACCGCGATTACAGAAAATTAAATGCCGATACGGCAAACATTATCAGTGACTTCATTTCATTGGCGGCTGATATTGGGGTTGAGTTTCGTCTTGCCACTATAGACTCGCTTGGCAATTGCACGAATGGCATCGAACGTATTGTTTCTTTTCACACACACATCGGTGACGACCAGGCCAAATTTAATCCATGGCCTCCGAATAAATATTTGAATATCTGGACTGTCGCTCAATTTGGTGCTTCGCATGCCTCCGCTGCTGCTTATGCATATCAGCCGGGCTCTGTTCCTCCTATTAACCCACCACCTTACGGTTCCGTTGATGGCGTTATCGCGTTGGCGAATTATGTGGGAAGTATTGGGACAAGTAATGTAAACAATTCGCGGACATTAACGCACGAAATCGGTCATTGTTTTCATCTTAGTCATCCATGGGGAAATAACAATACGGCCGGATCTGTTTGCGGTGATGATTTTGTGAGTGATACCCCGATTACCAAAGGATGGGATCATTGCCCGAATTACCCTTCTGTTCCGATCGATATTTGCAATGCGGGTATTCATGAAAACTATCAAAACTACATGGACTATTCGTATTGTGATTGTATGTTTACCTATGGTCAGAAGGCGAGAATGATAGCGGCTCTTAATTCAAACATTGAAGGCCGGAATAATTTATGGTCGATGTCGAACCTGATTGCAACCGGAACCGACGGATCAACTCCGCCAACGTGCGCACCGATTGCTGACTTCTATCCGAAGCAGGATCATATCTGTAGCGGTGATTCATGTCAGTATATTTCCACCAGTTATAATTCTGATACGATGACTTATTTATGGACATTTCCGAACGGCACACCGGGAACTTCAACATTGCAAAATCCGTATGTGAGTTATACTACACCCGGACCGCAAAATGCTACATTAGCTGTTACTAATGCCGGAGGGTCTAATTCTATTACCAAGAATAGTATCATTAGTGTTGCTTCTCCGACCAATCCCGTTCCAAATTACTTTGATGATTTTGAGACCGCCGGAACATTCCCCGGAAACGGATACATTATTAACGATGCAGGCAATACATGGCAGCGATTTACAAATGCGGGTTATTCGGGAACATCCTGCGTAAGAATTCTGAACTATAACCAGAGCCAGGCAGGTTTTGTTGATAGCTGGATAACTCCCGGTGTTGATATGACCGGATGCACCGGTGCCACACTTACATTTAGAATGGCCTATGCCCAAAAGGATATCACCAAAACGGATGTTCTTAAAATTTATATTTCTACGAATTGCGGAAAGTCCTGGGGTAATTATAGGAGGCAGATTCAGGGTGCGCAGCTTGCAACAGTGCCGACTGTAAACTCGGGTTTTATTCCGACTTCACAAAGTCAGTGGGCGTTGATTACCCTCGGTAATATTACCGGTTTAAATGGTCATTCGGATGCACGTGTTAAATTTGAATTCACCAGCGGAGGCGACAACAACCTGTACATTGATGATATCAATCTCGCTGCCAATTGTACAATCGGAGTTGAGGAAATCAAAATTGCCTCTTTGAATTTTGATGTCTATCCGAATCCTGCCAATGATGCTTTCAACATCTCATTTGAAACAATGGAACCCGGCAAAGCTGAAATCACGATCTCGGATTTACTCGGAAGAGAAATTAAAACAGTGATGAAAGATCAACTCAACGGTGGAAATCACGAATACAATGTAGATGCAAGTCAGTTCAGCAAGGGAATTTACCTGGTCCGCCTGAAAGCCGGAGATATTTCAACGGTTAAGAAACTCGTGATCGAATAATTTTTCCGGATTCCTGAACACTAAACTGAACTTGTGAAAAAAATATTTTTGATAGTTGCCACTGCTGCCTTTCTGTATTCCAATCTGCTGCATGCGCAGGATGAAAAGCATTGCTACACAACAGAGATTTATAAGCAGCGAGTAAAAGATCATCCTGAAATTTTACAAACGCAGGGTGAACTTGAGCGTCATACGCAACAGCATACGGCACGGGTACGGTCCGGAAATCATATTGACACGTCCGGGGTGGTATACATCATTCCCACTGTATTTCATATCATTCATAATTACGGACCTGAAAATGTTTCTGATGCGCAGGTAGTGGATCAGGTTCGGATCCTGAATGATGACTATCGGAAGATGAGTTATGATACCGCTGATATTCTTCCTGTCTTTAAACCCATTGCCGCTGATTGCGAAATTGAATTTCGTTTAGCTACGATTGATCCGAATGGTAATTGCACCAACGGAATTGATCGCATTCCATCCATGCTTACTTACTCGGCTGATGATCAATCCAAATTGAATCCATGGCCGAAAGAAAAATACCTGAATGTTTGGGTGGTTTCATCATTAGCCATTTCGGGTGCCGCGGCGTACGCGTATTATCCCGGCACAGCGCCTGCCGGTGCTGATGGCGTGATTATGCTGATGACCTATCTCGGCAGCATCGGCCAGGGAACCCTGACACGGTCGCGCGCACTCACACATGAAATAGGTCACTACCTGAATCTGCGGCATACATGGGGAGATACGGATAATCCGGGTGTGTCATGTGGTGATGATCTTGTTTTTGATACACCGACTACAAAGGGATGGACAACCTGTAATTTAAGTGGTGCCTCATGCGGAAGCGCGGTTGATAATGTTCAGAACTACATGGACTATTCGTATTGCTGTAAGATGTTTACAGAAGGTCAGAAGATAAGAATGGTTGCAACGCTCACCGATTCTATTGATTATCGTGATAGTCTGTGGAGCAATTCCAATCTTATCGCAACCGGGACAGATAGTCTTGCCGCAATTCCATCCTGCAGTCCTGTTGCGGATTTCAATGCGATTCATCATGAGGTTTGCGTTGGCGATTCAGTTCACTACAATGATTTTTCGTGGAAATCACAACCGACATCATGGGAATGGAATTTTCAGGGCGGCGTTCCGGCAACATCCACTGACTCTGCACCGGTTGTTTATTATGGTCTCATGGGTACGTACGATGCATCGCTCAGAATATCTAATTCAGTTGGTGCTGATTCAGTTTTAAAAACATCTTTCATCCGGGTGAACGGTCCGCCGACTGAACTCGCACCTTATTTTGAAAGTTTTGAAGTGGCGGGAACTTTTCCGGGAACGGATGGTTATATCATGAATCCCGATGGAGGAAATACGTGGAGACGTGATACCACTGTTGGCCGCACCGGAACATCCTGCATCATGATCAATAATTTTTCCGGCAATGCAAACGGACAAATAGATGAGTACATCACACCGGCTTTTAATCTTTCGGGAGCGACGGCGTTGGCATTGGATTTTAAACTTGCTTATGCGCAACGCAATTCTTACCGTAAAGATGTGTTGCAGATTTATGTGAGCACCAACTGCGGCGAAACATGGACGCCGAGGTACATCAAATCAGGAGTCGGCTTAATGACAACGAGCGATACGAATGCTTATTTTATTCCTACGGACACATCACAATGGAGAAAGGAACAGGTCAGCATCATTGCATATCACAATCAACCGGATGTGCGATTCAAATTCAGGAACACCAGTGGCAGAGGAAACAACATTTACATCGATGATATCAATCTCAGTGGTGTTATTGCAGGTACTTCTGAGATCATCTCTTCAACAGAATCATACAATGTATTTCCGAATCCTGCAGCGGGTAAATTTTTCATCTCATTCGGATTGGAAAAAAATAAAAAAGTAATCCTGAAAATTACGGACGCCCTGGGAAGAGAAGTGAAAACAATCGTGAATGCGGAAATGCGTGCGGGAGAACATCAGTACGCGATGGAAAAAGAGATGGAAGAAGGAATTTATTTTATCGTGCTTGAGAAAGACGGAGAATCGTCCGTTAAAAAAGTGATGGTGACAGGAGAATAATTTTTCCGAATAAATACGGCACTAACTTCAAAGTCATTCCCGAAGAATCCTGTTCGTGAAAAGATTGGTTCTTTCAATTCATCATCCGTGTGATTTGGAAAAAGATAAACTACGAATAAACAAGTTGCTTCCAGCATGACGCAATTTTTTTACATCACGAACCCGCAACCAAAAATATTATATCCTGATTTTTCTTTGTGATGATTTCGGAACGGACAACTGTCTCAGCAATTCGGCGGCAAGTTCTTTTACCTGTGAGCGCAATTCAGGAATTGCCGTGCTTTCCCAAAGAATACCTTTCAGGTTGGTACCGATTGTGAACATAAAAGACGACAGACTATTGTCGCGCTGAATGATGGTTCCGCAAGGCAATGCATTCATTCCGAGTTTCAATTCATCCTGACAAATGAACCCGCGCTGCAAAAGATTTTTGATCAGCGCATCATTTATTTTGGAGATGTCTGTTTCCGGTCCTGTGCAGTTGATGACGCGATTCACATGAATAGTCCTATTCTTCAGCGTTTTCTTTTCACGGAAAGTCACTTCAATGGAAGTGTCTGTTTCAGTAATGGAAATGAGTCGTCCGGCGATAACAGAAAGCGTATTTTTTTTGATCAGTTTCGTAATCGAATCATGAACCTGTCGCGATGCGCGATGTCGGGTAACATTCCAGTATGGTTTCACGTGTTCCATGAACTGGACTTTCTCCGCCCGTGAAAAACTCATCCAGATCTCCTGAATTTTCGGACGGATGGCGTCCATCAATGCTTCCGCCGGATTTCCTTCGGCACGCAATATTTGGATGTGCTTAAAATAAATTTCATACAAATCATCGAGCCGGTAAGGAGGTTTCAGGTCATCGAGCAACTGCGGGTATGGCTTTCTTCGTTTGTGATATAACGGAAGTAAACCGTTTCTCGACAGTGCGATTATTTTTCCTTTGAAATTTTTTCCGGCAATGCTTAATGCAGTATCAAGCATGGTTAGCCCCGTTCCGACGATGAGTACTGTTTCTCCGGCAGGAATGTTTTCCGTTGTTGAAGTATTCCACGGATTACCAAAATATTTCTCACTTGTATAAAAATTTTCGTCCTTGATCGGAAGTTGTGCCGGCGGAAAATTTCCTGTTGCAAGCACTACTTTATCGGCCGTCACGGCTTTGTTTGCATGCAGCATGATTTTATATTTATTCACCTGCGGAATGATATCTTTTGCTTCGTCCTGTAAAACGGTGTGTTGAACGAAAGCGGCTTTTCGTTTTACGGTGTCTTCAAAAATCGATTGTAAATAATTTCCGTATACATTGCGTGGCAAATAAGACAGCGGCAAATCATCGTTCACATATTTCTTCAGTGATTTTTTACTTTTCACCCAGCGCACAAAATGCTCCGTGTCATCCGGGATTGCGCTCATCTTACCGGCAGCCACATTGAGCAAATGTTTCTCTTCGCTGGTGCCGTATGCCACTCCTTTTGCAAGCGGGTACTTTTTATTGATCAGGATGATGTGAACCGGTTTAGTTGCCTGTCGTAAAAGCTGGATCAGTGTAAAAGTGCCACAATAACCTCCTCCTATAATTGCTATGACCGGTGCGGGTTTCATAAGGTTTTAGTGTTGGACGGGGTGACGGGAATAATCAAAGATAAAAAACATTGGGAAAGAAAAAAATTATTTCAGCCGTCGGTTCTTATTGACAAACATGGAATTAAAAATAAACCAGATTTTTCACTACTACGCAGTCTTTAAACATTATTTTAATGATGTATACGCCGCTGGGGTAATGAGAAAGATCAATCGTAAAGGAGGATTCTGTTGTATTTATTTTTTGCCAAACCGATTTGCCAATCATGTCAGAAACAAAAATTGCTTTACAGGAACTATCGTTATTGTCAAATTTTATCTCGAATAAACCCGATGTTGGATTTGGAAACAATGAAATAGAAACATCATCGCAAAATGAAGATCGGGCTTCCTGGCGGAAAAATTTTATGTAGTCAATATCAAATGCAGCAGGAAATTGTGTTTGACCATCCGGTGCTTCACAGGGCCCATTGCCCGAACCTATTTGCAGACCAAAAACAATATGCATTTTTCCTCGGGGATATGCCTGTAGTTCATAATAATTTCCATTCGCACCTGCGCTCTCACAGGAAATGGGCTCCGGATCAGTATTGAAGTAATACCGATTACTTACTCTTACGAGGGTATGATCAATGAACCATCCGATTTTAGCCGGAGTAAAAAAGCACGTGAAAGTATGCCAGGTTGAAAAATCAAAATTCGAATATTCCTGTGGACAACCATTGTGGTGAGGCTTCTCGCCATATCCAATGCTGGTTTCCAACTTTGTTATTCCCCCATAATTATCAAACACATCGATTTCATTCCAAGGAGAACCGCCAAACATCCAGAACGCGGGCCAAAATCCTTTGCCACCAGGCATTCGGCATCGCATTTCGTATTTGCCGTATAAGTATTCATCTTGTGACCAAATGTTGGATGAAGTATAATAGAAGGTTCTTCGATTGGGAAGACCGTCTTCGAGAATTTCATTATCCGGCTTCCATGACACAGCTCGCCTGATAACAGTTTCTTTTTTTGCTGTGACACGACAGAAAGAAATTCCGGATTCTTTTAACAGGGAAATATTATCCAACGAGTAATATCCTTCTTTATCGGATCCGTTTGTTTCTCCCTGGCCAAAATCCTGCAATTTCCATTTAGTTAAATCCAGTGAATCGGCATCAAAGTCATCTTCAAATTCCCGGGTATACTCATAACTGCAGGGAGGAATTTCATTGCCCGACATTCTCACATGATCTAAATAACAATTATTGTATTGTGAAAAAATAGTTTTTACTATACACAGGTTAAAAAAAAATAAAATTGAAATTTTTTTCATGGATCAATTCGGCACACTTAAGTGCAGATGTTCAGAACATTTGAGGGTAGAAATATCTTTAGGTGCATTGGGATTGTCATTAAGAAGAATGTAGTATCCTGCTTGCTGTAATTTATCCACCAATACATTGTCAGGTAAGTCAGGATAAACGGTAAGATTAGTATAAAACATTGCTTCGATTGGTTTTGGATAATTAAATAATACACCTTTCAAATATTTTTTTTCATTTAGTTTTTTCAGATCCGATACCCATTGTGGATTCCTGTCGGTTTTTTCAAAAGGCTTAATTCGTTCGATGGAATATCTGACGGGTAATGCAATCAGCAATATTAAAATCAAATTGAAAATCCATTTTGAGCTGAGTTGCTTTTTGGAATCAGCGAGCATATACCAAAATTCGGAAGACATGATAAATAATGCCGGTGATGTAAAGAGAATATATCCCTGCATTTTTGTTTTTGCGAATGAGAAGAAAAAAAAAGGAATCAGGAACCAAATAGATATTGCGATTCGTTTATAGTTTTTTTTGTCTTTCATTGTCTTCCAAAGAAACCAAAGCAATGGCAGATAAATCAGTTCACCATAATTGATTCTTATTTTATCAAGATAATAATAGCAGGGGCCGGTTTGACCCTCAAGCACCTCAGTAATATGTTTAATATTAAAGCTTGCTTCAAAATTCGCCTCAACAGGAAATACTTTGAATGTATAAATCTGCCACGGCAGGAAAATGGCCATCATGGTGAATAGTAAAATGATAGATTGTAAAATGATGGAACGGGTTTTAAAATTTCCTGAATCAATTACAATCAACAACCAGATGGGCAAGACAATTAACGCAGGTAACCACTTTGATAAAATGGCTGCCCCAATGCAAATCCCTGTCATCACATTGTAAATTGTTTTTCTTTTTAGTGAAAACAGTATGGTGAAGAGAATCGCGAGTTCAATAAAGAATAAAAAGAAAATATCGATATGATCTGTTGCAACTCTTCCGGCGGTTAATTCTATAATCAATCCGTTGATAGAATAAAAAAAAGCAGCGAGGTATCCGATTTTTTTATTGAAAAAATAACTGCCGATAAGAAAAGTAAGACCTATTCCAATGGTACTGAGAAGAATTGAAGGAAGACGCAAGGCAATTTCATTCGTGCCAAATACCCACATGCTGAAAGCCATTGACCATAATGGTAACGGTTGTTTGTGAAGCCAGACATAGCCGGCAGTCCAACTCTTTACATCATGCGGAAGAAATGAATCATTGTAAAGTGTTGGGGTCATCGGATGTCCAATAAGATTTTTTGCAACAAGGGCGTGGTATCTTTCATCCCATACGTGAAGAAAGAAATCGGTTGAAGTAAAAAGACGAAGAGCAAATCCGCAAAGAAGCAACAGCAGGACAGCAATTTTAAAATTATCCTTTGCCTGATATTTCCAGGAAAAGAAATATCCGATTGCGCAAAAAGTAATTGTCAATATTCCAAAGAAAAGATTGTTCATTTAACACGCATTAAGGTGTACAAGTTGCCTTTGCAATAATAAGTATAAATCATTCCAAGGATGATATGAATAGAGGTTGCCAGAAATCAAACTTACAAAATTATATTCGTAGGGAAAAGTTCGATGCCACGACATTTTGAAGTCTCTGTTTAAGTAGTCGAAATTATTTTCAACTGACAAACATTACATCCCGATACAATTTTTTCCCCTACTTTCGCACTCCCTGCCAACCGGCAGACAGGCGAAATGAGTAAAATACTTACACTGGACGAAATCAAAGCACCCATTGCTTTGGTGATGGATGACTTTGAAAAAAAGTTCAGGGCTTCCATGAAAAGTTCCGTGCCGCTGCTTGACCGTATCACGCATTACATCGTGAAACGAAAGGGAAAACAGATGCGGCCGATGTTCGTGTTTCTTTCTTCAGGCATGTGCGGAGGAATTTCCGAAGCCAGCTACCGCGCTGCCGCATTGATTGAATTGCTCCATACAGCCACACTTGTTCACGATGATGTAGTAGATGATTCAAATGAACGCCGGGGTTTCTTTTCATTGAACGCGCTGTGGAAAAATAAAATTGCTGTGCTGGTCGGAGATTATTTGTTGAGCAAAGGGCTCTTGTTATCAGTTGAAAACAATGACCACAACCTGCTGAAAATTGTAAGCGAAGCGGTGAAAGTGATGAGCGAAGGAGAATTGCTGCAGATTGAAAAGGCGCGCCGCCTCGACATCAAGGAAGATATTTATTTTGAAATCATCCGACAGAAAACGGCTTCTCTTATTGCTTCATGTTGCGCCTGCGGAGCCGCTTCAGCGGGAGCCAACGAAGAGGTTGTACAACGCATGCATGCTTTCGGAGAATGCATCGGCATCGCTTTCCAGATCAAAGACGACCTGTTCGATTATGGTCCCGATGGCATCATCGGGAAACCAACCGGCATCGACATCAAGGAAAGTAAAATGACGTTGCCGCTGATTTATACGTTGAGCAAAGCGGATCGAAGCGTGAAGCGTCACGTCGTCAACATCATAAAAAATCACAACACAGAAGATGCAAAAGTGAAAGAAGTCATCGCTTTCGTAAAACAAAACGGAGGCATTGAATATGCCGTGAGCAGAATGAAAGAGTACGAACAAAAAGCGTTTACCATTTTAAATGATTTTGATGAAGGGATTTATAAGGAAAAATTAAAAGACCTGGTGAAGTTTACCATTGAGAGGGAGAATTGAAAGTTTTAATGACCAGCGGTCATAACGAATGACCAATTATCAAATAACAATTGATCAAATAAAATCGAATCAATAATTATCATTTTCTTCAAAGCAAGGAATTTGAAATTATAAAATTTCACTATTGTCCGGGGAATATTTTTTGTCGCTTTGAATATGCCGTCACCATTGGTTTCTGCCTTATTGACCTCACCCCAACCCTCTCCGAGGGAGAGGGGCTAATCCCTGCTATCGATAGATGTTTCAAGAGGTGAGTATCTTTTTTGTCGGACAGTAGTTATAAAATTTAAAATTTTTTGATCAATTGTTTTTTGATAATTTATTTCTAACAAAAGCGGTTTAAGCCCGTGCCTGGTGCAAATACCCACCATCTTAAAAAAAAATACTACTTTTATTCTCCGGGGGATTATTCTGTAGTGACTCAGTTTAAGTAGCGAAATATTTCACGCTGAGAATATCAATTCGCGTATTCGTACATTCGTATTAATTCGTAATTCGCTACAGGCATAACGTAATCATACAAACATCAAACTGAGACACTACCGATTATTCGCCAAATCATGACGTTGAACAAATTTTTTTATTCTGTTGCATCCCTGCTTCTTCTCATCGCTGCATTTATTTTTGCAAGCACATTCTTCGTTGCGCCTGATCTGATTTATCCTGTCAGGGTCGATTCGTTGTATGTGAAGTATGAGTCTGAGCGGGCCACCAGGACAGCTTCTCACGATTCTCTGGGAAAAGCACTACCCGTTCTTTTCAATCCATCATCACTCGGAATGAAGTACGAAAAGTTTGATGTACAGACAGCAGACGGACTTATTCTTCGTGGCTGGTACATTGCGAACGGTGACGAAGAAGCGAATACATTGCTCATTATTCATGATCTCAGTCAAAGTAAAATTAATTACCTGAACATGATGAAGCAGATGAACGACAGGGGTTTGAATATATGCGCGATTGACATGCGCGCACATGGGAACAGTGACGGCACTGAGTTTTCTCCGGGCATGGCCGCAGTATCTGATTTCAAAAACATTGTCGACAGCTTACTGAAAAAAAAGAGTACGAACCACATTGCTGTTTTCGGATCGGGAATGGGAGCGGCTATTGTGATACAGGCAGCAAGTATCGACGAACGATTTTCTGCATTGATTTCACAAAGTCCCTTCAGCGATTTCTCGGCCTATGTCAGCCAGTATTCAAAAAGAAAATGGGGCAAGATGAGTTTTATTTTTCATCCTGTGCTAGAAAGGGCGTTGGAAAAACGACTTCAATATGAACTGACAGAACTGAACCTGTCGGAGGTGATCAAGTATGTAAAAATTCCGAGTCTGTTTATTTGCGGTGACAATGATGAAATTATCCAGCCAATCGAAACCTATGCTGTGTATGACTCGTCGGGAGCAAAAGAAAAAAATTTAATTTTGGTGAAGAAAGCCGGACATGATAACATTGAACAAACAGGCGGGGAAGAATATTACAATACCATTGCCCAGTTTATCGCGAATGCAGTTCCGAAAAAACCCAGGGACACGCGGTATAAAAAATTAGCATTGCAATGATTAACAAGAGTACAATTGATAAAATATTTGAAACGGCACGCATCGAAGAAGTGGTGGGTGATTTTGTGTCGCTTAAAAAGCGCGGAGTGAATTTGCTTGGCTTGTGTCCTTTTCACAATGAGAAAACGCCATCGTTCAATGTAAATCCGGCACGAAATATTTTTAAATGTTTCGGATGCGGCAAAGGAGGAACGGCCGTGAATTTTATCATGGAGCACGAGCACGTTACCTACCCTGAAGCTTTGCGTTACATCGCGAAAAAATATAATATCGAGATAGAGGAGGAGAAGGTATCGCCCGAACAAACGATGCTGCGCGATGAGAAAGAGAGTATGCTCGTGTTGAATGCCTTTGCGCAAAAATATTTTTCAGAACAACTTTTAGAAAGTGAAGAAGGCAAAGCGATTGGACTGTCTTATTTTAAAGAACGTGGATTCAATAACGAGATCATTCAGAAATTTCAACTCGGTTATTCTCTCGGTGAATGGGAGGCTTTTGTAAAGGCCGCTTTAGCAAATGGTTTTCAAAAGGAGTTTCTCGTGAAAACGGGATTGGCAATTGAGAAAACAGAACAAACTTCATCTACCTCCGGAGACAGCACCCTCTCTCCGGAGTCTATCCCGATGAAAGCGGGAGAGAGGGTTGGGGTGAGGTATCTTGATCGCTTCCGGGGCCGCGTCATGTTTCCGATTCAAAACCTGAGTGGAAGAGTGATTGCTTTCGGCGGACGGATTCTAAAGAAAGATGACAAGGCAGCGAAGTACATCAATTCGCCCGAGTCGGAAGTATATCACAAGAGCAATGTGTTGTACGGAATTTTCTTCGCGAAGAATGCCATCATTAAACATGACAATTGTTATTTGGTAGAAGGATATACGGATGTGATATCGCTTCACCAGTCGGGCATTGAAAATGTTGCCGCCTCTTCCGGCACGGCGCTTACCGTTGAACAAATCCGGTTGATCGGCCGCTACACGAAGAACATTACCATTTTATATGACGGTGATCCCGCGGGAATCAAAGCGTCGTTGCGTGGAATTGATTTGGTACTCGAAGAAGGATTGAATGTAAAAGTGGTTCTCTTTCCCGACGGCGACGATCCCGATTCATATTCACGGAAACACAGCAGCAGTGAAGTGCTCGATTTCATCGCGAACAACGCGAAGGATTTTGTGGTTTTCAAAACAGGTTTGTTGCTGAATGAAGTTAAGAATGATCCTGTGCGTAAAGCCGGATTGATCCGTGAAGTTGTTGAAACCATCGCGAAAATTCCTGACCAGATTATCCGTGCTACGTATGTGAAGCATTGCAGTTCACTGATGGACATTGACGAACAGGTGTTACTGACGGAGTTGAATAAAATTCGTCGGGCGCAGCTGAAAAAGGAAATGCCGCGCGACGACATTGATGAATTGCTTCCCGATGTATTGAAGGTTGAGCAGCCGTTGCACGACGGTGGAACAGAATCCCAGGAGCGTGAAATTATGCGGCTGTTGTTAAACTTCGGCAACCATGAATTGCATTTTTATGAAGAGACGGGTATCGTTGATCATGCAGGAAAAAAAGAAACCATTACCACTTCGGTAAAAGTGTGCCGGTTTATCGTGGATGAAATAGAGCGCGACAACATCGGAATTGAAAATGCAGTTTGTGCGAGAATGTTCACTGACATTGCAAGTGTTGTAAAAGATTCCGGAGAATTTAATCCTGATATTTTTCTGACGAATGAAAACCCAGAGATCAGCAGTCTTGCTGTTGAATTATTAAGCCCGATTTATTTGCTCAGTGAAAACTGGGAAGCGATGCACCAGATTTTTGTTCCACTGGAAGAAAAAAACCTAAAAGACAGTGTTGAGAAATCAGTCTATCATCTCAAGAACAAACAGGTAATCAGGATGCTGACGGAGAATCAAAAAAAAATTAAAGAAGCGCATTCAAGCGGCGAAGAATATATTCACCTGATGGAACACCACAAAGAACTCGAAGAAGTGAAAATGAAAATTTCGAAGGTGCTTGGTATAGATGTTTTGAAATAGTGCTTAGTTTGCTTCGAAGGCTGAGGTTTTTCGTGAAGTACAATTAAGGTCTTTACCACAAAGGACGCAAAGAAGAAACTACAAAGTTCTCAAAGCGATTGACGCTTTGGTTCATGGAGAGAATCTTTATTGTAAAGTTTTTTTAAGAGCTCTCAAAACGGTTAGCGTACTATTCTTCTGATCCCGTGTTTTAATAGTATGACATTAAAATTTATCACTATTGTCCGGGGAATATTTTTTGTCGCTTTGAATATGCCGTCACCATTGGTTTCTGCCTTATTGACCTCATCCCAACCCCTCTCTGAGGGAGAGGGGCTAATCCCTGCTATCGATAGATGTTTCAAGAGGTGAGTATCTTTTTTGTCGGACAGTAGTGAAATAGTATTTAAAAAATTATAAAGGTAAAATGACTGAATGGTTGGATAAAGAGTCCAGAAGACGAGGGATCAGATAAAAAATTTTACTGACTTATTTCCACCCCAATATCTCATCAATGGTACCTTGAGTAATACTGTGATAATTCATCCGGGCTTTGGTGTAGATTTTTTTTGCAAGTATGAGTCCGTCAGGTGTTTTTGCAAGATCTGCGTAGAGCGGTTTGCAGAATTTTCTTCTACCAACGTTTTCTAAAAAAATTTCCAATGCAGGATAACCGGCCTCGTACTTGCTGTTGATGACGTGTTCCAGCCACACTCCGAGGATTTCTGAATTACCGGAAATGGTAAAATGATACGCGTCATCAAGCTCTTTCATTTTTGAAGACGTCATGTTCTCCGGTAATTTTCTGATGAACCGCTGCCATTCATTGCTTT
This sequence comes from Bacteroidota bacterium, assembly GCA_043783155.1. Taxonomy (GTDB): domain Bacteria; phylum Bacteroidota; class Bacteroidia; order AKYH767-A; family 2013-40CM-41-45; genus JAPLDA01. The sequence goes on along the minus strand of JAYVZS010000065.1, from coordinate 24,360 downwards.
CAAAATTTTTCGTGTTCAGATTTTTCACGGCAGTCCCTTTCTTCCACTCTTCCACTATTGAATCAACTGCATTGAAACGTTCTGAAACTATCTTCGGACAATTTTCAGGAATGCCCGGCTCGTAAATCCATTTTTCAATGTCAATCTTTTTTGCTTCTGCACTGTCGTCTTTCACCAACTCACTTTTGTATTCCGCTAAAAACTGTTCGGTGGTGATGGTTTGAAATTTATGTTTCTGGAAATAATTTTTCAAGAAGGCATCGAACCTAACTCTTCCAACAGTTTGTTCAATCAGCAACAAAAGAAAATGTCCTTTCTCGTATGCCACATCGTTCATTCCGTCATCAGGATCCCGACCAGCAAGATTTAATTTGAGGTGCGTGTCTTCGCTGGTATCACCCAGTTCACCCATTGTTTCTTTCAGATCCTCCAATCCTAACAATGCCTGCATGTCGGCAAACGATTTTCCATAGAGTGCTTCCATGATCCGGTTTTCAAAATAAACAGTGAAGCCCTCATTCATCCAGAAGTCGTTCCATGTCGCATTCGTCACCAAGTTACCGCTCCAGGAGTGAGCAAGTTCATGCGCAACTAAACTTACGAGCGAGCGATCGCCGGCGAGAATAGTCGGTGTGCAAAAAGTAAGTCGTGGATTTTCCATTCCACCAAAAGGAAAACTTGGCGGAAGAACAATGAGATCATAACGTCCCCATTCATACGGTCCGTATAATTTTTCCGCAGTGTCAATCATTTTTTCAAGATCCGCGAATTCATAGACTGACTTATCAATGGTAACAGGTTCAGCATACACCCCGCTTCGTTTACCGATTGATTTGAAAACAAAATCACCAACAGCGAGCGCAAGTAAGTAAGCAGGAATCGGTTGCGGCATGTCGAAGTGATACACTCCAGCAGCATTTTTTTCCTGCGGATTTCCCGCACTCATCGCAGCCATCAACCCTTTCGGAACATGAACGGTCGCGGAATAAGTGAAACGAATTCCGGGACTATCCTGGATCGGAACCCATGTGCGCGCCAGTATTGCTTCCGATTGCGTGAAAAAGAACGGGAACTTTTTTCCCGCTGTCTGTTCTTTCGTCAGCCATTGTAAAGCAGCAGCATCCCGACTTGTTGAATAATAGATGGAGATACTTTTTGTTTCCGGTTTACAGTTTACAGTTAAGGATTGTCCAATGAATTTTACTTCCTCTCCCAACTTAAACGTTGTAGTTTCCTTGTCGTCGAGCATTACTTTTTCGATGGTAAGACCGCGCGTATCAAAAATAACCTGCCCGGCTTTCTGTTTGTTTTGAATTTCGCAGGTGGCTTTACCTGAAACAATTTTTTTATCGAAGTCGACGGTGATGTCAAGTGCAAGATGTTTTACAACAACTTCATCTGGTTTCGCGAAAGAATGTGGATCGGTTACGTGCATGGTTTGTTCGTTTGATTGCTGATGGTGTGATGGATCCTGGTTGCATGAGTTGAATACAACGAGGCAGAAGAGAATAACGGTAATAAATTTCATCCGTTAAAAGTAGAAATTAAAATGGGAGCTGAAAATTGGATGTTAGATTGAGGGTGACGAAGCGATGCAGTCGCCCGTTGAATTACGCGTCATTATAATTGAGCTCTATCGGATGAAACACCTGACAGTACCGGAATTTCAATTACCAATATCAACCAACTTTTATTTCGTCTTACGCAACTTGTATAGCAAGCCAACTATCAAAACTGCAATTGCTAAACCACCCCACCATGCCATTGTCATATCCGTTTTATTTTAACTTGTTTTATCAGAAACCTATCTCTTCATCCAACTAATTTTACGCAGATAACACGTTGGATTCAGCCCTCAACAATTCCCATTTTATTCATTCTCAATTGGAGTAGCAATTTTCTTATGCCTTCTTTCCTCATACACCTTTCCAATTGGATGAAGGGCCGTTTGAGAAACCGTATATAAATCAATTCTTCCACCCAGGCCAATAGCAGCGGAACTGCTGATAAAATCATATCCCGCGAACAAAGAGAAATTTCCAAAACCGATAAATCCTCCTGTAAAAAATCCCGTCAATTTTTTAAAACTGAAATTATTTTGGAGGGCCACATCTGATATTACTCCAAAGAAAAACGAAGGATCAACAGTGATTTTATCATTCTCATTGAAAATAAAATCTCCGGTAAACCAAGTATAACCATAGCCAATGCTGATTGTCGGGCTTACCTCGTAACTGCCATTGATGTATTCAATTCGGCTGAATGAAATCGGAATGGTGGGAGATCCTAATAGTTTGGCTTTATAAACCGTATTGTAGTAAAGCGTGTCAGGCCATTTTTTCAGAGTATCCAAACTAATTTTTTTATCGGCTAACACTGGAAATGTATAACCTCTTTTTGCAAGGAACCGGACGATCGGACTCTTTTCTCCCACCTGTGCAGATACAATGGACGTTATTAAAAGATATAAAAACAGAAGCACAAAAACTTTTTTCATCTATTGGTATTTTGAGACACATCTATTCCTTCAGATAATTATGTGACGCATCGTGCATCACAACTTATTTTTACTGTAAAAGTGAATGTCTTTAGAATGAAAAATGTTATACAATTTCCTAAATAGATTACATGATTCACACATTTCCTGAACTGCACCTGTTATGAAAAAACAGTAAATCATGTAACTTATAACTTTAATTTTATAACATATCTATCCTCACCAACCACCACCTTTGCACTTAAATTATCGTTCCACTGAAATTAAAAGCATTGCGAAAAAAAAATCAACAAAATGGGGAATTTTTTACACTCATCAATTGTAATTTGTTCGTTTAAGCATGATTTTCAATTGGAATCATTTTAGAAGTAATATGGATAAAAATAAATTATCATGAAAACATCCATCAGGATTTCGATTGTCGCTGTGTGCTTATTCATCTCCTCACATTTAACAGCACAGGCTTCAGGAGGTTTTGAGGTTGCCGTTACAACCTCCTCTGTAAAAATTACAGACATCAGGAATGAATTTACAAATGCTATAAATGGAAGCGGAATCTTCGGTTATGAAGCAGGCATATTTATGCGTTTACCTATCGGCCCTCTTTACGTGAAACCAAAATTATTGCTGGATTACCAGGGAGGAACCCTTTCATATCGCGCCAACGAAGTAGATCAAGATGTAACTTTTCATGCCGGGAAATTATTGATTCCTGTTTTGTTTGGATTCAATCTCTTTCCTGCGCTTAGTGTGGAAGGAGGTCCTGTTTACAATTATCTACTTTTTGAAACGAAGGATTTTAACGGTAATCAAATTGAACTTACCAAAGGTGGGTTGGGTTATCGCATCGGAGCGAATGCCAAATTGGGAATACTGAACCTGACAGCGAGTTACCAAGGAATTAAAAACAACGGATCGACCTCTTCAACTGCTACCTTCCAAACACCTGATCAGTTTATTTTAGGATTGGGAATTGAGTTTTGAAACGGTTTTGTCTGCGATAAATTTTAACTCCTGTATACAAGATTATCTGAAATTAAAATGCTCACTCTTTAAATGACTAAAAAATATTCGGTGTTTTATTAAAATATTTTACATTCAGAATCAGAGACTCTCTTAGAGTTCTTAGTGTCTCAGTGGTAAAGAAAGAATAACCACTGAGACACTAAGAACACTAAGGTTCACTAAGAACCAGGCGCTACACTAATTTTTTCAACTATATTATATACCGTTTCTAACAAAAAAAATCTAACATGAAAATAAAAACTACTTATTATTCGATTTTATTAGTTGCGGGATGCCTGATGTTTTCATCCTGTGCGCGGTTAGCTGACATCTCTATTACGAAACGACATTACCGCAGCGGCTATTTTGTTGATCTTGGTTCCAGCAAACCTGTTCAACCGAAGGTGAGGGAGAAATTATCTTCTCTTCCTCCGGTTAAAACGGCAGCGGGAACAATTCATAAAGATGTTAAAAGTTCCCGCCAGGAAAATAACGTATTCACCACGTCAAACGAGATTCCGGTACCTGCTCCTGTTTCCGAAAAAAAGAAAAAACAAAATGTTCCTGCTGCTATAAATTATTATGCGGGTACGAATTCAAATTATGTAAAACCCGAAAAGATAACAGAAGAATATACATTCGTCCCTTATTCAACTTCCGCGGATGAAACATCGGATGAAGCCAACCGCAATTCAAGCAGCGCGCCTTTTTGGGTCATTATTCTTTTCTGTATTCTGATTCCGCCGATTGGTGTCGCATTAAAATTTGGTATCGTGGATAAATTCTGGATTTGCCTGTTGCTGACTTTACTCTTTTGGTTACCGGGAGCAATTTATGCATTGATCGTTGTAACAGAATAAATTCAGGAGTAACCACAACAATACTCATCCAACTCGCATTTGGTAAAATGTTTCACGCAGAGGTGCAGTTTTGGATTACCTGCTAACAACAAAACTGTGTCGCCCAATTTTATGCTCCGATCTCACCTCAATTGTATAAAATCCGCTGGCTATTTTTTCCAATGAGATGGTTGGTTGTGCCGGGTCAATCAAACCCTGTAACAAAACCTGCCCGAATACATTGTATACATAAAACTGCATCTCCGTTTCTATCTCCGTTTTAATACTGATTTGATTGAGGGCAGGATTCGGATAAACTTCAATTTGTTCATTGTTGAGGATCGTCTTAATACCAGCAATACCACCACTGATTGTGTTGTTAAATGTAATGTTGTCAACGAATAAACGAGTTCCAAAAGATGGCTGATGAGAACCCGGGGCAAGAGAAAAAAACGTGGTGAAGCTCATGCTGTAAAATGCAACATCGCCGGGCGCGGTGTAAACAATCGGGGCTACGATCTGCGTGTAACTGTTATAGGTTCCTGTAATCACTGCCAGCCCTTCTCCCAATTGATTGCCGAGACTGTCCCATAAGGTAATGCGTCCACAAGCTGAATCGTTATTCACCGGAAAATATTTAAAATAAAAACCGAAGTTGGCAGGTGTGAAGGGAGTGAATGTCGTACTATTCGTACTCACTAAATTAAGCGATGACCATGAACTGAAAACAGTATCGTCATCAACCGCCGCCAGTCCTGCAATGCCGGTATTCGATGTAAAGTTCCATGCATTGCTAAGTTCCATTGCCTTTGTTCCGCTATAAGCATCGTTTGTAGAAGCATAAGACTGGTTGTCCCAAACAATAGAATCACCGGCATTAAGTATGTAAACGTTTCCCCAGTTGCTGATGGATCCATCGTAGTTGAGATACTCGAATCCGCTGTTAAAAACTGTTTGAGCCTGTGTATGTGTCGCTTTTAAAGTGAAAGCGATAACTAAGAGTGTAAAGAGCCTTTTCATGGGTTTGTAAATTTAGTGTTTTGATAAATGATTTTTATTGTTTAATTTTTTGTTGCCACTACTCGTTACAAAAACGAACGCTGTAAAACTACATCAGCACCTTGGCGAAATGCAATTTTCTGAGGTGGACATCAGGTGTACATCCGTCACAAAAGGGATATACATCAGGTAAACAAAATGGATTCATGGAAGATTCAGGAGAAAAACGGGTAGGGGTTCCGTTTCGATTTTTTAAAAACATCTCAATCCAAACTATTATTTTATTTCACGCTGAGGGAAATAATTTCAAGAGGTGATGCACTTGTCGGATTAAGATCAATTTCTGCTAACTGTTCTCATTCCTAAGACTTCTCATTCTGAAACGTAAATTCAAATGGCAGTTACATATCAGTCGCTCACAACCTTGCCCTTTTTAAGAACTTCGTTTTTATTCTTCACCTCGTAGATATAAATTCCTTTCGCAAGTGCTTCGGTATTTAAGGTAACGCTATTTGAAAATGATTGCTGCAGTACCGGCCTTCCAATCATGTCACATAAGGTAATCTCATACTCTGAAGAGTGGTTTGTTTTGATCGTCAGAATATTCTGAAACGGATTTGGAAACACATCAACATCAGCATTTGATCCGGGAGATTTTATTCCTGTCGGATTTGTGATTCTAAAATTATCAATGCCTCCGCTGCCTCCGCCGAAAGGATGATGCGCAGTGTAACATCTGAAACCAAACGTATGAGTTGAAGAAGTGGCATTAAAAGAATAATAGAAAGTAGTCCATGCAGTATCTGTGGAATGAAAATCGGGTGTTGAATCTACCCGAAGTCCATCTTTGAAAATATGAAACCGAATATCATCCGTTCCTCCCCATAAATTAGAACCGGCATAATCAAATGTGAGTGTATATTCACAGCCAACGCAAAAACCTGAAATGGTCTGAGACATTCCTTCTCCTGAAATATTGTTTCCCGCAAGCATCCGTGCGTACACATGTCCGTCTGACGCATGCGTGGGTATCGTGGAAGGACAAATCAGAAAATCGCCTTTGTCCGGCCCGACACCGGTGTTCGAGAAATTCGTCCAGTTATCAGGTGCTGTGTTTACCGGGCATGTAGTAGAAGGTCCCCACGATTCCAATGAAGGGTTTTGAAAACTCTGAGCATGGGTTGTTGCGTATGACAACATCAACAAAATTAACGAGTACAGTTTTTTCAATGCCGGGTATTTTTGCGTTTTGGAAATTAAAACTATGAAAATAAATCCGGAGGACAAAATAACAGGGTTCCGGGTTGTGTCTCAGTTTGAAATCTCCATGTTGTTCTCACTCGCTTTCCAGCTACTAAAAACAAAAGACCGTCCCTACGGGACTTGTGTTTATGTATTTCTATTGATTACCAAAGGGACGCTCCTACGGAGCTATTCTGTCTTATTAAGTCCTGTAAGGACGCCCTTTTGGTAAAGAACAAAATAGGGAAATCTAAAGTCCCATAGGGACGATCTTTCTCTTTGTTCTTATTCTATGCCTCAATCTGTACCTTTCATGTAAAGATGTTTTAAGTCAGGAAGATTTCGGACTGAGACACTACCAGGTTCTGTTTAACATTTTGTTGCCCGTTAAAAGGAAAAGAATAAATAATTTACTTTTCATTTTGTTTTAGTTTAATAATTAGATTTTCAATATGTAGGTTCAACAAATAAAATATTTTATTCAATCAGTTATTTATCATGTCAGGAGGCGTAAAATACCACTTTTTATTTCTTAAGAAATCTTCACCTTCAGTTAGTAACAGAAAATAAGGAATAGTTAGAGAGAGTACAGCACTCTTTGAGTCAAGTATTTTATTTGAATCCGCAAGCGCAATTTCCAGTAACTTAATCGCATCTTTATTAGGGATTGAAATTCCAAAATAAAAATATGAAGTTATCGTCTCATTTAACGTAACTGTAAAATCTGCTATCTTGTAACATTTAGAATTGAAGGCGTGATTTGAAATCGGCTTGAAAGTAGAATGATGGTTTGTAGAATAAAATCCTTCACAGTATGAAAACGTATCATCCATAATTAGTATTTTTTGTGAATTATTGTAGCACATGCCACCGCCTTCCATTTCGATTAATTTATCAGAGTGTTTTTGAAAATCAGTAGAATTTGTTTTCAAAGAATTATTATTAGCGAAAGTTGATGCTACACTTGAATACCATTTTAAAAAGGTTTCTTTAATATCATTTATTTCGGAGAATCTTAAAAATGTAGATAGTCCGCAATTGGGGTCTTCTTTTATATGGTATAGAAATTCATCTTTGGTTATTGTAAACATAAATTGATAATTCGAATTTAGTTTAAGTATTTGAACACATTCCTTCGTTAATATATGGTATTCGTAGCACCAACGGCTTTCGCATAAAGATGTAGGAATTAAAGAGCTTTTTTGAAGATATTAGAAAGCATTCTGCTCGCATAAAAAATTGCAACAATAGACTCTCTACAAATTCCTTTTTCCTCAGTTGCAATTTTTTCAAGTTGAATTTTATTACTTGCATGCTACTAACTTACTGACGCCCTTCAAAAAGTTTTTACTTCAATATTGTCGGCTGCTTTGTTGTTCATTAGAATTCGTGCCGTTTGAGTTTAGTTATAATGGTCCAGCAATGCTTTAAATGAATTAAAGTTTTGCTGCTTCGCAAAATTTTCCAAATTCTGCAATGCTTTATCATCAAGTGAAATGTTTCTTTTATTTAACTCTTGGAAAATGTAAAGTGGAGCAATGCCAGGATAATTATTCAACCAAATTGATTGAGGGTACTCATGTAAATATTCTATTAAGATTTCTGTTTGAGATGCAATTACAACTTCAATTGTCAAGTGCGGTTTAGGAAGTTTACTTAACGTTCTTTTTGAAAGTTCACCAATTTCTATTTGAGTAGCGGAAACATCTTTTGTATCTACTGATTCGGGCTCTGATTTATTTTCTTCCTTTTGCGTTCTTATCATGCTAATAATAATCAAAATTGCAAGAGGAAAAATTGTGTAAACGAGAAATTCAGTTATGTCGTATTTTCGTATTCTTGAGTCGTAATTAAAAGGCCAGAAATTATCTGCACCCATATTGCTGCCATCGAATATTCCATGAGAGCCAATAAGCATTAATCCAAAATGTAAAAGAACCCAAGCAAGATACCAGCCCATTGCCTTTTTAAGGAAGGCATAATCTAAAGATTGTCTGTGGGCTATTACAATTTGCCTTGTAATTTCTTTATCAACAATAACATCCGCAAGTTTTTCTTTTAACGCTGCTTCATCTTCGCTTTGCTTTTTTCCACAATGAGGGCAAAACTTTAGATTAGCAGTAATTTGCACTCCACATTCAATACAAAACATTTCCTTTATTTTATTGGGTTTATTTTTCGGTTTGCAACCATTCGTTACCATATTTGGTAAGAATGTCATTTTTCAGTCGCACGGCATCACGATAATTTATTGAATGTTGATTGCCATCTGTTATTTATAGTCCCAAAGAATATTCTTTTTCCGAGTCATATAACTTTGAGTATTCCTCTAAGTCAGTGTTAATTAAATTTGCATAATAGAATAACTCATCACCAATCATTCTATCTCTGATTGTGAATCTACATTTTATTCCTTTAGGTAAGGTGTGGAAAAATGTTTCTTGGTGCATAATACTTTTTTTTGAGGTTAATGTCTTTGAACTTGCAGTTTCGTTTGTTAGTAGTGTTAAAATTGCCGTTAACGATCTAGTACACGAAACTACCCCATATTTCTCACTCCCGCAATCATACTTTGGTACAAATTAATTTCCCGTTTTTACTATATTTGAGAATTCCGAAAAGAAATATAGTGAAGAGGTCTGATAGGGTACACTATTTAGCGAATATCCATGCGAAAAACCGGTGGTTGATGTTGCGTGCTTTTGTTTTTTTTCTTTTCATCAACTTAAGCGACTCCCTTAGTTTACAAGCGCAAACAAATTCACCGATCTTCCGGCATTTCACAACAGAAGACGGTTTGCCCAGCAGCGAAGTTTATTTCGCTATGCAGGATTCAAAAGGGTCGATGTGGTTTGCCACCGATCGCGGCGTAACACGTTATAACGGATACGAGTTCCGAACCTTCACCACGAAAGACGGACTGCCAGACAATACCGTTTTCAAATTGTTCGAAGATGACAAAGGACAGATCTGGATGCTCTCATTCTCCGGCAAAATTTTTATTTTAGAAAACAACAAAATACATTCGTATCAATACAACAGCCTGTTGAACAATGCGAACGAGAACATTCTTCCGTTGGGAATTTTTGTGGATCACAACGAAGACGTGTTTGTTACCTTCCAGGGAAAAGGCGAATTAAAAATTGACGGCCACGGAATACCCAGCTGGAGATTTCCCGAAGCAGATTTTTTTCCTCAGCAATATTTCATTCATGATTTCGACTCAGGTCCCATGCTAATTTCATCGAGCTATAATTACAATGATAAAAAGGGACACCCGGTAAAGATCATCCACCGCCACGGAGAAAATACAGACACTATTTTCTTCCCTATCGTGTCGACAGGAAAGTTTAATGCTATTCGTTGGGGCAATAACAAAATGATTTATGCGCTCGCAAAATCATTGTACGAAGTAAAAGAGAAATCAATTAAATTTCTTGCTAATGTACCGTTTGAAGTTTCATTTCTCATGAAAGAAAAAACTACCAGTCGTCTTTGGGTGGGAACATCAAACGGTGTGTACTGCTACGACAATGCAAATTTTACATCCCCCTCACAGCATTACCTGGAGAAAAAAAGTATCACCGGAATTACATGCGACAACGAAGGCGGTTATTGGTTTACTACGCTTGAAGACGGAATTTATTACCTGCCTGGTGATGTTGTTCATGGTATCGTCTTCAACGAAGAATATCTTCAGAAACCACTTTGCCTTGGCGCCGGCAACAGCAAGAATATTTATGCTGCCTACCGCGGTGGCGCACTGGTTGAGCTGAAAGAAGGAAAAGGAAAATTGATTTACCTTCCCGCGGGCGAAAAAGAATATTTATTTTCTATCAACAGCTTATATGCTGACACCCTTCGTGAACGGATTTATGTAAGCCAGAGTTTATCAGGATATTTTTCAGCAGGAAGTTTTCATTTTTTCCACAACCAGTGGCAGCGCGGACTTCAGACGAATTTTTTAAAACGTTCCAATGGAGATTTGTACTGCTGCGGCTCCAGTTTTATTTTTAAAACAGGAGATGATTCCCTTACTGAAATTAAAATTGCCTGGCAGCGAATCAACTGTATTGAAGAAACTGAAAACCATGAATTGCTTTTGGGTTGTAACAGCGGCGTGTTGGTTTACAACGAACACAAAGATCAGTTGAGTGCGTTTCACAAAGAACTGAACATTCGAGTGGATGACATCAAATGGTTTCAACACAGCATCTGTTTTTCAACCAAAGGCAGAGGCATTTTGTTTCTTGTTGATGGAAAGATAACGGCGATTGATGAAAACAAAGGACTCAGTAGCGATCTCGTCTCCAAATTATTTGTTCACGGCAATGATGTGTGGTGCTCCACGAATAAAGGCATCAGTCATATTCACTTCAACGATTTTAAAAAATTCGATTATAGCATTTCAACCATTCATGCAAGCGATGGTTTGCTGAGTGATGAAATCAACGACATCATCGAATTGCATGATACGATTTACGTGGCGACCAAAACGGGAATTTCATTTTTTAACAAACATGCCGACTTCGTCAATCATACGGCGCCTTTAGTACTTGTTACTTCGCTCCGCGTAAATAATGCAGACACAACAGTTGCAGGTAAACTGGAGTTGTTGCACAACCAAAATAATATCCGGATCGGTTTCAACGGGATATCCTTTCGCAGCAGTGAAAAAGTTTCTTATCATTACCTGCTGACGGATGGTACCGATACACTCTCTGAATTTACGTCTAACCGGGACGTGGAATTTTTATCGCTTGTTCCCGGTCATTATACATTCGGTGTTTCAGCGATCAATAATTCAGGTGTGATGAGCCAACCGTCTGTGCTTGCATTTTTTATTCGTCCGGCCTGGTGGCAAACATGGTGGTTCAGGACATTGATTTTTATTCTGATTGTTGCCATCGTATATATTGTGTATAAAAATCAGGTACGGAAGCTGCGCGAAAAATTTGCGACAGAGCGCAACCAGGCGTCCCTTCACCTTACTGCTTTGCGCGCGCAGATGAATCCGCATTTTATTTTTAACATGATGAGTTCGATCCGTCATTACATGCAAAACAACGATACGGCATCCGCGGAAAAATATCTTACTTCTTTTGCCAAACACATGCGCAACACGCTTGATAATTCCGAGGTACAGGAAATTTCTTTGGAAGAAGAGTTGAGTGCCTTGAAAATTTATGCTGAACTGGAAAGACAGGGCGTTGAAAACGGATTTGAATTTATCATTCGATGTGATGAAGGAATTGACATGGACGAAACCATGTTGCCGTCCTTGTTGTTGCAGCCATTTGTAGAGAATGCCATTAAGCATGGCATCAGCCGAATGAATGGGGCAGGAAGAATTGTGATTGAGATCAAAAAGATAAACGGTTCTATTTTAATCGCTGTTGAAGACAATGGCGTAGGGAGAAATGATTCATCAAAATGGAACAAAGAGCATATCGGGAAACATACTTCGCATGGCACTGCGATTACACTCGACAGGATCACTGCTTACAACAAAGCGTATAACAAAAACATCGTAGCAACGGTTATTGATTTAACGGACGACAGTGGAAAAGGAATTGGAACGCGGGTGGAGATACGGGTTTGATCTATGCATGAAACAATTTTCTCGCAAAGGCGCGAACGACGGAAAGGACAATCATTTCGTATTGTTTGATGCCCTCCGCTTCTTCACCACTCAAGGTCATGCTGGAAGCATCCTGTTTATTTAGAGTTTGCATTTTCCTGTTGGCTGTGAGGCTATTTGCAAGAGATCAACGTTTAACGAGCAAGATTTTTCCAGAATGACCTCCATACTTTTCCTCGTGGTAATTTTTTTTGGTTATATTTGAAAAGATAAATAACCGCAGCCCGAACTTATGATAACCGCCCTGATTGTTGACGACGAAAAAAAGAACAGGGACTCGCTGCGGAAATTATTAAAAGAAAACTGCCCTCATGTAAATGTAGTCGGTGAGGCGGGATCGGCGGAGGAAGCGGTTGGTCTTTTTAAACAACATCATCCCAACCTGGTTTTTCTTGATGTTGAAATGCCCAATGGAAACGGGTTCGACCTCCTGAGGCAACTGAATGAATTTAATTTCAAAGTAATTTTTGTTACGGCTCATGCACATTATGCATTGAAGGCGATCAAATTTTCCGCGATTGATTACCTGCTCAAGCCGATCGATGTAGATGACCTGATAGCAGCTGTTAAAAAAGCTGAAGACGAAATTCATTTTAATCATCGGAATCACAACGATAAGTTGCTATACAACCTAGAACCCGGCACTATTCATAAGCTGGCAATACCTATAAAAGACGGAATCGCTTTTCTGGCTCCGGACGAAATCATACGGCTTGAGGCGGATGGAAATTATACACATATTTTTTCGAGCGGTCATAAATTTACGGCAACGAAAAATATCAAGGAATATGAATCTCTTCTCCTTGAATTTAATTTCTTCCGCTCACACAATTCTCACTTGATCAACCTGAATCATGTTAAACAATTTAACAGGGTCGACGGATATTTTGTTCAGATGGACGATGGCTCCGTTGCAGAAATATCACGCAGAAAAAAAGAAGAATTTTTTGAATTGATGAGCAGGCATAAATGAAAATATTAATTTACAATGTTCAATAAATTTTTGATTTATAAGAGAAGTAGTGTGGCTTAGTTTCGATTTTCAATAAAATATTTCAATCCGAACTATTATTTTGTTTCACGCAGAGGCGCAGAGAAATCGCGGAGAACGCTTCCAAACAACATTCTCTGCGTACCCTGCGCCTCAACGATTTCTCTGGGTGAAATATTTTTCGACTCAAACAGAGTCACTACCATAAAAGAGTGTTGATGGTTTAATTGCAAATTACCCTTTTCTGAAAATTGATCATTGGCAATTGGTCAACTTATAACGGACAGTACTTACCATTTATTAAGTAATTCATACCACCAGTTGTCCAAACCGACCACTTGTCATGAATTTCTGATTTCCTATTGTTATGTATTGCAACTTCGGAGGATCAACAAGTTTTTGCCCTGCCGTAAGAAATCAGAATGCTTAAAGAAGAGAGACATGAAACATCCGTTGCTTCCTGAGAACTTTCATTTTCATCATCGACAGTTTTTTGTGAGTAAGCCCGGTTTGATCTCCTGATTTTTTCCTGATCTGAAATTCTGAAATAAATACGATTCAATCGACACCCGAAAAGACACCAACACAAAATACAATCACCATGATTACTTTACTCGATAACACCCGAAACCAATCTGCTCAGAGAAAATCAACCGAGTGTTGTATTGAAAAATCTTCCACCGGCCTGCTTGCAACATTGCATTCATCTTTACCAGGAAGAAAGAAGCAGTTTTATCAAAGCATTGGGGTTCTCTTTTTTATTTTGATGAATGCCTCTTTCTCGTTGGGGCAAGGATCGATTCAACATTGTAAGTTCACCTGCCGCGATACGACTGTGTGTTATAGTGTGCCCGATTCAGCCGTGCATCCGCCTGTGCCAACGTATGGTGATCGGGGTCCGGCTGGAGGATTTATACCATGCCCGTTTGATTCGATGTGGAATAATTCTCCGGGAGTTTTTCCTGTAGGTATAACCGTTGTTACATGGTATGTTATATTCAATGGTCAACTTGATTCCTGTACCGAAAATATTATCCGTACTCCTCCTTCCGCCTATACCATTAAGTTCAGCACTTTCCCTCCTATTATCGGTGGTGTCATCAATATCTGTAACGGTCAGTCAATAACATTTACAGACAGCTCAATCGGAACAACAGGGCGACTCTGGAATTTCGGTAACGGTTATTATTCCAGTAATGCCGTACACACTGAACCGGCTTCACATTATCCTCCCGGAACGTATTACGATACGCTCACTATATATGATGCCTGCGGAGTCGCCCATGATACCGCTTTCCAGGTAATAGTTGATTCATCTTCCGGCCCTGATATATATTGCATTTCCGTTGTATGCCCTGGCGATACCGTTACGTATCGCACACATGCAAGTTGTACCGGCTATTCCTGGAGTGTAACAGGCGGAACTTTTTTAACACTACCAACGGCAACAAGTGATTCGGCAACTATTATCTGGGGAGCCGGTCCGATGGGCACCATCACATTAACTGTGACCGGTTGTACTCCTCCTCTTACTTGCCCGTTGGGAACTACGGTAAATGTTCACATTGTTCCTGCAACATTGCCGATTAGAGGAGATACGATTGTTTGTTCCGGAGGCATGACTTGTTATTCGATTGAATGCATACCTGGAAATAATCACAACTGGGAATTGTTACCTGCGAATGCGTATGATACGATTACAGGTCTTGGCACATGCCAAGTTTGCATTAAATGGAAACCGACTTTCTTCGGTGTTGTTACGTTGGTTGTGAATTATCAAAATGTATTGACCGGATCAGGATGTAATCTTCCGAATGGCTGCACAAGCGATCATGGTTGCGGAGGTACAGGAACAATAACAATTCATGTGAGACCGTTGTTTGGAATTTCAGGCCCTTCAAAAGTTTGTCCGAATGCATTGAGTGCTCCGTTCAACGGAATGAACTTAACGAACAACACCATTGTTCCCGGAGTAACCTGGAAAGTAGTAACACCTGTTCCTTCCACATTTACGTTTCTAAACTCCACCGCTTTCAACACAGGATTCTTCTGGAATGCAGGACCAGGAACTTACACAGTTACCGCTTACGCTCCTCCAAATATCTATTGCACTGATTCAGCAGTCAAGCTTGTTGAGGTGGTTGACATGAAAACACCGAACAACATAACAGGACCAGATACCGTTTGTAAGAACGACACGGTATTATATTCCACTGCTCCCAACATGGGCGGTGTAACATATACATGGTTTGTAAGCGGAGGAACTATCATCGGTCCAACGAACGGCAGCGCAGTATTCATCAAATGGAATTTAGGCGGAGGAACAGTTTCCGTCCTTCAAACGCTCTCCACTTCTCCCGGATGTGTTTCTCTCGTATCCGCTGTATTCACGGTAAAGACATGGCCGAATTTTCCGTTGCCTGTTATTACGCCAAGCGCTATCAACGTTTGCATCAAGAGCAATGTAACGTATTCCATTCCTCCGCTTTTGCTAAGTAATGCCTCGTATATATGGTCGGTGGTTCCGGCAACAGCTGGAAATATTATTACGGCAAACGGAACGAATACAATTACGATACACTGGATCAATGCAGCCACACCTCCTAAAGTGAAATTAAAAATAACACGATGCTACGAAGATTCTGTTTTGTTACCGGTGAATCTTCTTCCTCTGCCACCGGTGCCGAACATCACATATTCGCCATTGAATCCTTGTAAGAATACACTGGTTATTTTTAATACATCGAGTCCGGGTCCTTTATGGAACTGGAGTTTTGGAGATGGCGGAATTGCGGGAACTCAAACCGCTCCGTATATATACACAACTGCGGGTGACTTTACAGTTCAACTATATGTTACCAATACAAACGGTTGTTCTGATACAGCGAAAACAAGTATTCATGTGAATGATATTCCTGTTGTGCCTGTCATTACAGGGCCTTCGAGTGTCTGCGTGAACAGTCCTACCACACATACGTTCAGCCAACCACTTTTTGTTGGTGCAAGTTATACATGGTCGTTGTCGGCACCGGCATTAGGAGGTATAACATCCAGCAACAACACTGCGATAAATGTTTTGTGGAGCATACCGGGAGTCGATACAATTAAACTGCACATTCAATCCACCTGTTTAGATACGACGGTTAAATATATAGTGACGGTTCATGCATTTCCAACTCCGGGTATTACAGGACCCTCATCTGCCTGCCAGGGAGCAACGGTAACATTCAGCACGGGTGTAGCTGCAAATTATAGCTGGAATTTTTCAGGAGGTGTTCCGTCATCTACTACAGTTCAGTCACCAACCGTTACGTATGCTCTGCCGAATACATATCCGGTTACATTAAGTGTCATAAATACTTTTGGATGTGCAGGAACAGCGAACACCAGCATCACCATACACCCGTTACCGCTTGCGGTGATTACCGGGCCTTTCCAGGTTTGTTCATTCCCTGCAACAGTTACGCTGTCGGCAGTAAACATCGGTGGAAATTCCTATGCATGGTCACCACCTCCTGTCTCCGGTACTCCTTCGATTACGCGAACAATCAATGCTTCTACTTTATTTTTTGTGACCGTTACAAATGGATTTAGCTGTTCACAAATTTCAAATGCTATTCTTGTGGATACAAGTCATTGTCCGCCACCTGACACATTGGGTTGCTTTGTTGTTCCTAAAATTGATTTCACTCACACACCTGCAACATGCCTGACTCAAACTTTTACAAAGACAGGAACTGATACATTAACCGGTTGGAATTTCGGAGATGGTGGTACGGCAGGAAATACCAACCCTGTCACTCATACATATATTTATCCGGGGGTGTATCTCGTGCAAGTCCAGGGAACAGCTCATGGTTTTGATAACAATGGACTTCCTTGTACTAAAATAACAACTAACTCTCATCTCGACACCATACCATTTGATGCTAAGTTTGATTATTCATTCCAGTGTACCGGTACAAATCAAATGCAAACTATTTTAACGAACACATCTCTGTACTTAGGTAATGCAGCAAGTTATACCTGGCAATGGAAGGATCTTACAACAGTCACCGTACTTTCGAATGTTGCGTTTCCACCAGCACAGCTTTTAACACCCGGTACACACACGATTGCTTTATACATAAACGATCCTGTTACATTATCAACATGTACACTCACGAAAGTTATTATAGTGCCTGCTCCTATAATCGCTAACTTCAGTATATCAACACCGGTTTGTGTAGGCTCCCCTTCTATATTCATTGATACTTCCACCAATGTAGTTGATGAAGTATCCCGCTTGTTCAACAATAATAACGCGGCAACATCCACTCTCTCACCATGCAGTCTTGTGTATATTAATTCAGGACCATTCTTTCCGTTTTTAACGGTGACGGATAAGTACGGATGTACAAACACGAACACAAAATCTATTATAGTGAGTCCCGCAGGAACAGGAACGATTACCGTTACCAACTCATGTGATTCGGTTAAACTGCAGGCATCAGGTCCGGGGCCATTCACTTGGAATGTGATTACACCGCCGCCGTTTCCAACGAATCCTGTGTACGTGAAAACAAGCGGATTTTATTCCGTCACATCAACTCCTGTTGGTAGCTGTCCATATACAGCAGGACCCGTTCAGGTAACGGTTAACAAATCACCTAATGCAACCGTCAGCGGACAAACACAATATTGCCAGGGAGAAAATCTTGACATTAAAACATCAGCAGCGGGAATTAATTTTTCATGGGTGTTGTTACCATCAACACCTGTCGGTGGAAATTCTCCAAACCTTACAGCCCCTGCCGGACAAGGTTTTCCAGGAACGTTTACGTACCAGGTAACTGTGCAGGGGTTGAATGGCTGCTTTGCGACGGCAACATATACGATTACTGTTGATCCTGTTCCGGCCGCCGCAACGATCGTTGGGTTTCCTTTGACATTCTGTGATGGTGATTCCGTAACACTCACCGTTTCTCCGCCAGGAGCAACATACCTCTGGTCGAAGACACCGGGGCCAGCACTCACTCCTCCTCAAAATGCAAATGATAGTTTGTTTGTGAAAGTAAGCGGAACGTATGCCGTGATTGTGCAAACAATTTCCGGCTGCGCATATCCTGCAATTACTCCTGTTACAATAACGGTCAATCCATCACCGCCTGCGTTAATCGCGGGTGATACAGTGCTTTGTGTAGGAGATGTAATGAAGTTGAAAACGATTCCTGTCGGAGGAGCGAGTTATGTATGGACAGGTCCTTTCGCTGCCGGAAATTCCAATCCATTTATAAAAGCGAATATGCAGTTATCCGATTCCGGATATTATACCGTTGCAGTTACGAATGCATTTGGTTGTACCACGATAGACTCTGTATATGTGATCGTACATCCGACACCGGCACCACCATTCATTATACCGGCCGGCTCATTATGCGAGGGAGTGCTTCATACGCTTTGTGTTCAATCACCGCTTGGTCCACCGATTGTATATAACTGGAACACCGGACAAATAGGAAATTGCATTACCACAGCAAGAACCGGCGACTATACGGTGACAGCAATCAATCAATATGGATGCAGTGCTTTATCAAATACAATTACGATTCATCCGCTACCAGATTTGAGTTGCATTGCGACCGGCTGTTATGAATTTTGTATTGAATGTGACACTGTCACAATTCCGGGTCCGGTTGGATTAGCTTCCTACGACTGGGAAATTTTAGTCGGCAATATATTTACATTTTATAGTGCTGCACAAAATTTAGCAGTGATTCCTCCGGGAGGTATTTTCAGGTTGGTCGGCGCTAACCAATGGGGTTGTACAGATTCGACAGATACGCTGAAGATTGATTTTCATACGTGCTGTTCACCGTTCGATTCTACGGCCTGCATTGATACATGCATAAACTTCGACAACAATAGTTTGAACGGATGGCAACCGAATCCATCAGCACCGAATGTCGGTTTAGTCGTGACCAATGCATTATCACAAAGAGGAGCCGTAGATTATTTCCTTCGCGCAAATGATTTACCGGGACCATCACAATTATTAGCGGGCTCCCAGTTTACCGGACACTGGTGTTGCGGAGATTTTTGTTATGATTACAGAATGTTTGACGATGGTGTTGCAGGAACTCAGAACATTAATCCTGTATTCGTTATCTCGAATGGTGTAAAGAGTTTTTCATTTACTTCATCGGTCATCGCGACTGAAACGAATGGCTGGCATCACATCTGCGCGCCGATCAGTGATTGCGGCATGCCGCCACCTTCACTTTCCGGTGTATGGGCACCGCTTGCGGGAACGGTTCCGGCTGACTGGAATACCGTTGTAAGTTTTGTTACTCAGGTAATTTTTAAAGTTGATTATACTGCAGCGCCAAGCGAAGTTTCAGGCTTTGACAATGCCTGTCTTAAACCAAACGTTCCGAATATCAATGCCGGGCCGGATCAGCATATTTGTAAAGGCGGAGTAGCGATACTTCACGTTACCGGATGCAATGGAACACCGCAGTGGTATGAATTAAACGGCGGTGTTAATTTCAATATCGGTAACGGACAGGGAATCGATGTCAGTCCGCAACAGACCACTTGCTATATGGTTATCTGTTGTGGTGCCGGTGCATGTTGTTGCGATACCGATACGGTTTGTGTGATTGTAAATCCGTTGCCGATTCTTAAATGGCCGGTTAACTATAACGTTTGTCTCAACAGTGATTCTATATACTTAGATACTGCAAATATTTCTGTATATGTCAATGGCAACTGGATTCCGGTAAATGCTAATGGTGGCACAGGAATTTTTGTTGGTCCGGGTGTAATCGGAAATTATTTTTACCCGAATACATTAGGTACGCATGTAATCACCTATTATTATACTGACAGTCTCGGTTGTACAGGCCTGGTTAGTATTACCATCAATGTGATATTCTGTTGCGGAGTAAGTTGCCATGTGAATGCAGGAAATGATACGACTATTTGTGCAGGAGGCACGATCGTTCTGCAAGCCCAGGGATGCAGCGGGACAACCACATGGTATGACTTAAACGGTGATCCAGCCGGAGGTGGCCCCGTTGTGATAGGTCAGGGACCTGAGATTGGTGTGCATCCGACACAGTCGACCTGTTACATAGCGATTTGTTGTTGCCAGATCGGAGGGATTACGTGCTGCGATACCGATACTGTTTGCATAACCGTTCGTCCGCTTCCTCATCTCGACTGGCCGGTTCAATTCCAGGATGTGTGTTTATATTCTGATTCAATATTTCTGGATCCCGCAAACATTTTTGTGTTGATAAATAATATCCAGGTACCGATCACTTCAACAAACGGTACGTGGTATTTCTCAGGTGTTGGTGTGGTAGGAAATTATTTTCATCCGACAACGTTGGGTCTGCATATCATCACACTCTATTATACAGATAGTCTCGGATGCACAGGTCAGGTAAGCATTACGATCAATGTGATATTTTGTTGCGGAGTAAGTTGCCAGGTGAATGCGGGAAATGATACGACCATTTGCGCCGGTTCAGCCGCCACGCTTCATGCGACAGGTTGTAGCGGAACACTTACATGGTATGCCTTAAATCCTGACGGACCTGTTATGGTTGGACAGGAACCTGAGATCGTGGTGCATCCAACACAGTCGACCTGTTACATAGCGATTTGTTGTTGCCTGATCGGAGGGATTTCGTGCTGCGATACAGATACTGTTTGCATAACCGTTCGGCCATTACCACATCTCGACTGGCCGGTTCAATTCCAGAATGTGTGTTTAAATTCTGATTCAATATTCCTTGATCCCGCAAACATTTTTGTGATGATCAATAATATCCAGGTACCGATCACTTCAACAAACGGCACATGGTACTTCTCAGGCACTGGTGTAGTTGGAAATTATTTCCACCCGACAACTTTGGGTATACATGTCATTACGCTTTATTATACTGACAGTCTTGGTTGTACAGGGTTTGTGACGATTTCGATTAATGTTGTGAATTGTGGATGCAATGTGATCACCTGTAATTGCAACGCCGTGCCACCGCCTCCGTTGCCGACGATCACTGTTATCGGTGTGGTGGCTGACAGTTGTAATCAAAGTGGTTGTATCCATATCGTGTTTACGGGATGTTGCCTGTTATATAGTTATACCTATAATGATCCTTGTAATCCGTTGCTCTCTTATAGTGTTGCCCAAACGCCCGACTCCTCTATCTTCTGTCACCTGAGAGCCGGCACCTATACCATTTATGTACAGGACGCATGTGGAAACCTGGTTTCGAGAAATGTCACCGTTCCATCTGTAAACGGACCATTGATCGCGACTGTTCAATATTCAAACTGTGGACATAGAATTTGTGTGAATGCGGAAGGTGGTTGCCCTCCGTATATATATAACTGGCTTGGAGGTAACACAACGAATTGCTTTACCGGCAACGCACCATGTGTTGACACTTACGTTACGATTACAGATAGCCGCGGATGTTCCATCACCATCAATGTCACCATTCCGGACATCTCATTTGTGAATGTTGTTCATCCGTCCTGTTGCGGAGCTAACGGCAGTATCTGCGCGAATGTGTGCTTCGGACAAACGCCTTACTCTTATCTGTGGAGCAATGGAGGAACAACACAATGTATATCCGGTCTTGCTGCCGGAGTTTATTGCGTCACCATCACGAACAGAAACGGTAATCAGTTTAGCTGCTGTTATACACTTACCAATGCAGTAGCGACAACTCCGAACGTATCCTTCATCTTCAATAATTGTGGTGCCGGTGTAACTGCTGTGGTTGGGGGCGGTTGTGAAAACTATACGCATCATTGGGAAAACAACAGCACCGAACTGATCCGAAATAATTTAACACCATGTGATACACTCACCTTCACATTGATCGGTTGCGACGGTGCTGTCTATCATTATGGTTTCCGGGTTCCTCATCTCTTCCCGACAATCACTCCTGTTAATTGTTTCACGGGCCGCGGTGTTATTTGTGTTCCGATGGATTGTTTCCGTTGTTCGCCATATACCTATTCATGGTCGCCTGCAGTTGCGGGTTCGCCAAACAATACATCCTGTTACGTTTGTCCTCCGGGACATTACACTGTTTGTATCACCAACTCATGCGGTGATGTAATTTGTTGTGATGTCTACCTTCCGCCACCGATCAATATTATTATTGATAATTTTTATCCGCAGGGATGCCCTGGTAATGTGATCAGTATTATCGGATCAGGTTTCGCTGATGCTACGGATGTATTATTCAATGGAATGAGTGCAGCAAGTTTCGTCGTTAACAACGACGGTGACATCGATGCGGAAGTTCCTGTAGGTGCTTCTACCGGTCCCATCATCGTGGTGAGAGGTCCTTGCTCTGGTATCAGCGCGACTCCTTTCACTGTAACGAGCTGCAATGTTACACTGAACATAAAAGTATTCATCGAAGGTTTCTATATCGGAAACGGTGAGATGGTTCCTGTTCTTTATCACAGTGGATTGAACAGTGATCCTACTGCATGCGATTCCATTATCGTTGAACTGCATGACGGTCTTGCGCCAACCGGTGTTGTTTTCACAGCCACCGGATTGCTGCATACAGATGGAACTGCCGAGATTGCATTCCCTCCTTCAGTGATGAATGGCACTTATTACATTGCTGTTCGCCACCGCAATGCGTTGGAGACATGGAGTAAAAATGCAGTGTTGATTAATTCCTCAACACTTAGTTTTGATTTTACAAGCCCTTAAATTTTTTTCTACACGATGAACACGCAAGACGTCTCGCTGAAAAGCGGGGCGTTTTGTTTTTCAACCTTGATTAAAATTTTTTATGCCGATGTAAATTGCCGACGAATAAAATAATATGAACCCCTCACATGAAAATGCTGTTCATTTTCGCTTCTTCCCCATGGCCACAGCACTTTCCGGACGCCTTCGTTTAAATAAATTCCAAAAAATATCACGGAATTATTACATTTGACTTCCCAAATCAATTCGTACAATTCCTGAACAAATTTTAAACTGCTCTCCTTTCTCTTTTAAGTTGAATGCAGTTAATGAATAAGAGATCATTCCGGTCTTTGACGGAGTTGTATTGATTGTTTTATGCGGACAAAAATAACATGAACAAATATTGACAGCACCCATACATGAATCAACAAATATGCTCTCCGGACAAGAACCATCAAATCAAACAACTTTCAGGACACCTTAACAGGATCACAAAAATTTCGATGCGTTTCACATTCGTGATGCTTTTTGCTTTTATTTTTTTGAGTGCGAAAAGTAATGCACAGGGAACCTGGACGCTGTTAACCAATACGCCTTCTCATGTAAATGGCGGCGGAATGCTTTTGCTCTCCGACGGAACCGTGTTGGTGAAAACTTTTTCCGGAGGCACGGACGGATATGGAAATACATACGACAAACTTACACCGAGCAGTACCGGCAGCTATTCAAATGGCACGTGGTCTTCTATAGCGCCGATGACAAATACGCGCCTTTATTATTCATCACAGGTTCTTAAAGATGGCCGCGTATATGTTGCCGGTGGTGAGTATGGGACTGGCTTAGCTGCAGGTGAAGTCTATGATCCTGTTGCGAACACATGGATAAATACACCTGCACCCGGATCAAATGTAAGTGACGCTAACTCCGAAATTCTTGATGACGGAAGAGTACTTCAGGCACTTGTTGCCGGGAGCTTAACAGGCACTCTCCTGTACAATCCAACAACAAACACCTATATAACCGGTCCCACAGCTCTTGGAATTCACAACGAATCAGTATGGATCAAACTTCAAGATAATAGTGTGTTGTATATAAACCGGCTGAGTACAAATTCCGAGCGCTATATACCCGCTACCAACACATGGGTTGCTGATGCCTCCGTTCCGGTTTCAATTTACGATCCCTTTGGTGATGAAGCAGGAGGTGCTCTTTTGTTGCCTGACGGGCGCGCCTTTTTTCTCGGCTCGAGTGGTAACACTGTTTATTATACACCATCCGGAAACACAAGCCCCGGAACCTGGACTGCAGGTCCTGTTATTCCCGGTGCACAAGGAACACCCGACGCTCCGATGGCGATGATGGTGAATGGAAAAATCCTTTGTACTGTTTCTCCTGTTCCAACTTCTGCCAATCACTTTCCATCACCAACGG
>JAYVZS010000064.1:0-5054 GCA_043783155.1 Bacteroidota bacterium | reverse complement strand
GCAATTATGATGAGCGCATGCTTGAGGAAGGAACATATCCAACGCGTCTGAAGAACCGGATACGCGGCGGCAAGGGGCATATATCTAATCAAACAGGCTCATCTGCATGCTTTCCTTTTTTTCCTTTCTCAACACCGGAGGCAAAATCTTAGACAACCCGTCTTTTACATTCCGGATTTCATAAACATCAGTTTCCCGGTCACGTGAAGCAATAATAATATTTGTGCTTCCGGAATTTTTTGAAAACAAATGATGAACAATATCCGGATGATTGTTATTTTTGGAAAGATGCGATAAAAGCAAATGACTCATGAATGCCGGCCGGTGATTCATAAAAAGTTCCACTGCCTGCAGATTGGATATATGCCCCTTGCCGCCGCGTATCCGGTTCTTCAGACGCGTTGGATATGTTCCTTCCTCAAGCATGCGCTCATCATAATTGCTTTCAAGAAAGCAGGCATGGCACTGTTTAAAATAATGGATAACCGATTTACATGCGACACCAATATCCGTAATTACTCCTGCTTTTACACCGTTGTGTTCCACCACAAAACTGAAAGGATCGGTGGCATCGTGATGTTTCGAAAACGGAGTTACAGTCAGGTCGCCAACCAAAACGGATTCATCCTTTTTAAAAGAATGCATCAAATCTTTTCCGGAAAGCAAACCTGTATGCTTTGCGGTAGCCGGTGTAATGTAAACCGGCAGCTTGTATTTTCTGGCTAATACTGTAACACCTCTAATGTGATCAATGTGTTCATGCGAAATAAAAATGGCTTTTACCTTCTCCATTGACAACTGAAGGTTAGCCATGCGTTGTTCAGTTTCACGACAGGATATTCCAGCATCCACAAGTACGGCTTCACGTTCATTGCCGACATAATAACAATTGCCGTTACTGCCGGAATTCAAAGAAGAAATAAAAAGGGCCATGGCGCAAAGGACAGAAAATTGTTTTATAAAAATGAGTTAGCAGAAAAAAATGTTTGAAAAAAAAAACTCCAGGCGGCAGCTGGCCTGCACTCAGTGATCCGTTGTTCATTTACCAGAAGGCGGAAAAAAAAATTCCGATGGTCTTGCGCGAAAGTAAATCGTGATGGCTTTTATGATCCGCTGCATCAGTGAAATATTTAAGCTTCTTGATCGTACAGCAACATAAATGGCTAGTCCGAAACTGACCAGCAAATTAATGAGGCCAATAACAAGGAGTGATACACCTGTTTCCAGCAATAAACTAACCGGAATAGTTTGCTGAGTGCATTGTAAGGCCAGCCCGAAGTTGCCGGTGCTCAATGTGACATGACGCACGTCAATCGGTAATCCGAAAAACTTCCCAAGCATCGGAGCCGTGCCCAGGAATATTCCGAGAAAAAAATTCCCCATTAACAAACCTGAATTATTTTTCAGGTATTCCGAAAATTTTTGCAATCGATTTTTAGAAAAAATATTTTTTAGAAATGGATGTTGTTGTATACGTTCAGGAATCCTTCCATACACTACTTTGTTATCATAATACCCTGCAATCAGCCCGCTCGCCATGAGAAACACACCTGCTATCGCGGCGTAAAAAAAAGAAGCCGTATGCCACGGGTGAATATTCCCGATCATCTCATGCGCTTCAGCATCAGAAATTACATTGCCTCCTGTGAGATAAAAATAAAATAATCCTACGAGATAAGCAGCAGGAAGAACGATGATGATATTGCCAAACAAGGACACAAACTGCGCGCGCGAAATTTCCGAAATCAGTTGAACCGTTTTCAGCATCTGCTTATCCGACTTATCCGTTTCATCAATGGCCACAGCGATGGTATTCGCCGTCATGGCCGGTTGCTTGGTGGCAAGGGTATAATGTAATAGATGGATGACAATAAATCCTGAAGCGTAAATCATGCTGTACATAAATGCTTCACCAAAAGGTGGCAGGTGCTGATGATGCACGAACACTTTAAACAATACGATGATTGCCACAATCAACCCTCCGCCCATGGCAGACCTGAACATCGAATAATACTCAGCACGATTCACAGAACGGTAACGTTCTCCGACCCGCGAGGTATGCTCCGTAATTTTATAAGCGATTAAGCTCAGGTTATCATTCAGGTGCTTGCCAACACTGTACTTTTTATTTTCGGCATACACGACTTCACCCATGAAAGCCAGTAGTGTTTTATTAAAGTCTGCCCGGTCTTTTGCCTGCACCAGTTTTAAAACATCGGTTAGCCGCTTTACGTGTTGCTCTAAACGAAGAATGAGATAAGCAAGATGAATGCTGATGCCGTATTTTTCTTTGTGCTTATGTAATTCATGAATACTTTCGGCGCATTGGGAGCACATCACCAAAATCTGCTGATAATCCACCGCATTGTTATGAATATAAGACGCATCGTTCTTAAAAGCATCCACGTATCGCTGCACCTCCCGGTACAAACCAAAAAATGGGGAATGTAAATCTTCAATCTCAGGCAACTTGTCAAGCAGTTCTGGTTCCAAACCAATAGCGGTGATGCGTTGCGACAAAACCATCATCGCATTTAAAATGCTATTAAGATTTCCCTCTCCCCATTTTAAAACATCTGCATCCAAATGAATGGCATCTAATAATTCAAGCCAAACCGTTTCATCAACCATATTGATGCAACGGTAATCTTTCTTTTTATAAAATACCTGGCTTATGAGGTATTGTGTATGAGTTATATTCCGAAGCGGAGGAAGTATTTTATATTTCAAACGTTTGAATGTCTCTGCAAAAAAACCATGACCGGGCAGTATGCCTGCATCTGTATATAGAGTAAGAGCATTGTACTTACTGAACAACCTGATAAGATAAGAGCGAAATGAAGCAGCCATCTCAGGATTGTTGCTGAGCAAAAAAGTAAACTCTTTTAATTTAGCTTCAGCATGTCGAATATTATTCTCCGAATGTATGCCCGCTTCCTTTACCAGGGCAATCAACTGAAAAGGATAAACACCAGCATCTTCTTTAACCTGTTCTATAATTTCTTTAAAAGTCATTTTTTATTTGTTCAGCTAAAAGTACTCTATATTAATGAGGGGGAGGGATAATTTGCTACACGTAAGATTTATGACTGTAAAGAATTACGAATCAGTTACGAATTTACGAATACGCGAAGTTCGTTTTTCACTCTTCTGCTCGCTCCCTTGATTTATCCAAATAACAAAGTACCTGTCGCGAATTGCGAATATGCGAATTCACCACTTCATACTTCTAACGAAAGTTATGCTTTTATCGCCCAGCGTAATTTGGCTGAACGCGCGCGCGGATTGTTGCTCATCTCCTTCGCAGAGGGTCGGATGGGTTCGCGTGCAACATCACTGTAAATACCTTCACGATAAAAAAGTTGAAACGCTTTTTTTACACGCCTGTCTTCACCCGAATGAAAAGTAAGGATAGCAACGCGTCCGCCGGTAGCAAGTGCATCGGGTAGTTTCTCCAGGAATTTATTCAACACTCCGAATTCATCATTCACTTCAATCCGTAATGCCTGGAAGGATCGCTGACAACTTTTCTTAATCGCATCTGTGCGTTCATCCTGTGGAAGAAATGCAAGCGTTTCTTTGATGATCTCTTTCAGCTGCAATGTTGTTTCGATCACCGTTCCTTTTTTCATTTCGGAGATAATTGTTTTCGCGATGAGTTCAGCGTATGGTTCATCTGCATTTTCAATAAGCAATTCTTCCAACCTGTTTTGAGAAATAATTTTTAAGAGCGTTGCCGCGGATTTACCTTTTTGAGGATTGAGTCTTAAGTCTAACGGACCTTCCGCTTTTAAAGAAAACCCTCTGTCTGGATTATCGATCTGCATGGAAGAAACACCCAGATCTGCCAATACAAAATTCAACGGCCCGGATTCGGAAATAATTTGATCGATCTCAGAAAAATTCAGTTGCCTCGTATCCAAAACATCCGGACCATAACCTAAGGCAGCAAGGCGCTCTTTCGTTCGCGGCAATTCAAAAGGATCCACATCAATCGCATACAGTCGGCCGCCAGGAAATAAACGCTTCAACAACTCTGCACTGTGACCACCATAACCGAGTGTGGCATCTAATCCGATCTCACCGGGAACGATGTGGAGTACTTCCATTATTTCGTTCACACAAATGGAACGATGCATTCCGGCAGGCGTATATCCCTTCTCTATAATTTTCTGAACATCCTCCGAATATTTCTCCGGCTGAAGTTCTTTGTATTTTTCTTTGAAGGATTTTGGATGCGTTCCTTTGTACCGTTTTCTGCGTGGTGGTTTTGATTGCTGGTTATCCATTTTATAAAAGTGACGGTAAGCTAACTTTACCGAATTAAAATTAGTTACGAATGCGAATTTAACTGTAGCGAATTACGAATAGGATACGAATATACGAATACGCGAATAGGCCGGAAGCGAATTACGAATCAGTTGCGAATTTACGAATACGTGAATGGGGCGATTGGTGAAGCTTCGTTATTTTTTAAATCCAATCCGCTTGCGTTTCTGTTGTTCTGTTTCCTGCTTGTCTTTTTGCAGCAGGTAGTTGATTGCTTCGTAAACATCGTTGAACTTCCTGTTGTATTTACGTTCCATCTTTTTTAATTTATCAGTTAGATCTTTGTGAGAAAGTGCATATTGTCGAACGAAAACAAACGCCCGCATAATTAATATGTTTACTTCAACCGCCTTCTTACTTTTTAATACACTGGAAAGCATAGCCACGCCTTCCTCTGTAAATGCAAAAGGTAAATACTTCGGGTACTTTCCCCGCCCTCTTTCTAAGGTGCTGAAATTGCACCTTAGAAAATCCCACTCTGCTTTTGAAATTTCAAACATAAAATCGTCGGGGAATCGGTTCCTGTTTTGGCGAACAGCACGTTTTAAGTACTTCGTTTCTGTTTCGTACAACGCAGCAAGGTCAAAGTCTAACAGCACTTTATACCCTCTAAGTTCAATAATCTTTTTTTGAATTGCTTGAAGTTGCATGCTTTAAAGTTTGTTCAAGGATTAAATTAAAACCCAAAAGACAAACAAAGCATTTTCCATTGAAATAAATAACCG
>JAYVZS010000063.1:0-5061 GCA_043783155.1 Bacteroidota bacterium | reverse complement strand
TCATAGTCGAACAGAACAGGACAAGCACCTTCACCCACGTCAATCATCTGGTCGACAAGAAAAGAATTGTTTTGAAAATGAAAAGAGGGAGAATCTGTCTTTGCCGTATTTTTATAGAACCACATGCCGCGAAAATTTTCCAGATCGGTAGGAGCAGCAATCAGATCTTTGATGCTGTCGTTATCAAGATCGATGTAAGAGTGTACGGGAAAGTTCCGGATGCTTACCGGGATGTCTAAACTTGGAAATGTGATGTCAGCTGTATCCATCCGTGCAGTATCCGGAGTGCCGCCGTTCATCACAAGCAAGGTGTTGGTTGAGCCGCTGTCGCCGATCAGTAAATCTTTATCACCATCACCGTCCATATCAATCATGAAAACGCTGGAGATTGAATCATCTCTCCGTGCCGCCTGGCTTTGATCATACTCTTGCAGGGAAGGATCCTGGAACGCTTCCTGTTGCAATGAAGAATCTTTATCTGCATGATTTAATTTTCGACAGTTATAACAATACACCTCATTAGAGCCACCAATCCATAACTGGAAATTTCCCCAGTGCAGGTTGTCGAGTTTGAATTCGAGTGAATCACATCCATGCCCGTTTTCCACCGAATAATTTTTATGGTATAGAATGCGCCCGTCTGAAATTGAGTTGTATCCGAGAATGTCCATGTCTCCGTCTCCGTCAACATCCCCAAAGGAAGGCAGCGATACATAATCAGCATACACCTGCGTCTCTGGATTGGGTGGCGGGAAATAAGTTTCCATGAGTGTCTGTGTCACGAGCGTAAAATGCAATCCGGTAATCGCATCGTAATCATTACGCCACACCGCTACACCGCACTGACAATCTGAAAGCGTAAACAGATCCATCTTACCATCACAATTGTAATCGTACAAGCGAACCCATTTGTTAATCGGCGGAAACTTTGAAATGTACCGTGGATCATAATGCCATGCATAGGCTCCTGCAGTGCCATCGTTGATAAACGTGCTGATCCGGTTATTCGACCGGTCATACATAAACAGATCGTGGATGCCATCGCCGTTCAGATCGATTTCAGAAAATAATGGATAGTTGATTCCGCCGGCCCATGCATTGTTCAGAGTGATGTTATTAACAACTACAGGAATGGTGTCTACGCGCCTGAATGCAATGGATTGCGCACTCGCTGCAACTGAAATGAATAAAAAAAAGAAGAGCAGAATTGTCCTGTGAATTCCTTTCATTGATCAAAGGTATAAATTTCTGTTATTACTCCCGGCTTAAATGGTCATGAATCAACGGTACTTGATTACAATCTGCATTTTGAAGCTTCCGGTTAAAAATATCACCATACATGTTGAACTATCCAATCAAAGTGAACATCTTTGCAGGATAATTTTACTGTTATGCCCAGCTTCGACATCGTCAGCAGAATAGAAATTCAGAAATTAGATAATGCCATGAACGCTGCTTCCAAAGAGCTTTCAACGCGTTATGATTTTCACAATTCGAAAACAGAAGTGGAGCTGGATAAAAAGGAATTGATGATTCATGTTCTCACGGAAAATGATATGCGTATGAAAGCCATTGAAGGCATCATCATCGGTCGCATGATCAAACAGGGACTTGAACCCGGCTGCCTCGATTTCGGAAAGGAAATATACGCGGCCGGTAACATGGTGAAGAAAGACATCAAAGTGAAACAGGGCATCGACAAAGACACCGCGCGAAAGCTTGTGAAGATTATCAAAGAAAGCGGAATGAAAGTGCAGTCATCCATTATGGATGAGCAGGTGCGCGTAACAGGAAAAAAAATTGATGACTTACAGAAAGTAATCGATGTGGTGAAAAGCAGTAAGCTTGAGTTACCTTTTCAATACGAAAATTTCAGAAGCTGATTACTGTTTTCGGATCACTGCTCCGGCTTGTTTTTCAAATGCCTCCATCAACCTGTTCATGATTTTATCAATCTGGGTTTCTGTCAGTGTTTGGCGTTCATCCTGCAGAATGAAAGTAACGGCGTACGATTTTTTACCGGATTCAATTTTGTCGCCTTCGTACACATCAAAGAGATGAATTTCTTTCAGAATGTTTTTTTCGATTTTATACGCGATGCTTTCAATTTCAGCATAGCTCATACTGCGGTCGATCACCATCGATAAATCGCGTCGTACCTGAGGGAACTTTGGAATTTCCTGCACCCGCAGATCTTTTTCCGGAATCAGTTTCATCAGTACATCCCAGTTAAAATCGGCAATGAAAACATCGGACGTGATGTCAAATTTTTTCAACTGATATTTTTTCAACGGGCCATACTGAACAAGATTTTTTTCATTCGTCTGAATGGAAAGACCGGATGAAATCAGTTCACTTTGCAACGGAGTCTCAGAAAGTTTAGACGTGTGGAAATTAATTCCAAGCCGTTCAAGAATATTTTTTACAAACGATTTCAGGTAGAAAAAATCTGCAGAGGATTGATCTCCGTTCCAGGATGACTCTTGTTTTTTCCCGGTCACGAACAACGTCAGGTGGTTGATTTCTTTGAACCGGTTTTCTTTTTGGTGATATGTTTTCCCGAATTCGAAAAGTTTGAGATCAGGATTTTTTCGGTTTCGATTGTATTCAATCGCTTCGAGGCCGCTGTAGATCATGCTTTGGCGCATCACGTCGAGGTCCTGGCTGAGCGGATTAATGATGATTACATTTTCTGAAACATTCATCGCGGCAAGTTCGCTGTAACCGGATTTCGTAAGCGAGTTCGACATGATTTCATAAAATCCGTTGTCGCATAAATAATCGCTGACGATGTTCTGTATTTTTTCGCGATCCGTTTTTGCGAGCGATGGAAGCGACGAATACAATTTTGCCGGTGATGCGATTTTGTTGTAACCATAGATGCGGAGAATTTCTTCCACCACATCCACGTCGCGCGTTACATCTACTTTGTGAGTAGGAATGGAAAGAGTAATCCCGTCCGTTTCTTCTTTCGTGATGACGATCTCAAGCGATTGAAGAATATTTTTGATGGTATTCCGGTCAATCACTTCGCCCACAAGTTGATCAAGAGTTTTGTAATGCAGCTGAACAATTGCAGGAAGAATCGGGTTCGGATACAGATCAATAATATCAGAAGAAATTTTTCCACCGGCAATTTCTTTGATCAGTATCGCCGCACGTTTCAATGCGTATAATGTAATTTCCGGATCCGTTCCCCGCTCAAAACGAAACGAAGCATCCGTCTTCAAACCATGATGCCTACTCGTTTTCCGGATAGAAGCAGGGGAGAAGTAAGCGCTTTCCAGAAAAATATTTTTTGTAGTTTCGCTGATGCCTGATTTAATGCCACCGAACACACCCGCAATACACATGGACGTATCTTCATTGCAGATCATCAGGTTGGTGACAATCAATGTTCGTTCAATTTTATCAAGTGTAACAAATTTTTCACCTTCCTTCGCCGGACGTACGATGACTTTCTTTCCATTTATTTCATCTGCATCAAATGCATGTAACGGTTGTCCGCATTCATGCAATACATAATTGGTGATGTCAACAATGTTATTGATCGTGCCTACACCGATCGCTTTCAGTTTATTTTTCAGCCACGCAGGAGATTCTTTCACTTCCACACCGCTGATGGTAATTCCTGAGTAGCGTGGACAAGCATTTGTGTCTTTTACTTCCACCGAAATTTTTAACGTTTGATTGTCTACTTTGAATGTATCAACCAAAGGAAGCGTAAGAGTCGGGAGACGAGAGTCGAGGGACGACTGTTGATGCAGCACCGCAAGTAAATCTCTCGCTACACCAATATGAGAAGCTGCGTCAACGCGGTTCGGTGTTAGTCCGATTTCAAAAACAACATCTTCTTCCACCTTATAAAATTCTTTTGCCGCAGTACCAACCTTTGTATCAGTGGGAAGAACTATAACTCCGGCATGCGATTGACCAAGACCGATTTCATCTTCAGCGCAAATCATACCTTCCGAAGTTTCTCCGCGGATTTTTGATTTTTTTATTTCGAATGGTTCGCCTTCTATCGGGAATAACATCGCGCCAACCGTTGCCACTACTACTTTTTGACCGGCGGCTATATTCGGCCCTCCGCAAACGATCTGCAGTAAACTTTCAGCGCCAACATTCACGGTTGTAAGACTGAGTTTATCCGCGTTGGGATGTTTAACGCACGTCATCACTTCACCAACAACCAACCCCTGCATTCCGCCTTTCATGGATTGAAAAGTTTCAAGGCCTTCTACTTCAAGTCCGCAGTCAGTGAGCAAACGGGAAACTTCTTCAGCAGGAAGTTGTATGTTGAGATATTGTTTAAGCCAGTTGTAGGATATTTTCATGGGAGAGATTACACCGATTATTATTGAGATTACATCGATTCTTTTTCGACGTTGTTGCAGGGCAAAGGTAAATTTCTCAACTGAGAAAGAAGATATAATGCACTATTTTTATTGTACGCCGTTTTATGAGTTAACTTTCAAAGTCGCATAGGTTTGCTTTTTCGAATTTATACCTGGTTATAAACTCATCATATTCTTCCTGAAAAGTTTTAGTCCGATGATGCTGTTCCTGGTTCTTAATATACGTTCTTACTCTGTCTACAATTGATTCACTAACTGAAATGGCGAAATAATCAGCTTGCCATTCAAATTTTGCTTGCGTCATCTTATTTTTGTTGATCCAATAAGAAGATTCTCCTTTTAAGAGACCAATAGTTTTCGAAATAGTCTGATCTGTACCTAAGGAAATGAGACAATGGACATGTTCTATGTGACCATTAATGAAATCAAGGTAAATGTTTTTTTTTATTGCATTTTCTCTCATGTGTTGAAATACCTGGTACCTGATGTTTTTAGTCAGGAGAGGTTTGCGGTTTTTGGTTGTCCATACGGCATGAATCCAGATTTTGATGTGAGGCATATTGTAAAAGGTTTAAAAGTGAAAAATATAAAAATGGAGGGCTAAAGCCCGATTGATTTGGTTTTGTTTTAATCTATCCGCGAGATAAAGCCCGCGGAAAAGCATCCTGTCATGCTTAGTGTTTTTAATTCAATATTTTTTTAT
>JAYVZS010000062.1:0-33392 GCA_043783155.1 Bacteroidota bacterium | reverse complement strand
ATACCATCTTCATTACCGTGAATCCTGTTAATGATCCACCGGTTGCTGTAGATGATCATTATTCAATACTTGAAAACAGCACATTAAATAACTCGGTGGCAGTAAATGATTGGGATGTAGAAGGAGATTCTCTTTTCTTCTCAGTATTAACTTCTGTCAGCAACGGTACGCTGACACTAAACCCCAATGGTGGATTTACTTATACACCTAATTCAAACTATAATGGCAATGATTCCTTTAGCTATATAGTTTGTGACAATGGAACTCCGTCTTTATGCGATACAGCAATAGTGACCATTCGGGTAGACTCTGTCAACAATGCACCAGTTGCAATCGATGATGCGTTCATTATTCCGGAAGACAGCATGCTCATTGGTACAGTAGCTTTAAATGATTCAGACGTCGACGGAAATCCTTTAACATTCACACTGCTTACCTCAGTGTCTTCGGGCACTGTGGTGTTTAATAGTGACGGCAGCTTCACTTATATACCCAATCCAAATTACAACGGGAATGATAGCTTCACATATATGGTTTGCGATGACGGAACACCATCGTTATGCGATACAGCCGTCGCTTCGATTCAAATTACACCGGTCAATGATCCACCAGTCGCCTTGAATGATACCTTCACAATTCCGGAAGACAGTGTTTTATCCGGAACAGTAGCAACGAATGATACAGATATTGACAGCAGTCCTCTTTCATTCAGCATCATCAGCAGCGTTTCAAATGGAATCATCATATTTAATTCAAACGGAAGTTTCACGTATACACCTACCGCTAACTATAATGGTACGGATAGTTTCACCTACCAGGTATGTGATAACGGGACACCGGATTTATGTGACACCGCAACCGCCTGGATCATCGTGACACCGGTCAATGATCCGCCGGTAGCGATGAATGATACCTTCACCATTCCGGAAGACAATGTTTTATCCGGAACGGTAGCAACGAATGATACGGATATTGACAGCAGTCCTCTTTCATTCAGCATCATCAGCGGCGTTACAAATGGAATCATCGTATTTAATTCAAACGGAAGTTTCACGTATACACCTGCCGCTAACTATAATGGTACGGATAGTTTCACCTACCAGGTATGTGATAACGGGACACCGGATTTATGTGACACCGCAACCGCCTGGATAATCATAACACCGGTCAACGATGCACCTGTTGCGAACGATGACTATTATACAGTTTCTGAAGGAAGTACGCTTTCCGATTCTGTCGGACTAAATGATACAGATGTTGAGGGAGATACGCTTGCCTTTTCATTGGTACAGGATGTTTCACATGGACTTCTCATCATTAATTCTGAAGGAGCTATTCAATACACGCCTGATTTATACTTCAGCGGCCTTGATAGTTTTGTTTATGCAGCCTGCGATAACGGTTCGCCGAATCTTTGCGATACAGCTGTTGTTTATATTACCGTTACGCATGTAAACCATCCTCCTGTCGCGATTGGAGAAACTGTTTCGCTCTGTTCAGGCGACAGCGTCACGATTCCGGTACTTGCGAATGACATGGATCCGGACGGAGACAGCATGACCGTTACTCTTACAAGCATTCCACTTTATGGAACCGCAACTGTTCTTCCTGATAATAGTGTATATTATATAGCCAACCCTGCTATTTCAGGAGTCGACACGATTTCCTATATAGTCTGTGATAATTATACAACACCTGCATGTTCTCCGGCATCCGGTGTGATTACGATTTACAGAAGACCAGATATTTCGTTTACGACTGTAAATCCTTCCTGTGCCGGTAATTCAAACGGAACAATTTCGTCAACAGTGACCGGCGGTGCTCTTCCTCTGTTTTATCTTTGGAATACATCAGCCATAACTCCCGGTTTGTCAGCATTGTCTGCAGGAATATATACTTTAACAGTATTGGATGCCGTCGGCTGTTCTCTGTCAGATTCAGTAACCTTAACCGATCCGTTACTAATTACACTTTCTTCTACTCATGTGGATGTACTTTGTAAATCGGATTCTACCGGTTCAATTGACCTGTCTGTAAACGGAGGGATTCCGCCGTATTCATTTGCATGGAACACCGGTGATACAACTGAAGATATAAGCACGTTACCTGCAGGAATGTATAGTGTGGTTGTGCAGGATTCGAACGGTTGTTCTAATTCAGATTCTGTGTTAATTAATCAACCTGCTTTTCCAATTTCACTTACAGGAACTCCGGGCAACACCACAGCATCAGGATTTCTGAACGGGACTATTATAACAATTGCATCAGGCGGGGCAATTCCATATAACTATATGTGGAGTAACGGATCAACTACAAACAATCTGAATCATCTGGCCCCAGGGACTTATTCAGTTACTGTAACAGATGGAAACGGATGCAGTGCATCCCGGATATTTGTTGTACCGCTTTCGGATACACTTGCTATTACGGGAGTCGTAAGCAATGTAAATTGCAATGGAAGTTTAACAGGTGCAATTGATATCACAGCTACAGGGGGATATCCTCCATATACATATAGCTGGAATACCGGAAGTACTGCAGAAGACATCAGCTCGACAGGGCCCGGAATATATACCGTAACTGTAACAGATTCTTCCGGGGATACAATTAGTGGAACCTATACGATTACAGAACCTACGCTATTAAGCGGTACTGTAACAAGTGTTAAAGATGTAACATGTCACGGAGGGAATGACGGAAGTGTTGATGTTACCATAAGCGGCGGCATACTTCCTTATAGCTTCTCCTGGAACACAGGAGATACAACAGAAGACCTGGTTAATATTCCTGCTGGTAACGACACACTTAATGTAACCGATTTAAATGGATGCGCTGTCATGTTGGTGGCTGTGGTTAAAGAACCGCCTGCGGGACTTGCCATCACTGTAAACCTGGTGACAGATGTTCTGTGCCATGGAAATTCAACCGGGGCAATTGATATATCTGCGGGGGGAGGAACACCTCCTTACATATTTAGTTGGAGTAACGGAGCTACAACTGAGGACCTGTCGGGAATCACATCCGGAAATTATACCGT
Organism: Bacteroidota bacterium; assembly: GCA_043783155.1. GTDB lineage: Bacteria > Bacteroidota > Bacteroidia > AKYH767-A > 2013-40CM-41-45 > JAPLDA01. The sequence goes on along the minus strand of JAYVZS010000062.1, from coordinate 30,355 downwards.
GACCGTAAGCGATTCAGGCGGATGTGGAAATATACTGAGCGTTTCTGTCAACCAGCCATCCGCAGCTCTTAATGCAACGATCAATACCATTCAGGATGTTAGTTGTTTTGGAGGCACAAACGGTGCAATTGACATTTCCGTTATCGGCGGAACTTCTCCTTATTCGTTTACCTGGAGCAATGGAAGTACGACTCAAGATCTGAGTGGCTTATTAACGAATTCATACAATGTCAGCATAACGGATTCTGTGGGATGTACCAGCTTACTAACAGCTTTTGTCGCTCAACCACCGGCGCCTTTGAATATTACGGTATTGAACATTACAGATGCGAAATGTTTCAATTCATCTGATGGAGCTATTGATGTAAATATAACCGGTGGAACACCTTCATATAGTTTCAATTGGAGCAACGGTGGAACGACTGAAGATCTGGCCGCTATAACGTCCGGAAATTATACTCTGACTGTTACAGATGCAAAAGGATGTGTCAACTCCAATTCATTCCAGGTGCAACAGCCAATACAATCACTTGATTTAACTGGAACCGAAATTAATCCTGTTTCCTGCTACGGACAATCAAACGGAGGAATATATCCTGTTACGAGCGGGGGAACATCACCTTATTCATATACATGGAGCAGCGGACAAACAACAGATACAATTTCAGATCTGAGTTCAGGAACATATAACCTCACTGTGAATGACGCACATAATTGTACGTTAACACAAAGTTTCTCGGTTCCTCAGCCGCCTTCAGGCATTCAACTTACACCAACCGTTGTAGATGTAATCTGCACGAGCAATGTGAACGGTGCTATTTACCTCTCTGTAAGCGGTGGAACATCACCATATACATATCAATGGAGCAATGGAGCAGTCACAAGAAACCTGACGGGAATCAGTCCGGGAACCTATTCGGTCATCGTAAGCGATTCGCTGGGTTGTTCTATAAACCAGTCGATAGCGGTGAATGAATTGACAATAATTACAACCCTTGCAATGGGACCAACAACATTCTGTATAGGAGGAAACGTCACACTTCAATCACCTGTGTTTAATGGTGCAACTTACCAATGGGAATCCGACAGTTCTGCGATGCAGGGAGAAACAAATCCAAACCTGTTGGTGAACCAAAGCGGAAATTACCGGGTGGTTTTAACTCTGCCATGTGGTTCGTTTTCCTCTTCAGCAATTTCTGTCTTGGTAAATCCATTACCTGTAGTAAGAGCGACAGGAGGTCAGTTTATATGCAGAAAAACCACGGCAAAACTGGTTGCAACAGGCGGCGACAATTATGTATGGTCTCCTGCTTATGGATTATCGAATTCATTAATCAGTAACCCGGTTGCTAAACCTGAAACATCCACAGTATATAGGGTGATGGCAACAGATATAAACGAATGTACAGCATCCGATTCTGTAAAGGTAGATGTGTGCGACCCGCTTCTTATTCCAAGCGGATTTTCTCCTAATGAAGACGGAGTCAACGATACATATGAAATAGTCGGAATCGATAATTATCCCGGCAACTCGCTTCATATATATAATCGTTGGGGTAACCTGGTATATCAAAAAGACGACTATGATAATTCATGGGACGGACGCAGTAATGTGAGCAGCTTTAAGTTCGGAGATAAATTGCCTGACGGAACGTATTATTACGTGTTGGATCTGGACGATGGAGAAGGTGCCCGAACAGGCTATATTATACTAAGGCGTTAATCAACGGATGTATAATTGTTATCCTGAAAAATTCACCAGAACATATTTATCTAAAAGTAAATGCCGTCACAAAATACTTTTGTGACGGCATTTTTTTTAACACACTTATAGCCGCACTAATTGACCTTTTTAAAAATCGCATTTTTCCATACCGTTTATTTGAAATAGCATCTGCTGTCAGTTAGTTAGTTAGGGGGCAAGTTTGTTTTTACAATTATCAACACGCTTCTTAAGAAGACGTTGACTGGCAATGATAAAACGATTTCTTTTTCTTGATGAAGTACTGGATTCGGAAGATCTGGATAATCGTTTTGAAATTTGCTTTCTTAATGAGGAAGCATCGCACTAAATTTTTTTTAGTGCGTTCAGGAATACAAAACAGGGTTTCTTAACCGGCATTATTTTTTCTGTACACCTAAATAATAATTTACTGAATAGCTTTTTGAACGTCACAGGTTTTCCACTTTCAGTAAACCTAAATCATGATCATAAAGCTGTGCAGCACGAAGAATAAAAATTAATACATCAGGAGGATGCACCTAATTCTGTTCCGATTGTTTTCTTTTATGCGAATTATTTTTTACATCCATGAAAATCGGATTGATTTTTCATTCATCGCTTTGAGCATCTTCGTCTGCGCTCAATCACTGATTGCACCCTGGAAATGGCGCGTGGTGATGTCGCTTAACGACTGCTGTTGACAGGACGGGAAGATTGGGGGGATTTGCGGGTGACGTACCGCCTTTAAATTTTTCTGTTGGTGAATTGGGACAGCATGACAATTGCCTGACGGGCACATTTATGACAGCAACAGGTGATTATCGTTCCCTTGAAGGAGCGGTAGGCCAGGAATTCCGACTACCCTGTTTGGAAAAAAAACAACGTAATTCGAATCCGCAGTGAGTTCTCCGGACTGACAACCGGTGAACATTATACTAAATGGTAAGAGGAGTTTTACAAGACTGTTGATCGTCTTTTACTGGATTAGTTTTTTAGTGCTATTTGTCACTCAACTTCTTTTTCTTTGCCTGATCCAATTCAAAGTAGTGAGGAATTTTTCAAAACCAACCGGACGTATATACAAGTATATACTCAAACCCGTCACATTGATATTATCTTAAACTCTGTTCTTCGGTTGAGTTGATGTTCTTCTTCTGTACATTTCTGACCATTTGAACACTGATTGAGCAGCTGCGTCTCACCATAACCTTTTGCAACCAGTCTGGCAGGATCTATTTTCCTTGCAACCAGATAGTCAATAACAGATTGAGCTCTTTTTTGAGAAAGTATTAAATTGTATCCATCGCTTGCCCTTGAATCCGTATGCGAACCACATTCAATTTTTGTATTCGGATGGGCATTCATGACATCTACAACTTTATCCAGGATAACCGATGCCGCAGGAAGAATATTGTACTTATCGAGATCATAGTATATATTTTCCAGGTTTAAGAGCGAATCAACCTGATTCTGAAGCAACAGATCGGCTGTTAAAGACTGGCTGGAGCTAAATCCTTTTGTTGATACTTTTTTAGTATTAACTGTGTAAGCCGATTTTTCAGCCAACACTTCAAATTCAGCGTCTCCATCAATCTGATCAAATGAATAATGCCCGTCAGTGCCTGATACAATTTCCTTTGTCGAATTATTAATCAGGTTTCGAAGAATTACCTTGGCTCCGACCACCGGCTTGCTATCAATAGACGCATATATACTTCCATGAAGGTCAAATACAGTAATATGGTCTAATCCAATGCGTAAAATTCCATCTTTTATTTTTACAAGTTCAGCAGGTGTAACAGTCACAAACGCAGGTTCATACGACTCCCGGTTAATTGATATTCCATATGTATGTGTCGTATCAAATGTCGTAGAAGCAATTCCATCAACCGAAGTGAACAATGGTTCTTTGTTACGACCGTTGTCCTTTATCAGGATGGTTGCCTTTCCTAATGGCACCTGATTCATTTTATCATAAACGAGAATTTTTATTGACGCCGGTTGTTTTGAGAAAGTATATATATTATCATCCGAAGCTTTTAAACTACGGTTTGAACTAAGGAAACCGAGGTTTAACTTCGTATCATAAATATATCCGAAATCATCTGAACTGCTATTCAATGGCGCTCCGATGTTTTTCGCCTTTACAAAGGATCCGTTTATTTCAACTGTCCTGAAGATATCAAGTCCACCTAGGCCCCCCCTTCCGTTGGAAGAGAAATACAAAGACCCGTCACCTGACATGGTCGGAAAAAGTTCGTTACCAAGAGTATTAACAGATGGTCCGAGATTTTCAGGTTTTGACCAACTGTTGCCGTCTCGCTTGCATACCCAAAGATCCATACCACCCATACCTCCAGGCATATCGGATGCAAAATAAAGTTTGCTTCCATCCGGGCTGAAACATGCATGAGCACAATTGTATTGATCATTATTATACGGGAAGCTGTTATCTTCAATCCACTTTCCATCGACGAGTTTTGCTCCGATCAGTTTTAGTTTATATACCCGTTCGTTACCCAGGGCGATTTTTTTCGCTTTCATATTGTTACGGGTAAAATATAACTGATCAAATGCAGGGTTAAAAGTAGCCGGCCCGTTATTGTAAGCGACTTGCAGGTCGGATGCAAACACTTCCGGTTCAGAGAGAGTATCGCCTTGTATTTTGGAATAATACATTGATAAAAACCCTTTTCCGGTCCACGAATGATTTTTGGCTTTAAACATATTTTTCGCCTTGGTGCTGACAAAAACAACTCCGTTGCGGTAAAAGACCGGCGAAAATTCCGATTCCTTTGAACAAATAGAGACCTCTTTGATTGAGTAACTTGTACTGTCAAGTATGAGTTTTTGAAGATTCTCTATCGAGGATATGATCTCTTGTCCCCGGGCATCATCCGGTTTTGCTTGCACATATTTTTGCGCCCATTCATTTGCTTCATCATACTGTCCGTTGCTCATTAATGACTGAACATAATAGAACAATTGTGGTGTTTGCCATTTTCCAGAGGTTACAATTTTTCTATAACAACACATGGCATCGTGGGTTTGATTTGTAAGCCGGTAACAGTCGGCAAGTTTTGAAAGCAAATCAACATTCGAATTATCCTTCTTAAGCATTTCCTCGTAAATTGGAATGGCTTTGCTGTAAGCATATGTGCTGTAAAGCTTATCAGCTCTTGAAATCCTGCTTTCAGGGTCTCCGGCGAAACTCAGGTTTGCCATGAATATTATAGATCCTAGGGAACAAATAAGTAATTTCTTTTTCATGCTTTTTTTACGTCTGGTTTGAAAAAAAGTGTCCGGGCACTTGGCCCGGAACACTTTCCTACTTGTAAATAAACGCCACATTGGGAGAAAGTAGCATTTAGTTTTTTTGTATTTCTTACCTCTGTAAGAAACCGACGGAAAATCGTATTTAATCCTGGATCGCCGTTACCATGAAAAAAATCGTATGATTAAAAATAACGAGGAGTAACAATTTTGTTTAAGGCAGTACCGAAATCATATCCGAGGTTAAATTCATGCGACCCGGAAGTGAAATTACTTAGTTCTGTTGTTGTATAGTCGTATGAATATCCTATTCTAAGATTCTTTGACAATTGAAATTGAATATTGGTTGTGATTGCATCACCGGTTCTGTATCCTATCCCAATCCACATAAAGTCTGCGATGAAGGCATTCATGTTTAAATCCATTTGTACAGGAGCTCCTTCAACTGCTTTCACCATAATAGTTGGTTTAATCTTAATACCGGATTTCAGTTCCTGAACATAACCCGCCGTAATAAAGTAATGCCAGCTGTGCATACTTCCGGTTGTTGAAATAATTTTATCGGATGTTGCAGCAATTTTATGAGCAAGAAGTCTTGGAATTGAAACTCCGGCATAAAATTTTTCATTTTTAAAATACATACCGAAACCTGCATTGGGTAACACAACAGTTGGTGTGTTATTCATAAACTGAACATCTCCTTCATGTGCTGTTACAACTTCTGATAAATTTTCTTGTTGAACAGTTGCTCCACCCTGAAGTCCGAATGAAATAATGCTATTCTCCATTTGAATTCTATAGGCATACGCTGCAAAAGCATTCGTTTGGTGTGTAACACCAATTGATTCGTTTAAAACAGAAAATCCAAGACCAACTTTTCCCGAAGCCGTAGGTGCGTGAATTGTAAAGGTCTCCGTTTTAGGAGCCCCGTTGATTCCTACCCATTGGTTCCGATAAGCCATTGTCATCGATACATATTCACGGGAACCTGCATAAGCCGGGTTTATCGCCGTTTCATTATACATGTACTGAGTGAACATCGGCTCGGTTTGAGCTTTTGCCTGAATGCTTGGTAAAAGCAGCAAAATCAGGCACGTTTTTGTAATATTTTTTTTAAGGTTTTTCATTTTCTATTTCTCCCGAATAGTTAGAATGTTTATTTACAGGATCAAATATGCTTATAAGGGAGGGGATAAGACAAAATAAGTCCGCATATCACGGGTTAATTAGGGTAAAGAAGACAAAAAGGGTGGCCAATGAAAGTAGTTATTGATTATATAAAAAGTATTTATTGATATTATATGCTGTTTAAATGATCTTAAAATCATATAATGCTATTATAAATGGGAGAATTAATATTGTCTTTAAATCATAGGGCAGCCAGACCTGGCAGCCATTTTTGAATTCAAGGAATATGGCATTAATGAAAGAATCAGTATTCAGGCCTTTCGGAAAACAGGAAGAAATGGGTAATGGGGAATTGAATCTAAAAAACACCGATGCACTTATTAGTATCAAATAATTGTAGTTATCCTCAGTTAGTTGTAAAATAGTAAGAAAAAATCCCCGAATTTACACCCTTCCAATTCCCAGAATCACGACCATTATTTTTTTTGATTTAATAGCTAAATATGTAAAATCGCCGAAATAATTTTAAAAACTAACTTTCTTAACAGATAGCTGAAAAAACATTGTCGTCAGTATCAGGGTGTAAGAATTGAAGGTAATTTAAGCCAAAACAGCTAATCTTAATCTCAGGGCAAAAACGGATTAATTACTAAGATGCTTGTTTTGACCCTTTTTCTACCGGTTTTAAGATTCAGATCTACATATCTTATTTTATTTTGGCATAATCAAACAAAATGACAAATCACTTTATTTTTCTGAGGCGTAATCTGGGTAGACTAAGCATCCAAACATCATCAAATAAAAAAACCTTTCTGTGTAGGAGAAAGGTTTTTTTATCTCTGTATTTCTGATCAGTTATTTCTTGATGGTTAAGTTTCCTTTGAGTGTGTCTTTCCCCGGAATCTTCAGGATGTAGTAGTACACGCCTTCAGAAAGATCTCCGCCTTTCCAGTCATTCTGGTAGTTGCTGCTTTCATACACTTTTTTTCCCCATCGATTGAATACTTCTAACTTGCTGTTGGGGTAGAATTCAAGGTTCTTGAAAGAAAAGACATCATTGATGCCATCACCATTCGGCGTTATAATGTTAAAAGGAATTACAGCATTCGGTTCACCCGTGTAATTAAGAGTTACCGAACTGGTGCAGCCATCTGATTGAGTTACAGTAAGTGTAACCGGATAAATTCCTAATGCAGCATACGCATGACTCGGGTTTTGCAGTGTGCTGGTTGGATTTGTGCTTTCCCCGAAACTCCAATGCCAGCTTACGATGCCGCCACCGCCGGTTCCAGATGAAGAAAGATCTGTAAAGTGAATCGTGTCGCCGGCAAGCCCATTTAACGGAGAATAGCTAAAGTTTGCCGTAGGATTCGCATGTGTTGCTACCGTTAGTGGAGAAGAAGTTGCGGTGCAACCGATGGTATCAGTTACGGTAACAGTATATGTTCCGGTTCCTACATTAATCGAACTTGTAGTGGAGCCATTTGACCAACTATAGCTTGCATACGGTTGGGTGGTTGTAAGATGTGCCGGTTGTCCGCAAACCGCTGTCACTCCACCGATGGTCGGATTCGGGTCAACCTCCCAGACAGGGAAGGCAGGCGATTTTGCACGGCATCCATTCACATTCGTCACCTCTACATTATAAGTTCCGGTAAGAACATGCAGGGAATCTGCAACAGTAGCTCCGGTATTCCATAAATAGGTATTATATCCATTCGTAATGTGCAAGGTAACCCCCGGACCTCCGACACAATAATAATGAGAGCCGGTAAGTACAGGAGGTGCAAGTGGGAACGTGTCTATCTTGAACGTGACATTGAGACTATCGGTCCCGGGTGGTGTTCCATTATCAGTCGCGATAAATGTGGCGGAGTTAATTCCGACAGAAGTATTGTTTAGAATAATCCGGGCTTCAATATGTGCAGTAGGACCGGCGGTGTTGTTGATAACAGTAAATTGTCCCGGCCCGATGAACACAGGATTTATCGTTGTAATCTGGCCCAGTTCAGGAGAAAGAAAATCCAAGGTGATTGGAATCGTATCCGCAAAGTTAGCATCATCGGCGCAAATAATTATGGTGTCACACACAACAACACCATGTACAATAGGAGGAATATTTGTTGAGCCACCAGAAACAAACGTATTGAAAATAAAATTTTGATTGTCTAAGAAATCAACGCTGTCGGTTGCTCCAAACGGACCATCATATCCGATGCCGGGTTCGTCAAATCTTCCGAACTGAACATAATCGGTTCCGTTGCCGGCATTCGCGCCAACGGTTGCCGGAATTCCGCCAAAACCATTCACTCCCTGAGAAGCACTTCCTGTGGTCCAGCTCATATCTCCGTAACAAAAATCAACATTGTTCCCAGGTGGTAAAATAGGATCTAATCCATCGGTAAGGATCAATTGAAAAGTATTAAACTTATCATCCTGCGCATTGAAATAACCAACCGCGTCCCACTTTACAATTAAAGCAGACGGAGTTACCTTATAATAAACCAATCCGCTTAAAGGTCCTCGTGTGTCCACATCGGCCCAAAAGGGAGCAATCATGGCGTGAGTGGCATCGGGAAACCCGTTTGCATTAAAAGTTCCGTAAGCAGAATTAAAAGAAATATTACCATTGTTATTAATATAAACGTCAGTATAAGATACTCCGTAAAAATTAAAGGAGAAAGGAAGTGTAATGAGCGGAGAGCTATAGTCATCATTCCTGTATTCCGGCGCTGTAGCGAAATTAAACGGAACAACCTGGAAAGAAGTATCAACAGGAATCAGGCAGTGACATTGGGCATGATAACTATCAATATGGTTTCCTCCTGAAGTTCTTTGGGAAATCTTTGGATGTAATACAGGTGCGGCCTGATTAGGAAGATGCTTCATGACTTTCGTCAGGTCAAGCTTTCCTTCCTTTTTCAACTGTTCATATTTTGGGGAATCGGGGCGAATTAGATTTTGCGCAAGAACCGTTGTAGCAAAAAACAACATAAACAGCAGAGCGTAAATTCCGTAGCATTTTCTCATAATAGCGAAGTTTTATAGGTAATCAGGGTAGCAATATTAATTAATCTTAATCGGTTTTAAAAATTGAGGTGAATATTTCTTTTCATTCTTTTGTTTTATCTAACTTTGCCACACTTTTAATGAATTCTCCTGTATGATTACATCAAGTGCTCCGTCAGACTTCTTTCCTATTTTTCTTCAGTTCATTGTCGCTTCCGGTTTTGTAGTGGCTGTTATGTTTGCGACCCATTTTTTAGGGCCGAAAAGAAAATCCAAATTAAAATTAGAAACTTTCGAGTGTGGTATTGAGGTTCAGGGCAATGCACGCGCTCCGTTTTCTGTCAAATATTTTTTAGTCGCAATTCTTTTTGTTCTGTTTGATGTGGAGGTAATCTTCATGTATCCCTGGGCTGTTAATTTCAAATCGCTTGGTACATCAGGATTAATAGAGATGCTCATCTTCATGGCGTTGCTCCTTACCGGCTTCTTTTATATTATTAAGAAGGGCGCATTGAAATGGGAATAACCGATTAAATAAAAGACGATTCTATGTCAACTCAAGTTGCATCAACAGATATTAAAATTGTAAAAGGCCCCGATGGTTATGAAGGCCCTGGTTTTTTTGCCACATCACTTGATAAAGCCGTTGGCCTCGCAAGAAAAAATTCACTCTGGCCTCTTCCGTTTGCAACTTCCTGTTGCGGAATTGAATTCATGGCTACCATGGCCAGTACCTACGATTTCGGACGTTTCGGTGCCGAGCGTTTAAGTTTTTCTCCACGACAGGCCGATATGCTGATGGTCATGGGAACGATTGCCAAGAAAATGGGTCCTGTGTTGCGCCACGTGTATGAGCAAATGGCTGAACCACGTTGGGTGTTAAGTGTGGGAGCATGTGCTTCAAGCGGAGGAATCTTCGATACATACTCTGTTTTGCAGGGCATTGATAAAATTATTCCGGTAGATGTGTACGTGCCGGGCTGCCCGCCGCGTCCCGAACAAATTCTCGAAGGCGTAATGAACATTCAGAAACTCGTTCACAGTGAATCGTTGAGAAGAAGAAATTCTCCGGAGTATAAAGCGTTGCTGGCGGGGTATGGAATGGAATAAAAAAAATGAATAATGAATAAGTAATAATGAATAAACGCAGTCACAAATTATTACTTACTCATTATTCCTTATTACTTTAGAATGGAATCTGGTAAACCAACAATAGAAGACATCTCCACCGCGCTGAAGTCAAAATTCGGCGATGCCATTCTTTCCCAATCTCAGGAATATGATTTTCCCGTTTTTGTGATTAGGAAAGAATCACTCGTTCCTGTATTTCGATTTTTGTATGACGATGAAAATTTTCAGTTTCGCTATTTAACCACTGCATGCGGATTGCATTTTCCGGGTGAAGAACAGCCGTTTGGTATGATGTATCAGTTACATAGTCTCATTCATAACCTTCGCATTCGCTTCAAAGCATTTACATCAGCCAACGATTTACAATACGATACACTCATTCCGATCTTCTCTGCTGCCAACTGGATGGAGCGGGAAGCATTTGATTTTTACGGTTTCAAATTCAAAGACCACCCGAATTTGAAACGCATCTTAAACGTGGAGGACATGGATTATTTTCCAATGAGAAAAGAATATCCTGTTGAAGATGCCACACGTACAGATAAAGATGATACGATGTTTGGCCGTAAAGCAGCTGGGTATGACAGGGAAAAGCTGATGGCAGAGAAAAATAAGTTGAACAAGGGTTGAATGAAGAAGAAAATAAAATGATGAATAACGATTAACAAATGATGAATGCTGAGGGCAGGAAATTTTGAATATAGAATTTTCAATTTCAAATAATGAAGTTAAACCGATTGTCACACTGAAACTGCAGACAAAAATCGTGAGGTGAGCAAACCAAAGCAATCATTCAAAATTCAAACGCCCTAATTCTTTCAAAGTTTTATATTGATAATTCTTCACACTTCGATATTCAGCATTCGTTAATTATCATTCAATATTTATTTTTTAAATGAACCAGGAATCCGACATCACTTTCAAAGAAGAAAAGCAATACTCCACTTTAAACCTGGGGCCAACGCATCCTGCTACGCATGGCATTTTTCAGAATGTGTTGAAGATGGATGGAGAAATCATCGTTGATACAGAGCAAACCATCGGCTACATTCATCGTGCGTTTGAAAAATTAGGCGAACACAAACCCTTTTACCAGGTTACCACACTTACCGATCGGATGAATTATTGTTCATCACCCATCAACAACATGGGTTGGCACATGACGGTGGAAAAATTAATTAAAGCCGAACTTCCAAAACGTGTCGAATACATGCGCGTCATCATCATGGAACTTTCCAGGATCACCGACCATCTTGTGTGCAATAGCGTAGTTGGTGTTGATACCGGTGCCATGACCGTGTTTCTCTATATCTTCCAATGGAGAGAATTTGTCTATGAAATTTTCGAAGAAATCTGTGGCGCGCGGTTAACCACGAACATAGGGCGTATCGGTGGTTTCGAACGCGACTTTTCAGAAGTAGCATGGAGAAAAATAAAACACTTTGTAAAAGAATATCCGAAAGGATTGAAGGAGTTTGAAAAACTGCTGATGCGAAACCGGATTTTTATGGATCGCACCATTGGCTGCGGACCGATCAGCGCTGAACGTGCCTTGAACTATAGTTTCAGCGGACCGAATCTTCGCGCTGCCGGAGTAGATTACGATGTTCGTGTCATGAATCCATATTCATCCTACCAGGAATTTGAATTTGATATTCCACTCGGCACAAACGGCGACACATACGATCGTTTCACGGTTCGTGAACAGGAAATGTGGGAGAGTTTAAGAATTATTCAACAGGCACTCGATAAACTTGAAAAGTTAGAAGACAAAAATACATTTCATGCGGAGGTTCCGGATTTTTATCTGCCTCCAAAAGAGGAAGTGTACAATGACATGGAAGCACTCATCTATCATTTCAAAATCGTCATGGGTGAAACGGATGTTCCGAAAGGTGAAGTGTACCATTGTGTGGAAGGTGGAAATGGTGAGTTGGGTTTCTATCTCATCAGCGATGGAGGCCGGCAACCGTTCAGGTTACATTTCAGAAGGCCATGCTTCATTTATTATCAGGCATATCCAGAAATGATTCGCGGTGGATTTCTGAGCGATGCCATCCTTACGATGAGTTCGATGAATGTGATTGCCGGTGAACTGGACGCGTAAATAAACAGACAGTAGACAAAAAAATAAGTAGACAAAAAACTGTGGCAGAAATTAAATTCTCAGAAGAAAGTTTAACGCTGGTTAATAAAATTATCAAACGTTATCCGGAAGGTAAACAGAAGTCTGCTATCATTCCGATCCTGCATATTGCACAGGCGGAGTTTGATGGTTGGCTCAGCGCGCCCGTGATGGATTATGTTGCATCGATCTTAAAAATTCAGCCGGTTGAAGCGTATGAAGTGGCGTCATTTTATTCGATGTTCAATTTAAAACCGGTCGGTAAATGTGTCATCGATGTTTGCCGCACCAGTTCATGCTGGCTGATGGGATCTGAAGACGTAGTTAAACACATTGAGAAAAAACTGAACATCAAAACGGGCGAAACTTCAGCCGATGGAATGTTTACTTTGAGAACCGTTGAGTGTCTGGGCAGTTGTGGTACAGCCCCGATGCTGCAATGCGGCGCCGACTATTTCGAAAACCTCACACTTGAAAAGGTGGATGGCTTGCTCGATAAATTCAGAAGTGAAAATAAAAGAAGAAGTTATACCGATAAAGCGGAAACGCCAACAGGCTAAGTATGGGACGTAAACTATTATTACAACACGATCATGTGCCGGGCATCAACACGTATGATGTTTACCGCAAAAACGGTGGCTATGCGTCTGTTGAGAAAGCGTTGAAGACGATGACCAGTGAAGCGGTTGTGGAAGAAGTGAAGAAGAGTGGGCTAAGAGGCCGCGGTGGCGCAGGTTTCCCGACCGGTATGAAATGGAGTTTTCTCGCGAAGCCTCCGGGAGTTCCCCGTTATCTTGTTTGCAATGCAGATGAATCGGAACCGGGAACGTTTAAAGACCGTTACCTGATGGAACGCATTCCTCATTACCTCATCGAAGGAATGATTACATCCAGTTACGCGCTTGGCGCGAATACATCGTACATCTACATTCGCGGAGAATATTTTTATGTCGCGAAAATTCTGGAGCGCGCCATTGATGAAGCGTATGCAAACGGCTGGCTTGGGAAAAATATTTTAGGAACGGATTACGCCCTCGATTTGTATGTGCATGTCGGAGCAGGCGCATACATCTGCGGAGAAGAAACGGCGTTACTTGAATCGCTCGAAGGCAAACGGGGGAACCCGCGCAACAAGCCGCCATTCCCCGCTGTGGCAGGTTTATATGGCTGTCCGACAGTTGTAAATAATGTTGAAACAATTGCTGCTGTTGTTCCGATTGTGAATGATGGCGGAGAAGCATACGCGAAAATCGGGATCGGAAAATCGACAGGAACAAAATTGATTTCAGCAAGCGGTCACATCAACAAACCAGGGGTGTATGAAATAGAACTCGGCGTTCCCGTTGAAGAATTTATTTATTCGGAAAATTATTGCGGAGGAATGAAAGGCGGAAGAAAACTGAAAGCGGTTGTAGCCGGAGGTTCGTCCGTTCCGATTCTTCCAGCTGAATTAATTTTAAAAACAGCCAATGGCGAACCGCGTCTCATGAGTTATGAGTCCCTTGCCGATGGCGGATTTGCAACAGGTACTATGCTGGGTTCCGGAGGATTTATTGTAATGGATGAAACCACCAGCATCGTTAAAAATCTCTGGAACTTTTCGCGTTTCTATCATCATGAAAGCTGCGGACAATGTTCACCTTGTCGTGAAGGAACGGGTTGGATGGAAAAAATTCTACACAAAATTTTAGACGGCCACGGAACAATCAGTGATATTGATTTGCTGTGGGATATCCAAAGTAAAATTGAAGGGAAAACAATTTGCCCGCTGGGTGAAGCCGCTGCATGGCCTGTCGCTGCCGCCATCCGTCACTTCCGTGCGGAGTTCGAAGAGTATGTAAAGAATCCGCAGAGTATCAAAGATGTACGACATTATTACCGGTTGAATAATTTAGAAACACAAACAGCATGATTCGAAAATCAGAAGTAATAAAACACTAAGCTACCTGCCCGAAAAATTTTCGATTGATGAATTTATTGATCGTTTAATTTTCATGCAGAAAGTAGAAGAAGGAGTAAAAGATTCAGAAGCACGGAAATCCGTTTCAACGGTTGTGGCTAAAAAGAGATTGAAAAAATGGTTGAAGTAAAATGGCTTCCAAAAGCCTTAGATGACATTGACAGGATAGCAGAATATATTTCCAAAGATTCGGAACGGTATGCTGAAAAACTAGTAAGAAGAATATTTGAGAGAGCAGAATTGTTGGAGTCAAATCCGTTTCTTGGAAGAATGGTTCCTGAATTCCGAAAAAAGAATTTAAGAGAACTGATTATTGAAAATTATAGACTAGTTTATTTGGTTTATCATGAGCGAGTGACATTATCAGAGTTCATCATTCAAAAAGAAAAATGTCAAGAAAAAATTTATTTGAATAGCTAAATCAGATAAAGAATTTAATCCGAATAGTATGCCTAAAGTTACCATAGACGGCCACACCATAGAAGTTCCTGACGGAACCACCATCTTGCAGGCGGCACGCATGATTGGCGGAGACCTCGTTCCTCCGGCCATGTGTTTTTATACGCCGTTGAAAACAAGCGGAGGGTATTGCAGAACATGTATCGTGAAAGTTACAAAAGGTTCTGAGAAAGATCCGCGGCCAATGCCGAAGCCGGTTCCGTCATGCAAACAGGCGGTGATGGATGGAATGGAAGTACAGAACATCACATCACCGGATTTACTCGAAGCAAGAAAAGGTGTGGTTGAATTTTTACTGATCAATCATCCGCTCGATTGTCCGATCTGCGACCAGGCAGGCGAATGTCACTTACAGGATCTGGCCTATGAACACGGTCTTGCAAAATCACGTTATGAATTTCCGCGCAGGACATTTGAGAAAATTGACATCGGCGACAAGATCAAATTGCACATGACGCGCTGCATCCTTTGTTATCGTTGTGTAAAAGTTGCTGATCAACTGACGGATAAACGAGTACACGGTGTGATGAACAGGGGTGATGTTGCTGAGATCAGTACATACATTCAGAATGCCGTTGACAATGACTTTTCAGGAAACATGATAGATGTTTGCCCGGTTGGCGCATTAACGGACAGAACATTTCGTTTTAAAAGCCGTGTGTGGAATGTGAACCCGATGGATGCTCACCGCGATTGTAAAAAATGTTCCGGTAACGTAATGTTGTGGTACCAGGGAGAAGAAGTAACTCGTGTAACAGCGAGAAAAGATAAATACGACGAAGTGATTGAATGGATTTGCAATGAATGCCGTTTTGAAAAAAAGAAAACTTCCGATTGGGTAATTGATGGTCCGAGCAACATTGATCGCCATTCTGTGATTTCACAAAATCATTATGTATTGAAGGAACCTCCACACAAGCCGAATTTGAATGCGGTAGAAGTAGTTCCTCATACCCATCAACTTTCAGAAAATAAAAAATGATTTCAACAGCACTCCTTATAAAGATCATCATCATTGTAGCTGTGTTCTCGATCACATTGGTCGTAGCGATGTATTCTACTTATGCGGAAAGAAAAATTGCCGCTTTCTTTCAGGATCGTCTCGGTCCAAATCGTGCAGGTCCTTTCGGAATTCTGCAACCGGTAGCGGATGGTGTGAAGATGTTTATGAAAGAAGAGATTATTCCTGACGTTTCAAATAAATTTTTGTTCATACTCGGTCCCAGTCTTTCGATGCTCACAGCATGCATGACAAGTGCCGTGATTCCATGGGGAAGAGGAATTACCATCAACGGAATTTTTTATCAATTGCAAGCAGCGGATGTCAACATCGGCATTCTCTATATTTTCGGAGTGGTCTCCATCGGTGTATATGGAATCATGATCGGGGGCTGGGCGTCCAACAATAAATATTCTTTGCTTGGCGCATTGCGTGCTTCATCGCAAATGATCAGTTATGAAATTGCCATGGGCCTTGCCATCATTGCATTGATCATGATGAGTGGAACGTTGAGTGTTCGGGATATTGCCGAACAACAAGGGCATGGAAAACTTTGGGGAATATTCAATACACCCGGAATAAATTGGAATATTTTTTATCAGCCGCTTGGATTTTTGATTTTCATTATCTGTGCGTTTGCGGAAACCAACCGTGCACCTTTCGATTTACCTGAATGTGAAACGGAATTGGTAGGCGGGTATCACACAGAATATTCTTCGATGAAACTCGGTTTCTATTTATTTGCCGAATACATCAACATGTTTATTTCCTCAGCCGTAATAGCCACGTTGTATTTCGGAGGATATAACATGCCGTTCGTCGGAAGATTTATTCACGATCCGAACTGGCTGAACATACTGGGAATAGGTTTCCTGTTCGGGAAAATATTCTTTTTCATCTTTCTCTTCATGTGGGTGCGCTGGACATTGCCGCGTTTCCGTTATGATCAATTGATGAATCTCGGATGGAAAATATTAATACCGCTATCAATCGCGAATATATTTCTCACTGGAATAGTGATGTGGCTGAATGGAAAGTTAGGTTGAGCTTAAATTGTTTATCGTTATATTTGAGTAGTGCATAAAAAAGAATTGATCATTATGCGGGACCGAATGGGAGTGGGAAGACTACTTTTGCGAAATCATTTCTGAAAAAATTTGATTATGAATTTTAAAATGCAGATGAAATTGCGAAAGAACTGACGGGTAGAGGAAAGAGCGGTGGGAATATCAGTGCGGGAAAAGAGTATTTTAAACGACCTGAAAAACCTAAGAAGACAAACAAGAATATTATCATCGAATCAACAGTGTCAGGTTTGTTTCTCGAAAAACTGATTGGCGATTTCAAAAAGAAAAAATAGGAGGTAAAAATTCTTTCCATTGTTCTTAACTCCGCACAGGTTTGTATTGAACGGATTAAGCATAGAGTATCAAGAGGTGGTCATCACGTTCCGGATGTTGATGTGAAAAGAAGATTTGAAAGAGGTAAGAAATTTTTTTGGAGTCGGTATAAAAAGTTAGTTGATTCATGGATGTTATACAACAATACTGAATCGGGTTTTGAATTAGCGGCCATTGGGGAATCTGATAAATTTGATATTACGAACGAAGCATTATTCAACAACTTTAAAGAAAATATGAAATGAAGTTTCAAAATTTCAGAAACAAAGATATTTACAAAGAAGCATTGCAGTTTGCTGCAATTGCGAACCGAGGCGTACAGGTTGCGTTAAAGGAAGGTGTTCGCAAGGGAATTCCGAGTGTGTTCGGGATCATGAATAAGATATTTTACCGGATGCCTGATGGAACCATCACGTCTAAAAGCCCTTTCAAGAAAAAATAATTTATACCGGAAATGCAATCATTAACCAACCGATCAAAAGTAGTTTCAAAGAAAGAGATGACGTTCATGGAACGCATCTACCTCCCGGCTATTTTTGGTGGAATGAAAATAACGCTGAGTCATTTCTTTAAAAAGAAAGTAACCATTTCTTATCCGGAAGTGAAACGTGATTTTGCTCCGGTGTATCGCGGGCAACATGTTTTGAAACGCGATGAGAATGGCGCTGAGCGTTGCACCGCTTGCGGATTATGCGCAGTCGCCTGTCCTGCGGAAGCCATTACAATGGTTGCTGCTGAACGGAAAACGGGCGAAGAAAAATTATTTCGCGAAGAAAAATATGCAAGCAATTACGAAATCAATATGCTTCGTTGCATCTTCTGCGGATTGTGCGAAGAGGCGTGTCCGAAAGAAGCAATCTTCTTAACTGATAAACTTGTTCCGACCGATTTCAAACGTGGAGAATTTATTTATGGGAAAGATAAATTAGTGGAACCGGTTAACGAGCGCGTGGATATTTCAAAAAGACAGACGCGGGAAGTGATCGAGTTTAAGAAAGACAAGAATCTTCAACACAATATTCTTAAGTAACAATAAATAAGTAATAAGGAAGCATGAATAAGTAATAATAGCAGTCCGGTCACAAGGAGACATTTATTCATTATTACTTATTACTTTAACTGAAAAGATAAATAAGTATGTCACAATACATTTTTTACTTCCTTAGCTTCCTCGCTATCCTCAGCGCGCTCATGGTCGTGATTTCAAAAAATCCCGTTCACAGTGTGTTGTACCTCATCATTACCTTCTTCGCGATTGCCGGGCATTATGTATTACTCAATGCGCAGTTTCTCGCGGCCGTTCACATCATCGTATATGCCGGCGCCATCATGGTGCTGTTTCTGTATGTCATCATGATGCTGAATTTGAATGCCGAAGTAGAACCGCATAAAAGCAAGTGGTTGAAATTTGCCGCGACGATTGCCGGTGGAATTCTGATGATTGTATTGGTGGGAGCGTTCAGAAATATTTCAGATAACCAGGTATCAAATCCGGCTAATGATATAGGTTTGGTGAAAAATCTGGGTAAAGTATTGTTCAACGACTTTGCATTGCCGTTTGAAGTGTCTTCCATTTTATTTCTGGCAGCCATGGTTGGAGCGGTGATGCTGGCGAAAAAAGAAATCAAATAAAAGAAAACAGCAATTGGCAGTTCGCAATTTGCAAACTGCCAATTTGCAAACTGTAAAAACATGAACCACATTCCACTCAATTATTATGTTATCCTCAGCACCATGCTTTTCTGCATCGGTGTGCTTGGAGTATTGTTCAGAAGAAATGCAATCGTTATTTTTATGTGTATCGAACTTATGCTGAATGCTGTGAATCTTTTGCTGGTCGCGTTCTCGGCGTATCATGGCGATTCAGCCGGACAGGTATTTGTCTTTTTCATCATGGCCGTTGCAGCAGCAGAAGTGGCTGTTGGTCTCGCCATCCTGATGATGATTTACCGCAATGCAAAAACGATTGACATTGATTTTATGAATAAGCTGAAATGGTGAGTTGAAAAAAATCAATTCCCGTACAGGGATAAAGTTTTAGTTAGAAACTTTCATGAACCTCGCTTTACTTTCTAGTTGCCGGAGATCTGAATTGTTTTCTGACATCCCCACAAAATAAAAACCATCAGCAAGAGAGGAGATATTCAATTCAATTTTATTCTGCCCCGCTACGATTATTTTCTTTTCGGAAAAAATTATTTTTCCTGCCAGATCATAAATGCCGATAGTCGCTTCTCCGTTCTCAGCAGTAAGGAAGTCGCAACTCAATCCTGTTTTAGCAGGATTCGGATAGAGTAACAATTGGTTCATTTTTTTCAGGAACGACACAGGAACCCAATGGGAGAATGACATTCTTCCATCATAATCAATCTGCTTCAGCCGGTAATAACTTAAGCCATCCATCGGCGATTCGTCCTTGAATGCATAGTACTTGTTAGAAGTTGAATTTCCAGCTCCGTCAATTCGTCCGACATCTTCAACATTTTTTGTATCACGACTTCTCTCAACAATAAAATAATTATTGTTGATTTCGGAAGCTGTTATCCAGTTACATTCTACAGTATTTTTCCTGCGTTCGGCAGTGAAGTCTACTAACTCAATCGGGAACGGACTGTTGAATTGTACGGATGCGAAGTCAGAAAAACCGGAAAGGCTGTCTCTCCTGGTTGCACTTGGAGTACTTGCCGGATCGCAAAGTCCGTCCATTGCCCAGCTACCGCTTCCTGCCGGAGAACGTTTCATTACGCTCCACATTAAACTGCCACCGGTATTGAAGTAATTAAGATTATGAAGCGTGATGTTATAAATTCCTGTTCCGCTTGAAACACTTGAGTTAATTGTCCAGTAACCATTATCGAAAGCAGGAAAGCTATTGTAATTCGCATTCGCGCAATCGAATGAAACAGGGCCATTGGGAATAGATACCCAGTTGTTAAAATTAGCACGAAGACTAAAAGGCACCGAGGATGCAGTAATGAAATCGATGGTTGCATTTTCAAATCCCTGTACGATAGTTCCAACCGGAAAATCAAATGATCCGGTAGCTGTTGGAACAGCGCGTCTTAAAAAGCCATTCACAAAACTGGACATATTTCCGGGAGTAATAGAGCCCGTTGTTCCTAGAATACTCACCTCGTTATTAGGACCGGTCGTAATGATTCCGTTGTTCAGGAAAAGTTTTCCGGTAGTTCCGATCACGAGACTGCTGTTGGCTCCGGAAAGTAATACTCCTGGTCCGAAATTATTCATCACGACATTATTTAATGTCAGCGATCCGATAGCATTTACAAATGTTTGCGCTGCTGCACTATTGAATTCAAGTACTCCGAAACCGACATTTGAGAATGTGGTGTTTCCTTTACTATTACTGAAATCACCTTTTACACTGATGTAATTACCATTTGTATTGAATACGCTGTTTGAATCGGTGGTGGTAAAGTTTCCATCAATTTCAATACTTTGATTCAGACTCACGGAACCTCCGCTTGTTTTCGTAATCGTGAGATTCGGATATTCACTTAATCCGACAAGATTACCATTGATGTTCTGGATAACGCTTCCATTATTAAAAAGTATGGTGGAGCCAAATGAAGCGTTCAAACCACCATTGTTTGTATAATCTCCACAGATACTCAGTGCGTTTGTTCCCGCAATTGTAAGACTTGATCCCGGATCAATCGTAATACTTTTGCAAACCGCACCAACGGCATTTATCACCGGCTGACGTGTAGGTCCGTTTACAACAATGGCATTGATGTTACAGGAAGGTATTCCGCAACCACCCCAGTTCTGTGAATTGAACCAGTCGGTGTTCACACCCCCGGTCCACACAAGTGTGCTTGGTGTAGAAGAATAAGACACCGGTGAACTTGCTCCATAATTTAAGTTAAACCCTGTGTTGTTACCCGTGTAATTGTTAATCATGAGGAGGTACTGTTGTCCCGCCGTTACTGCAAGCGGCGAGCAGAATGGCTGGCCACCTCCTCCAACACTTGTAAGAGGATATCCTGTTCTGATCCCTGTCGTTCCTGTTGTTCCGGAATAATTACAACGCACCGGCGCAAGCGATCCTGCCGCAATTGAATTGCAAGCATTGGCTAACCCGGTAACATTCCACAACATATAATCATAGTCGGTGGAAGCGAGATTAGGTGTAATATCAAAAAGAAGAGTTCCGTTAGTTGAAATAGAAAATGAATAATAAACAGCATTACGCTCACCGCCTCCTGAAAAACATCCGTATGGGGTAGAGAAGTCACATGAATTTCCTGCGCCTTCAAATCCAGGATCACCAACGGTTGTAGACTGCGAACAAATGGTTGTAGAGGTAGAACAATCCTGTTGAGGAATAGGCGGGAAGGCAGAGCCATCCGTAGCAGAAATATTAAAAGAGCCAACGAGATTATTGTAACCATCAACCCGAATGTAATAGGTATTACCAGCAACAAGACCGCTGCTGACAGTAATTTGTGAGTGAAGCGGAGTGGGAGCACCTGGGCAGGGAGATGCATCATCATTACAGGAAGATCCTGCGACCAGACTCAAGGAACTGCATGAACCCGAATAAAGTGCGATCATGGTATTGGTAAGTGTTCCGAGATACGTTCTCACTTTCAAGGTACCTGTTGGAGGACAAATAACAGAGTACCAAACCGTATTTAATGTTCCGTTTGTCCAGCAGGCGGGACCTGCCGGTTCGTTGCATGCTGTTGCACAGGTATTATCTCCCGACAATGTCAATCCGATTGGGAGTGTGGTCGCGTTGCAAGGAAGATCATTTGATGGAGGCGCAGAACCGCACACTGGTGGCCCGTATGCGCAAATCTGAAAAGTTCCGTTGTTGTTATTACCGTTTTCCCAGAAACGAACCCAAAGAGTCGTGCCAGGCGAAAGACATGAAAGTACGATCTCAGGCATTGTTCCCGGTCCATTGTCATCGTCGCATGCAACAAGCGCCAGAGAGCCGCATGAACCGGAGTAAACCGCCATTGCGCCATCTGTAACTACGCCTGTGTTTGTACTTATTGTTACTGCTCCCGATGATGGAACTGTTACAGTAAACCACACATCACCACCAGCATACGTTCCGCAACCCGGTGCAGGAATTCCGGCAGATGCAGTTGCACAGGCATTGGTGAAAGTTGAATAGGAACAGGAAGCGTTAACAGTCAGAGCAGTTGCAGTACAAGGCTCATCAAATGAAGGGGGATTTAAACTGTAAACACAAAGCGTTCCGTTCATTCCTCCTCCTGAAGCACCAACAACGCGAACAAAATAATTCTGATTAACAATAGTACCAACAGTTACCGTTTCAGTACCCAGTCCGGCAACTGCATTAGCGCAGGCAACAAGGGATAATGTTCCGCACGTTCCGGAATATATATACAACACTGCATTCTGGTTTGTGTTTGTATAACTAATGGTTGTTGAAACTGCTGTTGCCTGGAACCAACCCCACCCGCCTTTTCCCGCAGGAGTTACTCCATTACAGGAGGTCGGTGACGGAGCACCTACACCGGCATTTACATTCCATGTAACAGGATTACAGACGCAACCCACCGTAATTTTCTGAGCTGCATTGGTGGAACAATTATTGGATGGTGTTTGTGCGAAAAGAACTCCCGGTACAAAAAATAAAATAAATGAAACAAGGAGAAATAATCTCACGGAGTTCATTTGTTTTTTATTTTTTGTATTTGTCTGTTTCATGTAAAAAGTAGTTTCAGTAAAAATTATTTGATCCCTTCTTCCCTGGCTTCCCCGTTCTTTGTAAGGATAATTTTTATGTGATCACCTTTTCTTAAATAAGCATCGTATCCATTCAATTGCAATACTTCAAGTAAATCTTTTTCTTTCAATTTTTCAGTATATGTGATCGTTATAAACTGTGTATTCGGATTGGCAACGCATGAAACAACTTTTTCTGTGAGAGCTGAAAATGTTCCGACGATAAAATTTTTGTCAACTTCCGAAACAGGAGCATTAAAATAAATGGAGGCCTGCTTTATATTAAGAGCATTACTATCAATTATTTTTTCTGTTGACGCCTCTTTATTTTCCTGCGCTTCGCACCTGATAACGCAGAAAAATAAAAATATGCAACAAGCTGAAAGCAAGGCGGGAAAGGGCTTTGGCATAACCAACAAAGTTTTTACAATAATAATAATTGACCGCCCGAAGCCGGTAAACATTTGGTAAGATTTAAACAAGAATTTGGCAGATTGACCATTTTTCTTGGTGAAAAAGGCGGTTCAGTAAAACAGAAAAAATAAAAAAATCAATCCAGCTTCAAAACTGCCAAAAAAGCCTGCTGTGGAATTTCGACATTACCAACCTGACGCATTCGTTTCTTACCGGCTTTCTGCTTTTCTAAAAGTTTACGTTTCCGCGAAATATCACCGCCATAGCATTTGGCAGTTACATCTTTACGCAATGCCTTTACCGTTTCGCGCGCGATGATTTTACTTCCGATACTTGCCTGTATGATAACTTCAAACTGTTGGCGCGTAATCAGCTCTTTTAATTTCTCGCACATCTTTCTTCCGAAATCCTGTGCGTGGCTGCGATGTACCAATGCAGAAAGTGCATCAACAGGTTCTCCGTTTAAGCGAATGTCGAGTTTCACCAAATCACTTTCTCTGTATTCAGTCGGGTGATAATCAAACGAGGCATATCCTTTCGAAATGGTTTTCAGTTTGTCATAGAAGTCGAACACAATTTCAGAAAGCGGCATTTCGAATGTCAACTCAACGCGATCAGTCGTGAGGTAATGTTGCCCGACAATGATTCCGCGTTTACCGATACAGAGCGTCATGATGGAACCGGTGTACTCACTCTTGGTAATGATTTGAGCTTTGATGTATGGCTCTTCAATCTTTTCCAGGTAATTTGGTTCCGGCATTTCTGATGGGTTGTGAATTTCCATTAACTCACCTTTTGTTAAATATGCTTTGTAAGAAACATTTGGAACAGTTGTTATCACAGTCATGTTGAACTCGCGTTCCAAACGCTCCTGGATAATTTCCATGTGAAGCATTCCGAGAAAACCGCAGCGAAAACCAAATCCCAATGCTGCCGATGATTCAGGTTCAAATACAAGTGACGCATCATTGAGCTGAAGTTTCTCCATTGAGTTACGCAACTCTTCGTACTCATCAGTATCAACAGGATAAATTCCCGCAAATACCATCGGCTTCACATCTTCAAAACCTTTTACCACTTCCACACACGGTCTGTCAGTATGTGTGATGGTATCACCCACACGAACTTCTCTCGATTCTTTAATTCCGGAAATGATGTATCCGACATCCCCGGACTTCACTACCTGACGCGGTACTTTATCAAGTTTCAGAATTCCAATTTCATCAGCGATGTATTCGTGGTCGGTGGCAACAAACTTTACCCTGTCACCTTTCCGGAGTTCTCCGTCAATGACACGGAAATAAGCGATGATGCCACGGAAAGAATTAAAGACAGAGTCGAAGATGAGTGCTTTCAACGGCGCATCAGGACTGCCTTTCGGGGCAGGCACACGGTCTACAATGGCATGAAGAATATCATGCACACCCAACCCTGTTTTTCCGCTCGCAGAAATAATCTCTTCTCTCTTACATCCGATTAAATCCACAATCTGATCTTTCACTTCTTCGGGCATGGCACTTTCAAGATCAACTTTATTCAATATCGGAATAATGGTGAGATCATGTTCAAGTGCGAGGTACAAATTGGAAATGGTTTGTGCCTGTATGCCCTGAGCAGCGTCCACAATCAACAATGCTCCTTCGCAGGCAGCAATGGAACGGGAAACTTCGTATGAAAAATCGACGTGACCGGGAGTATCGATGAGATTGAGTATATATTTTTCACCGTTCAGTTCATAATCCATCTGGATCGCATGGCTCTTGATGGTGATACCCCGCTCACGCTCGAGGTCCATATCATCAAGTACCTGGTTCATTGCGTCCCTTTTCGAAACCGTGTTGGTATATTCCAGCAAGCGGTCAGCAAGGGTACTTTTACCATGATCAATATGTGCGATAATGCAAAAATTTCTTTTATTTTTCATTCAAATGAATATACTGAGGTGGAACTCCGATGAGCCGGAAACAGGTCGCCGGTCCCTTTAAAGGGTTGCAAATGTAATGATTTGAAGGAATGGAAAGTCACTTTTTAAATGTCGTATTCCGATAAGTTAATAAAGATGCAACCAAAATGTGTTATCTTGCATCTACGATATGAATGCATCATTGCCCATGACCGATGAAGAGATCATTAAAAGTTGCGTATCCGGTGATACGCGGGCACAAAAACTTTTATATGATAAATATGCCCGCAGAATGATGGGGATTTGTTTGCGTTACGCGGCGGATCAGGCGGCAGCGGAAGACATGATGCAGGACGGATGGATCAAGGTTTTTAAAAATCTTCATTCGTTTGGTTTTAAAGGTTCATTTGAGGGATGGGTAAAGAGAATCATGGTAAATACTTCATTGGATTACCTGAGAAGGAATAAGAATTACCTGAATCAAATTGAAATTGATGCAGTGGGGGAAACAACTGCATCAGGGATAAACACTTCAGATTCGCTTACAACAAAAGAATTACTTCATATCATTCAACAGTTACCCACCGGTTACAGAACAGTGTTTAACCTCTTTGCAATAGAAGGTTACACGCACAAAGAGATAGCTGCCATGATGGAGATTAGCGAGAGTACATCAAAATCACAATACAGCAGAGCGCGAGCGCAACTTCAGCGAACTATTCAATTAGAATTTGCATAAAGATGAAAGAGCAAAACATAGAACAATTATTTAAAGATGCTTTAGGCAATCTTGAAGCGGATGTAAATCCGGGCGTCTGGACGAACATTGAACATGGATTAAAAACACCGGTGAATGTAACCGGTAATACAGTTGCCTCAAAGTCTGCCGGTATTTTGGGTAAGTTAGGATTGAAAAGTCTGCTGATGATTACAACTGCTTCGGTTACAGTTATCGGAACCATTGTTTATTTTGTAACGGATAAATCAGAAGCTAAAAAAACAGCAACAACTACTTTATCAACCAGCGAACAATTAGTAGCCCCTTCTGTCATTAACAACAAGATTGAAACAGTTCCTTCTGATCTGCCTCTAAAAGAATCAAAAAATCTTCCTGTTAAAAAACAGTTTGCTGTTGAATCAAACAGTGGGAATGATGTTGCAGCTGCTAATGCAGTTACAGATTCTCATACTGGTATGACTGAAAAAGAACCGAGACCACATTCTTCGAAGCAGACTTCTTCAATTGCAACTGATGCATCACATCCTGATGATAATTTTGTAACAAAGGATAAGCAGTCTGCAGGAAAAACGGATAACGTGAATAAAGACAAAAAAGAAGATGATGGCCAGGTTGATCCCAATGCTGGAAATGTAAAAGCACCGGGCGATCCTGTTTTTGATGCCATTGAAAAATACTTAGTTGCTGATGCATTTGGGAAAAAAGAACTGCGAAATTCATTCAGCCCCAATGGAGATGGAAAGAATGATATATTTAGTTTGGAAACAACAGATATAAAATCGTTAGAGGTGATCATTTTTGACTTGAGTGGCAAACAGATTTATTCCTGGAACTCCTTAAACGGAGGGTGGGATGGTACTTTCTCTAACGGTAAAGAAGCTCCGGAAGGAAATTATTTTTACTCCGTAAATGCTCAAACACTTGATGGTAAAATTTGCATTGCAAAAAGTTCTTTAAGGTTATTCAGAAATTCCCAAAACTGATCTCATCAATAACTTTATTTATGCAACTAAACCAACCGATTTGCGCGTCTTAAATAAGAGAACGACTACCCCCTTTGATAGCGCGGTATCAGTCTTGTAAATTTGAAAATATCATCTATATTTGTCACCCTTAAAATCAATTCTGAAATATTTACCTGTTGATTAAATCACTGCCCGACACGAATAACATACCCATGAAAAAAATCAAGTACATTCTCCTTCTAATTCCATGCCTGCTGTTGTTGTCAGCTCAAACGACCAAAGCGACACATTCTATCGGTGCTAATATCAGTTACGTTCATGACACCCTGAATACTTACACTGTTACGGTAAAGTTTTATCGTAATTGCGGAGATAGCACCACATCGACTCCTTCCCAGGCCCCCCCTACTTTTACAGTGAGATACGCTTCTGTTTATTGTGGTTTTTCCGGAACCATTACCATTCCGCAGATTAGTAATACAGGTCAGGAAATTCCAACGGGACAGTATCCACCCTGTTCTGCGACATTTTGTAATGGCGGAACCGGTTACGGTGTTCAGGAATATATATACAAAGGTGTGATAACGCTTCCCAGCGCCTGTCCTGACTGGATAATTTCTACCAGTACCTGTTGTCGTAACCAAATTATTACAACACTCACCGGACCCGGAACATTGGATATGTATGTTGAAGCTAAATTAGATAACCTGAATTATCCAAATAATAGTTCTCCAGTATTTTCTACTTACCCTGTTTCCAGGTTCTGCATCAATCATACTTTCCATTATAACCAGGTTGCTACGGATCCGGATGGTGACACGTTGGTTTATTCTTTGGTAGATGCATATACGCTTGGTGTCGGACCTGTTTCAGTTCCCTATATAACCACCCCGATTCTTTATTCCGGAACCAACCCTGTAGCATCTAATCCTCCTGTTACGATAGATTCCGCAACCGGCATCATTACCTTAACTCCTTATATCGTTCAGGTTGGTGTAATTGCCATCCTTGTGCAGGAATATCGCAATGGAGTTTTAATCGGATCTGTAAGACGAGATATGCAGGTGAATATTGAAGCGAACTGCAATTTTCCGCCACTCCTTCATTTAGCAGTTTTAAATAATAATAATGGTAATATTGTAGCAAACTGTGGCGACACAGTCCTTTTTATTCACCTGAATGCACCGGTAAAATGTAATAGTGTAGCGCCGGATGGTTCAGATTTCCGGATGCTTGCACCAGGTGGTCAGGCAATTCCCGTTACAGCCGAGATTCCAATCAATTGTGGTGCTGATAGTATGACTGACTCGATTGAAATTCATTTGTACCAGCTCTCTGGTGGCCTCTCCGAGAATGGAACCTATTACATTTGGTCGAAGGTGGGGAATGACGGGAATACATTGTTAAACGATTGTGGTAATGCAATGGCAGAATATGATACCGCAACTTTCAATTTCGATAATTGTTACCATGGTATTGTTGATCTGACTAATGTTACAGTCACCGACCCTAATTCAGCAATGGAAGTGCAATGGTCTGCGCCATCTAATATACCAGCGGGGCAATTTCAGAGTTTTGATATTGAGCGAAGTGATACTCCAACAGGTACTTACTCGGGACTTACAACGGTTACCTCTTCTTCCGTAAGTTCATATATTGATAACACTGTGAATGTTCCCGTGAAACCTTATAGTTATCACATCAAGATCCATCTGAACACGGGCTATGTGAGTCCATCCAGTGATTCTATTCAAAGTATTTTCCTAACGGGAGTTCGCAGCGCCGATTCAACAAACATCGCACTTAGCTGGACTCCTTACTGGGGATGGTCAAATCCTACATACCAGGTAATGCAAAGCGACGATTATGGAGCTACCTTCAATGCGGTTTCGGGAGCGATTACGAACAACACAGCATATACTTATGTGATGCCCGATCTACCTGGAACATTCCTGGTAAGAGTTCAAACCACTTCGTCAAACCTAACCTCACATTCCAACTGGTATACGTTTGATGTTATTAAATCTGTTGTTGTACCTGCAAACGTCATGACACCGAATGGTGACGGATTTAATGACACTTTCATATTTGAAAATCTCAAATTCTATCCGAATAGTAAGTTAACCGTTTTTAATCGCTGGGGTAAAAAAGTATATGAAAGCAGTAATTACCAGAACGACTGGAAAGGTGATAATATGACGGATGGTGTTTATTATTATACGATGAAAGTCGGGGATAAAAAAGCAAGCGTGTTTACAGGTACCGTGACCATTCTCCGCAACAAATAACGTTGAAAAAAAGGAACGAGGAAGAACTACATAATGAAAGTCATTGATCATTTGAAAAGAGCGTCCGGTACGCTCTTTTCTGTTGAAATATTACCTCCGTTGAAGGGGAAGAGTATCACGAGTATCTGGGATATTCTGGATCCTATCATGGAGTTCAAGCCATCTTTTATTGATGTTACGTATCATCGTGAAGAATATGTTTACAAGAAACATGAAAATGGTTTGCTTGAAAAATTTTCTATCCGCAAAAGGCCGGGAACTGTAGGCATCTGTTCGGCTATCATTAACAAATACAGAGTGGATACGGTTCCTCATATCATCTGCGGAGGATTCTCAAGAGAGGAAACAGAAAATGCGTTGATTGATCTCAGTTTTCTTGGTATCGACAATGTATTGTTGCTTCGCGGAGATGCCATCAAATCAGAAAGTCAGTTTAATGCTCATCCTTTTGGCCATCAATACGCTATCGACCTTGTGAAACAGGTCGTCAACATGAACAAAGGAATTTATCTTGATGAAGAGCTGCGTGAGGTGGCATCTTCTGATTTTTGCATTGGTGTTGCCGGGTATCCTGAAAAACATTTCGAAGCACCGAACATGAAAAATGATTTGAGAAATCTGAAAGCAAAAATTGATGCCGGTGCAGAATACATCGTTACTCAAATGTTTTTTGACAACCAAAAGTATTTTGATTTTGTAAACCTCTGCCGCGAAATGGGTATTCTCGTTCCCATCATTCCGGGATTGAAACCGATTACCGCTAAGAAGCAGGCAGTCTCTCTTCCGAAAACATTTCAAATTGATTTGCCGGAAGACCTGCTCGATGAAATTGAGAAATGCAAAACCGATAAAGAAGTGAAAGAGGTTGGCATTGAATGGTGTGCCAACCAGTCAAAAGAACTTGTAAAATTCGGAGCGCCTTGTCTGCATTATTATACCATGGGCAATGGCGAAATTACCTGCGGCGTAGCACGAAAGGTTTTTTGATTTTGACAAATAACGGAGAGACCGTTTTTTTTCTCACTTTTGCTTTTCATTTATTTTTTCTCACATCTCAATCCTGTGTCTCACATCATATATCTCACATCTCACGTCTAAGATCATGTACACA
>JAYVZS010000061.1:0-13538 GCA_043783155.1 Bacteroidota bacterium | reverse complement strand
GCTGGTCCGTTTACGAATGCTGCAGGATGTGATTCAATCGCTTATTTACATTTGATCATTCGTTACAGCAGTTCATCGCATGATACTGTTTCAGTTTGTAATTCTTATATCTGGAACTCTAACACGTATACAACTTCAGGTGATCACAACGCTGGTCCGTTTACGAATGCTGCAGGATGTGATTCAATCGCTTATTTACATTTGATCATCCGTTACAGCAGTTCATCGCATGATACTGTTTCAGTTTGTAATTCTTATACATGGAACTCTAACACGTATACAACTTCAGGTGATCACAATGCCGGTCCGTTTACTAATGCTGCCGGATGTGACTCAATTGCGTATTTACATTTGATTATTCGTTACAGCAGTTCCAGTACTGTTAATATTTCATTCTGTTTCGGAGGAAGTTATACGCCACCAAACGGTACTCCCATGACAGTCACAGGAACTCAGATAACACATATTTCGAATGCAACTGGCTGCGACAGTGCAATCACAACAAGCTTAACAGTGATTAATTGCGTTACACTTAATATTAAAGCTTTTATTCAATGTTATTATAAAGGTTCATCATCAATGAAACATGTTCTCTTAAATGAAATTGTGCCCGGAAGTTTACCTTACCAGGTCGACACGATCGTTGTTGAATTGCATGATACAGTTACAGGATCACACGCATTGCTTGAAAGTTATAAAGGCATCATCGATACGACAGGTAGTCTTTCCTGTGTATTCTCAAATTCTGTTCTTGGCAAGTATTCTTACATTGTCATCAGACATCGTAATACGATTGAGACCTGGAGCGCAAATCCCGTAACGATTAACCCGGTCAACAGTTATGACTTTACGACTGCCGCAACTAAAGCATACGGAAGTAACATGATTGATGTGTTCGGTGAAGGTATCTGGTCGTTTTACAATGCAGATTTCCCGCAGGACGGTATTATAGAAGCCAGCGACCTCAACGCAATGGAAGCCGATCTGGTGGCTCTTGCCGTTGGATATTATGCTACAGATGTAGATGGTGACGGGTTTGTAGACGCGTCGGACCTTAACTTCCTTGAAGCAAATGTTTTGAGGGTAGTACAAAGGCATCATCCTTAATCTGAAGCTATCAAGGAAATAATTTTGGTTTATTGGGCTCATACAATGGCAACGTTTTCATCGTATTTCTATCATTTGTTCGGACCCGGAAAAATCAAAACAATTTTATTGTGGTATATTAGGATTTAAAATTCTCAACGAGACATTCAAGGAAGATCGACGCTGATTTAAAATTGAATTGTCTTTCAACAATCAGTACCTGCTCGAATTATTCACATTTCCCGATTCCCCGTTGCGGCTTTCAAGACCTGAAGCCACCGGGCTTCGACATCTCGCTTTTGAAGTTGGAAAGTTTGAAGAAAGCATCCAATTGCTATTACAGAACGGGATCAAAACAGATCCTGTGAGGACAGATAAAATAACAGATAAGCGATTTACGTTTCTGTTGGATCCCGATGAATTACCAATTGAACTCTGCGAAAGCTGACTAAAACTCCAGGTACTTAACAAGTCTGTTTTACAAATTGCTGACATTTAACTTTTCAGATCTCAATTACCGATCTTGATTTTTGTAACTTTACTTGATCAAAAACCTGCTCCATGAAAAAGCGCGTACTTACTTTTGTCCTGCTTGCATTGTTAATACAACAAACCAAAGGAAGAAACCTAAACGCTTTTTTTTCATACTGCACATTTGATCAGCCAGGAAACAGTTCATACATTGAAACCTATTTGAACGTTGTGGGTACTTCCGTTAACCTCGTTAAGAATTCAGAAAATAAATTTCAGGGGAAAATTGAAGTTCAATGGGTGTATAAACAAAATGAAAAAATTGTTTATTTCAATAAATATAACCTGCTAAGCCCTTCGTTGACGGATTTATCTCAGGCGATACCTGACTTTATTGATCAGCAAAGAGTGGCGCTTCATGGTGGAGATTATATTCTCGAATTAAAAATTACAGATAAAAATTCCACCGAACAAAGCTATATAACAACACAAAACATTTCTATTAATTACCCGTCAAAAAAAATCAATATTTCAGACATCGAACTTTTAGAATCTTACACTCCTTCCGTTAAAGCCGGGACATTTACAAAAAGCGGATACGATGTTGTTCCGTTTGTTTACAATTATTTTCCAAAGACAAAAGAGTCACTGAAATTTTACACTGAGATTTACAATACAAAAGATGTTCTCGGTGATGACTATTTTCTTGTCACTTATAACATCGCTGGTCATCAGAATAAAAGTATTATTAACAACCTCGGTAATTCAAAAAAACAAAAAGCATCCTCTATAACCGGTATACTTGCGGAACTTCCCATTCATGATGTGTCTTCCGGCAATTATAATTTAAGTATTGAAGTGCGTGATAAATCCAACAACTTACTCGCGTCAAAGCAACTTTTATTTCAAAGAAGTAATCCGTCTGAAAAGTCAATGAATCCTGATGATCTCTCGGTCATTAAAATTGACAATACATTTGTTTCCTATATGACTGACAAAGAAGTACTGACTGATTATATTTCTTCTCTCTACCCGATTTCAGAACACAACGAAGCGGATATTGAAGATGCGCAACTGCAGTACAACAATATTGAATCCATGCAACAGTTTTTCTATTATTTCTGGTCGAAAAGAAATTCCAATGACCCGGAACAGGCATGGCTCGATTACCAGGCAGAAGTTAACAGTGTGAATGCCACATTCGCTTGTCCCGGCAGAAAAGGGTACGATTCTGACAGAGGACGCGTATACCTTCAATATGGAAAACCAAACTCAATAGACAAAGAATATTTTGAAGGTGACGTTTACCCCTATGAGATATGGCAATACAATACATACAAGGACCAGCGGAATATTAAATTTGTTTTTTTTGCACGTGACCTGAGTTCCAATTGCCAGATGCTTATTCATTCGACAGCAAAAGGGGAAATTTATGATTCCAACTGGCAAGCTCATCTCTCTGAATCAAAATCGAGGCAAACACTGCAGGATATTGATTATGGAGACGAATATAATCACAGAGAGATAAAAGGAGGCAATATTGAAAGACCCATTGATGCTTTTGATCGCCCTAAGTAAATTATCCTCTTTCCTTACTTGATTTTTCTCCCTTAATTTTAATAAACAGTTTTTTTAGCTGATCTTGCGTGCCATTTTCAACGTATGCAAGTCGCCATTGTAATTCTTAACTGGAACGGGAAATTTTTTCT
The DNA here is from genome assembly GCA_043783155.1 of Bacteroidota bacterium. Lineage (GTDB taxonomy): Bacteria > Bacteroidota > Bacteroidia > AKYH767-A > 2013-40CM-41-45 > JAPLDA01. Next base: position 10,272 of record JAYVZS010000061.1, on the reverse strand, counting down.
TGAAAAATTTTTGCCGGACGTCATCCGATACAGCAGTAGCGTCGCTGAAATTATTGTTGCTGACAATAATTCTGCGGATGATTCCGTGACATTTCTTCGGCAGCATTTTCCACAGGTAAAGGTCATCCTCAACAATTCCAACCTGGGTTTTGCAGGCGGTTACAATGAAGCCCTTAAACAGGTACAGTCAAAATATTACGTGCTGCTGAATTCAGATGTCGAAGTTACGGAAAACTGGATTCAACCGGTGATTGAGTTAATGGAAAAGAATCCACGTGTTGCTGCCTGCCAGCCCAAAATAAAATCGTATAAAAACAAAGATGAATTTGAATATGCTGGTGCAGCGGGTGGTTACATTGATAAATACGGCTACCCGTTCTGCCGGGGAAGAATTTTTACTTCACTCGAAAAAGATCTCCATCAGTATGATGATGAGAAAGAAATTTTCTGGGCAACCGGAGCAGCCCTGTTTATCCGTTCCCAAATATTTCATGAACTCGGCGGCTTCGACGAAAAATTTTTCGCGCACATGGAAGAAATTGATTTATCCTGGCGAATTCACCGGGCTGGCTACAAAATCATGTATTGTCCGGGCTCACTCATCTATCACATCGGCGGAGGAACATTGCCGAAAAAAAATTCCCGCAAAACATATCTGAACTTCAGAAACAACCTGATGATGATCTACAAAAACGCTGACCGGGAAAAACTGTTTTCCATTCTCCTATTCAGGTCTTTTTTTGACTTGTTGGCGGCAATTGTTTTTTTATTCGGCAGTGGATGGAACGATTGCAAAGCGGTACTGAAAGCGCACGTTTATTTTCACCTTCACAGAAAAAAAATACACGTCGACAAAAACACGGCAATGAACGCAGATCCCTCCAACCTGATCTATCCAAAAAGTATTTTATTTGATTTTTTTATTTTCAACAAGAAAAAATTTTCTGACCTTGAGCATTATAAAAAGTAACATTACAATACAATCTCATCTTTATTCTGTAATACCTGTTGCTTTTTTTTGTAACCAATATGCGAAATAGAACTATAAGAATTATAAAATTATATTGTGGGAACTGAAGATGTCGATACACTGATTCAACGTGCGCAATCACCGAAAAGCAGCAACGTTAATGAGTCTCTTAACCTGCTGGAAGATGCGATGAAAATTGCTCTTCGGCTCAATTACAAAACCGGTATTGCAAACATCAACTATGAAAAAGGAAACAGTTTTTTTATCCAGGGCAATTACAAAAAATCACTTACATCATTTCATGAGGCTTTACAACAATACAAAGATCTTGATAATAAAACAGGCCTGTTGAATTGTTACCATAAGATCAGCACCACCTATTTCAAACTCGGAGATTGTCCTTCCGCACTCAATTCAATTCTGGAAAGCTTACGAATTAATTCCGAATCAGGTGATGATACCGGTATCGCTTCCAATCACAATGAACTGGGAAAATTGTATGTGTACCTGCAGGATTACCGCAAAGCAATTGAACATTTCAAAAAAGCACTCCAAATTTTTGAAAGCATCAGGAATAAAAAGGAAATGGTGAATTCTTTTTTCCTGCTTGGAAATGCCTTCAACTGGATAGATGACTATGAGACCTCTCTTTATTATCTTTTACGGGGAGTAAATTCACTTGACCAGGTGAATGATCCTGACATTAAAGCTAAGACAATCGGGAGCCTTGCCATTCTTTATACGAAACAAAAGCAATACGATCTCGCACTTAAACATTTTAATGAAGCATTGAGTATTGCAGACGCAGGAGCATCACCAACATTAAAAGCACAACTCATTAAAAGCTTGGGCAACCTGTACATTGAGCTGACACAATTTGACAAAGCCATCGAGGTTCTGAAAAGTGCTCTTGAGATTGCTGAACTTTCACCGGTAGAAGCTCAACTTCAAAAGATCCATGAATTTCTTTCTCTCGCGTACGAGCGACTGAATGATTATGAAAACTCGCTTCTCCATTATAAAAAATACGTGGAACTCGATAAACAAATTACCTCCGAAGAAGTAAATCTTAAAACCAAATCACTGTACATCAAATATGATCTTGAAGAACTTAAGAAGCAAAAGGAGATTGCCGAACTTTCTGACAAAATGAAAGAACAGTTTCTTGCCAATGTAAGTCATGAAATCAGAACTCCGATGAATGGTGTTCTTGGCATGGCTCACCTGCTTAGCCAGACAAACCCTACTCCTGAACAGGATGAATTTATTGAAGCTATTAAGTTGTCGGCTAACAACCTGATGTCGATCATCAATGACATTCTTGACTTCTCAAAGATTAATGCGGGAAAAATCGAATTCAGTGAACAGGAATTTAATGTACGTGATTTACTGAAAGGAATTGTTCAGATACTCCGTATAAAAGCGGACGAAAAGAATATCAGGATCGGCTGTGTCGTAGATCCGAAAATACCTGAAAATATTATCGGTGATCCGATGCGCCTCAACCAGATTATCATTAACCTGCTTGGTAATGCTGTGAAATTTACGGAGAAAGGAACTATAAAAATCGACATCAGGCATGTTGATGCAAAAGACAGACGTTGTACATTGAAGATAAAAGTAACCGATACAGGAATCGGAATTCCGGAAGATAAACTCCGTACCATCTTCGAAAGTTTTGAGCAAGTTGAACATAATAAGAAACGGTATGAAGGAACCGGGCTTGGGCTTACCATCGTAAAACAGCTCGTGGAAATGCAGGGAGGAGCGATTCGAGTGACTAGCAAAATGAATGAAGGATCTGAATTTTCCTTTGAGCTTGTTTTCGGATTACCGGAAACACAGCCAAAAAAAACAGAGCAATTACCTTCACTCGAAATTGTACCACAGGATTTCTCGCACGTGAATGTACTCATTGTCGAAGACAATAAAATAAATCAGCTGCTGGTAAAAAACATGCTGAAGAAATTCGGCTTTATAAATTTCGATTGCTCTGAAAACGGCAAATCAGCTTTAGCCCGGATGTCGGAACGTAAATACGATATCGTACTCATGGATATTCAAATGCCGGGAATGGATGGTTATGAAATTACAACGGCGATCCGAACAAAAATGCCGGAGCCGGTGTGCAGCATTCCGATCATCGCCTTAACCGCCGATGCTTCAGAGAAAGAAAAAATAAAAGCTCGGGAAGCAGGTATGAATGATTACGTGGTGAAACCCTATACACCGGAAGACCTCTACTCAACAATGTTAAAGTACCTCAGTGCCTTTGGCAAGCCATGGACAGAGAACCCGAAAAAAAAATTCTCAGCACGCAAAGAAATGACTTCTGAAGGAAAGAGAAAAAAAGGGATAGAGCTTGGCTTTCTTGAAAAATATACCGGTGGCGATTTAGCAATTACGGTTCAATTGATCGAACTCTTTTTAAAGGAAGTACCCGAATCGATTGCGAAAATGGAAAATTTAATTCCGCTGGCAAGCTGGAATGAAGTTCATGCGGTAGCCCACAAGGTGAAATCATGTATTTCCATCTTTGAGTTGAACGAGTTGAAAAAAATAATCCTCAACATAGAAGAGTGTTGTCGGGAAGTATACCATGTGGAAAATGTCCCTGAACTTTTTTTAAAATTTGAGTCCGGTTGCAAAGAAGCTATTCTTGATCTTGAAGATGAGTTGCGAAAGCTAAGGCAAACGCAGGCCTGATCACTCCTGCTCGTTCAGGTGATATAAAGTAAGTCCGGCAATCGGACTTTCCGTAATCTTACCAACCTGTATTCCTTTTTCGCCGGCAACACGACGCAGCAGGTCAGCGAAATTAAAACCTACGGACCCCGTGAAATGTATTTTCTTTTTCTGGTAGTTATTGTATTTGCAAATATGCCGGTCAAAGAATTCTATGAAGCAATCATACACAATTTTTGAAATCATGGCTTCATTCCTGTTCTGAAAAGCAAAATGTGCAAAGGATGCGAGGTACTGATTCGGCAAAGGTTTTTTATAGATCGCTTCAAGTACTTCTTCTCTTGATAAATGAAAACGTTCATCAAATCGTTTCATCAGCTGATCGGTGGATTCACGATAAAAAACTGCCTGAAGTATTTTTTTACCTATGTGAGTCCCGCTTCCTTCATCACCCAAAATAAAACCAAGTGAAGGAACCTGGTCAATGATTTTCTCTCCGTCGTACAGACATGAGTTAGAACCTGTACCGAGAATTGCGACCAATCCTTCTTCCCTCCCGCACAAAGCATGGCAGGCAGCCAACAGATCATGTTGCACAACTATTTTTGATTTCGGTAATTTTTTTTGAATGCCTGTTTCCACCACATCACACATCTCTTTTGAAGAGCATCCCGCACCATAAAAAAAGATTTCCTGCACATCATCCCGGTCAACAGGTAATGTTAGTTCAGCACCGATTTTTTCCGCGATTAAATCAGAAGACAAAAAATAAGGATTTAACCCGGAGGTACGAAACTGATGAACATTTTTTTTGTCATCAATTAATCTCCAGTCCGTTTTGGAAGATCCACTGTCAGCAATCAGTATCATGAATTATTTTGGAGCTATTGGTTCGGAGACTTGTGTAGCGCATTCTAAAATATTGTCTGTCGGATGTCAATTAACGTACACGATCGTTACTCAACTATTATTCGATGGTAAAGCGATCGCCTTCCAAAGCAAGCGTTGTATTTTCAAAAACTTCTTTTGCTTCTTCCAGAAGTGGATAAAGATTTTTATACCGTGCAGAAAAATGACCGATTAGTAAACGCTTTACCCCTGCCTTTAAGGCAATGGTTGCCGCCTGCTCGGCTGTGGTATGAAATGTTTCAATCGCACGATCCGCTTTATCATTCATAAAGGTAGCTTCGTGATAAAGCAAATCAATTCCCTTTATCTGTGGAATAATCTTCTCATTGTAAAGCGTATCTGAACAAAATGCGTACGAACGAGGAATCCTGGGATCAGTGGTAAGTTCAACATTCAGGATCACGCTACCGTCTTCTCCCACATAATCTTCACCCTTCTTTAAATCATGGTAAGCAGAAACGGGAATGGAATATTCAAGTAATTTTTCTTTTTGAAGTTTCCGTTGCTTCTGTTTTTCTGAAAACAAAAAGCCGGTGCACGGTATTCGGTGATTCAGGATAATCGTTCTCACTTCAAGATCGTCATCTTCAAAAATAACTTTCGATGAAGCAGGATTCACTGAGTGAAACTTAATCTTATACCTTAAATCGGTTTGAGAATACCGGAGCTGGATGTCAATAATTTCCTCTAAATCATTCGGTGCATACAGGTGAATCGGCTCTGTACGTCCCTGCAGATGCATGGTTGACAATAATCCCATTAAACCGAGGTAATGATCGCCGTGGAGATGGCTGATAAAAATATGATTGATGCGATGAAATTTTATCCTGAAACGATTCATCTGGATCAGGGTTCCTTCGCCGCAATCAACTAAAAAAAAACGCTCATGTATGTTTAGTACCTGAGCGGTGGGATGACGTTGATAAATAGGTGTAGCGGAACTACTTCCGAGAATGGTAATTTCAAAAGTCATTATTCGTTTGATACAATCATTCGCCTGGTAATGGAATTTTTTGAATTACCGATCGTGTAAATATAAATTCCTGCTTCAAAGTCTTTCGCTGATAAAGTAATTTTATTTAAACCTTTTGTAGCATAAACTGTTTTTGAAACAAGTATCTTCCCGAGCAGGTCCGCTACTTTAAATGTTAGGAAGTCGTTCCCGGGAGAAGAGAAAGATATTTCAGATGATGTTCTAAATGGGTTTGGATAATTTTGAGCGACATCAAACTTTGTAAGTGATAATGAAGATACAGCCGTTAGCTGATCAACAACGATTCTGTATCTGTTAATGTTTGTAGGAATCTGAGCAGGGATGAATCCGGCATGGCCATAAGCAGTTACATTGACTATAATCGAATATGAAAGCCCAGCCATGGCTGTGTCCGGTGCGGGGCCGAACAACGTAATACATCCGTCTGAACCTCCCGAAAAATGGCAATTCGCAGGCGTACATGTATACGTGTAATTCGGAGGTAAGCCGGTTACACCAGTGATGATAATGGAATCAACAGTTGCGTGAATTGGTGCACCACCCCCCAAAGAAATATTGGTATCCGTGAGAACCTTAAACTGCATGACCGTTGAATACGGAACACCAACAATTGCATGCGGCAATCCAGTCGCACTGTCGGGATAAAATCCAGGCACATTATGCGTGATCGAAGTATCAGGAATGCATTGCGCAAATGAATTTACTGAAATGATGAACATACAGGCAACAGCAAAAAATATTTTTCTCATTTTTATTTTTTTTGAATTAGTCCTTGTGCAAATGTTTTTCAACTTCATCCATGAAAATGAAATCAACAGCTTCGTTCACAGTTGGTGTAATCACCAACATGTTGTCTAATTGCGAAATCGAGATGAGTTTGCGAACATGATCCTGTAAGCTCGCAAGAACAAATGCTCCTCCTCCATTTCTTGAAAGCCGATACCCGACAAGAATAGCGCTCAGTCCAGATGAATCGCAGTATTGAGTTTCGCTCAGATCAACGATGATGTTGTAATGCAATTGCTGGTTAAGCAAAACAAATTCAGCTTTCAATTCTGATGAAATGAGAGAATTCAACTTTGCCTCTTGCAACTTGAAGAGAACGTACTTGGGTTGTTTTTCAATTGTGAACTTCATATCGTTTAGGTTTGTTCAAATTTACGACAAATAAGACGGATAACAAATATCCAAATAGATTTTATTAACATTGAAAAATGGAATATTGTTGAAATGTTAGAACTAAGAACCGAAAACTACTTACCCACTTCTCCTGCCAACAAATAAAGTACGGCCATCCGGATAGCCACACCATTTTCGACCTGGTTTAAAATGATGGATTGATCTGAATCAGCTACCTCGCTGGTAATTTCAACGCCTCTGTTAATCGGACCCGGATGCATAATCGTAATTCGTTTGCTAAGTGAATCGAGTAACTTTTTATCAAGACTATAAAGCATCATGTATTCACGCAGTGATGGAAAGTATTTTATGTCCTGTCGTTCCAGTTGGATGCGAAGCATGTTCGCGACATCGCACCATTCAAGTGCTTTGCGAAGATCATGTTCAACCTTCACACCGAGCGACGAAATAAACTTCGGCATCAGTGTAGTAGGCCCGCATACCATCACTTCAGCTCCGCATTTCTGAAGGCAAAAAATATTTGAGAGCGCTACGCGTGAATGTAAAATATCACCGACAATCACCACTTTCTTTCCTTTCACTTCACCATATTTTTCGCGGACGGAATAAGCATCCAGCAGTGCTTGCGTCGGATGTTCATGTGCACCGTCTCCCGCATTCACAATTTTCGAATGAACATGTTTAGAAAGAAATACTGCCGCGCCGGGGTTCGGGTGACGCATCACGATAATGTCAACCTTCATCGCCAATATGTTGTTTACCGTATCAATCAATGTTTCACCTTTACTTACGGAAGATGATGAAGCAGCAAAATTAACTACATCGGCGGAAAGCCGTCGCTCAGCCAATTCAAATGAAAGACGGGTACGTGTTGAATTTTCGAAAAATAAATTGGCGATAGTAACATCACGAAGCGAGGGAACTTTTTTTATGGAACGATTCAACACATCTTTAAAATTGTCGGCCGTAGAAAAAATAAGTTCGATGTCCTCTTTCGAAAGACCTTTTATTCCTAACAGATGTTTAACGCTTAGCCGCGACATGTTTTTTATTTGGTGAATGGATGAATTGTGAGTTGGGGAATTCGTGGATACATCTTCGACACTTAATCACTTCGTTACTTTTTGAACCAGTTGATAGTTATTGGTTTTTAGTTGTTAGTTCCTTCAACACATAAACACTTCTATACTTCAACACTTCTTCTTAATTCTTCTCCGTTATCAGCCACACCGCATCTTCACCATCTGTTTCCTTCCATTGTACTTTTACTTTTTCTGCTGTGATGGTATCTACCTGTATTCCGACATAATCCGGTTCAATTGGTAGGTGACGGCTGTAACGCCGGTTGACCAATGTAAGCAACTCAATTTTTTTTGCACGACCGAAATCGAGCAATGCATCCATGCCGGCGCGAATGGTACGGCCGGTATACAAGACATCGTCCACAAGAATAACTTTCTTGTCCTCGATGATGAACTCCAGTTTTGTTTCGCTTGGAATAACAATGTCGCGACGACGGTAATCATCGCGGTGAAAGGTAACATCGAGACTTCCATGTAAGATGGAATTTGTTTTGAGTATTTCCGAAAGGCGTATGTAAATTCTTTTCGCGACAAAAATTCCTCTTGGCTGTAAACCGATGATGGCCGATTCGGAAAAATCACTGTGATTCTCGATCAACTGGTAGCAAAGCCGGCTGATCGTGATTTCAAAATGAGTCTTGTCAAGGAGCAATTTTTTTTCCATATTGAATTGTTTCAAAGGTAAAATTAAAACATCAACACCATTTCAAAAAAAATCCTTCGGGTACATAATACCGGAAGGATTTAATATTTAAGTGAGAGACAATTATTCTTCTTTCTTCTCTTCTTCTTTTTCTTCCTGAGTAGAATTATTCATCTCTGTTGTTGCTGCTGATTCATTTACCGCACCGTTCATTTCGGTTTCATCTTCTTTTTTCTTGCGGCTTTTTTTCTCAGCAGTTTCCATTTCATTCTTCAGGTTAGAAAGAACTGAAAGATCGCCAAGCGTTGTTTTCTCCTGGTTGTCTTTAATTTTCTTCACCACCTTAGCACCTTCTTCACGCTCATTGGCTTTCTGAGTGAACTCGGCAGAACGATTCTGAGATGATTTCTCTTCGTGAATGCGGCTGTGAGAAACAAGAATTCGTTTGTTCTCTTTCGAGAATTCAAGAATTTTGAATTCAGCTTTCTCTTCTACTTTCAACGAACGTCCGTCTTCCTTTACAATGTGTTTGATCGGAGCAAAACCTTCGATACCATAAGGAAGTGCGATGATCGCACCTTTATCAGTAATCTTCAGTACTGTTCCTTCATGCACTGAATCGTTCGTAAAAATGGTTTCAAAAACTTCCCATGGATTGTCTTCAAGTTGCTTGTGACCAAGACTGAGTCTGCGGTTTTCAGCATCCACTTCCAGTACCACTACTTCCATAGCATCACCGATCTTACAGAACTCAGACGGATGTTTTATTTTTTTCTGCCAAGACAAATCAGAAATGTGAACCAGTCCGTCGATACCTTCTTCCAATTCAACGAACACTCCGAAGTTCTGGAAGTTCTTCACTGTCGACTTATGTTTCGAACCAACCGGATATTTATCAGCAACGTTTGTCCAAGGATCCGGTTTCAGTTGTTTGATACCAAGAGACATTTTTCTCTCTTCGCGATCGAGTGTAAGAATGATTGCTTCAATTTCATCGTTCACTTTCAAAAATTCATGCGGGCTACGCAAATGCTGTGACCATGACATTTCAGAAACGTGAATTAATCCTTCAACGCCTTGTGTAATTTCAACGAATGCTCCGTAATCAGCGATTACCACTACTCTGCCTTTTACTTTATCACCCACCTTTAATTCAGAATCAAGTTGTGACCAAGGATGAGGAGTCAATTGTTTTAAACCAAGCGCAATTCTTTTTTTCTCATCATCGAAATCAAGAATTACGACATTTACTTTTTCATCGAGCTTCAATATTTCTTCCGGATGAGAAATTCTTCCCCACGAAATATCCGTGATGTGAAGTAAACCATCTACACCTCCAAGATCCATGAACACACCGTAGGATGTGATATTCTTCACAGTGCCTTCGAGAACCTGGCCTTTCTCGAGCTTCTTCATGATTTCTGCTTTCTGCTGCTCGAGTTCTTCTTCAATCAATATCTTATGAGATACAACAACATTCTTAAATTCGTTGTTGATCTTCACGACTTTAAATTCCATTGTCTTTCCGACAAACTGATCGTAATCGCGGATTGGCTTCACATCAATCTGTGAACCCGGAAGGAACGCTTCAATTCCGAAAACATCTACAATCAAACCACCTTTGGTACGGCATTTTACAAAACCCTGAATCACTTCTTCTTTTTCAAGAGAAGCATTTACGCGATCCCATGATTTTAATGCACGGGCTTGCTTGTGAGAAAGTATTAACTGGCCATTTTTGTCTTCCTGCGTTTCAACATATACTTCTACCTTATCACCAACTTTCAGATCAGGCATGTGGCGGAATTCTGTCAATGCAACCAAACCATCAGATTTGTAGCCAATATTT
>JAYVZS010000060.1:0-5267 GCA_043783155.1 Bacteroidota bacterium | reverse complement strand
GTTTTTTCGTAGTCTTAAAATCGAGGGTAGTTGGCACTCTAATAATTATACCAGCAAAACGGGAGGCGGATTAGCTTTTCTCCATGCTGTATAAGTATCCTTGATAAATTCAAATAAGTCAACGTAGCTCATCAGATGTAACCGAATTACAGTAATCATGTTGGCAAAAGATTTTTTAGTAGCTGCTTTTTTTCTAATCACCACCATGAGTAATTGAGCAATAAGCACGCAATAGACCTGTATCTTGATGGCATTTTCACTTGCTCCCCAAAAATATCTTAAAGGAAAATTCTGCTTGATTTGTTTGAAAAGAAGTTCAATCATCCAACGATTTTTATAAATGAGTGCTATTTGCTCGGCAGGCAAAGAAAAGTTATTGGTCATGAAGATGTATATTTTTCCATCTTCTGCTTTGAAAGTAATCCTTCTCAGTTTTAATCGTAGGGCTTCATTTTGTTCGTCTTTATAGGGAATGGTAATGTATTGTTCTTTTAAAATACCTGTCGGCTTTTTCCGGCGGGTGTTGTCTTTAATGACTTTGGTAACATGGAAAACGGCATTCTCTCTCATGCGTGTTACAAACCATACTTTTTCGTTCGTCCACCTGGCAAATTGCCTGAACGGGTTATATCCTTTATCAAAGACTATCCAGCTATGGGATGCCAGTTCCAAATGATGCAGGAATTTTCGGTCATGCTCTTTGGCTGCCGTACTACGAACAAATTCTGCGACCCAGCTAAAGGCATCCATCAGTGTATGAACCTTAATGCAGCCTTTCTTTCGTGAGCCATCTATTGGATTGCGACCGACTCCTCGCAAGATGTCGCTAAACAATCGGATAGTTGTGCTGTCTATGATTTTGAGATTACGAATGCTTAATCCCTTCAACCGGCTGTCCGAGATAAAACTGATGTGTTGTCGGACTAATTCAAAATAAAGACTTTCAAATACACGATAACTTCGTTTGGTATTCGCATCTGAAAGGGTACTGCGAGCAGGCGCCTTATCTAAATATAAATGCGTGAGTTTCCCTTCACAAGCCAACATGCCTTGGCACAACTCTCTTAATCCGTTGCAATAGCTGAAGACTCCATTGAGAAGTGCAACCAAATGAACACGGAATGGAATTCTCCTGTAATAACGATTGGTATGGTGCTTTCGTGCAAAACCGTTAATCTTTGCAGAGCCTATGCAAGAAAATATTTGTAATAAAACCGGCTGTCCGACAAAATTTTTACTTTTATCCATAGTTTGTTTAGTCGTAGTAAACCAAACATAACTATAAAGGGTGAACTATTTTTCAGCTCACCCTTTTATTATTTTTGTCGGACAATAGTGTTAATCAATAATAATTTTTGTTATCCACTCCATTTTTTTACTCCTGATTCGTGAAAAATAAATTCCCCTTGTTATATCCTTTATTTCTAATTCTCCGGATCCGTCTGCATCGAGTTCGATATTATTATTGAGGATAAGTCGGCCGCTTAAATCAAAGAGGTTGACATTGATATTCTTCGAAGCAGAACTTTCAGCTGTGATTTCCAGTACACCTCTATAAAAATAAACACGAAAGAATTTTTCATGTGCTTGTTCAATTCCCACATTCGAAAATGCAATTGATTGCGACCGCGCTTCACAGCCATTGGAATCTGTTGCTTTCACCCAATAATTACCAAAGGCCGGGTTGTACAATGTATCATTGGAGAAATTTGTGATTATGACACTGTCTTTATACCATATTAAATTGTGTGTGTTGACCGATGCAACAAGGCTGTTATTTACAATTGTAAGAATTGGTATGGCGGCAGCGGGAACTAAGGTAATGCTGATCGAATCACTATTCACACATGAACTGTCATCCATGATGGTTACATACACAGTTGCATCAGATAATAGAATCACATATACACTACTTCCCGTATCTGAACTTAAAATATTCGCCGGCATCCATGTAATTGCGGGATTGACAATCGTTGTATTAGCCGTGAGTAAAGCGCTGTCGCCGGAACATAGCTGCGTTGAACCATTGATGTGAATGGAAGGCAATTGATTGATGCATATATACACCGAATCCATCGCTATGCAGCCAATGGAATCAGTAGTTGTAAGTATATAATTTTGTGAGACGAGGGGTGAAGCCACCGGCATCGCAATCGTATCATTATTTAAGCCCGTTGACGGAAACCAATTGTACCGTACATTATTGTTAGACGTACCAATAGTAAAAATTGCGCCTATACCGGCACATGCCGATTGATCCGCTCCGGCATCAGCAGAGGGGTTTTGATGCACTTCAAACCTGATTGAATCAGTTGCTGATGATGTCGCGCAACGTAAACTGCTGTTCATCGTCACACTTAAAACATGAATTCCTTGCAGCGTATCAATTCCGATGTCGTTTGCTTCCCAATCAAGAAGATGGTTGTCCAATCTCCATGTATATACAGGATTTGTTCCACCACCGATTGCCTGCGCGGAAAACCGTAATGTATCCCCGACACAAGTTTTAGAATTCAACAAAGAAAGATCTACATGGGTTGGATTACTTGACTTGATGGTAATATTATATCCATTGTCAGGACTGATCAGAGCGGGATTGTTGCATACAACCCGTATTCTATAACCGTTTCCATTTGCGCCCGCCGGTAATGTACATGTCGCAATTCCCGATGGATCAGTCGTGTAAAGTATAATCTGAAATGTTCCGATAATGATTGGAGATGCAAAACTTCCGTTTGCATCGCTTAGTTGTACATCTAACACTTGTGTGCTTAATAGTAAACCGGATGCTAAATAGCCGACAAATATTTTACTGCCGGAACAAAAAATACTGTCCTGTAAATACGTTGCAAGCATGCTGTCTTTTTGAACCGTAGTCAGCCCGCCCACACAATAGCCATAACCTTTTTCAGGAATGTGGATGCTGCGTGTTTCCCCGCTACCGGCTAAGCAAGCTGTCGGCAATGTTCCGATGTTAACTCCCGCCTGGTATGTTCCGCGTTGACTTGATAATCCTGCAAAGTATCCGGTGTCGTTACTCACGAATTGCATTTCATTTATTTCTGCATTACCGGTTCCCCCGGGATACATCGCATGCCACCATTCACCGCCATTGATTGTTCTGTATAATTGACCGAATGATCCTGCTACATAACCGGTATCGCGGCTTGGAAAAGAAATATCGTTGAAAGAAGTGAATTGAGCGACGCTGTCATTTTTCAAGGTCCAGGAATTTCCCCCGTTATAGGTTCTGTAAATTTCATTTCCCCCGCAAACATACCCGGTATCACGATTTATAAAATATACACCGCTCAGAGGATTTGGACTCGAGGTATTCAATGTTGTGTCCCAACTAACGCCGCCGTCTGTTGTCTTCATCAACTTTCCTGTACCGAATGTTATATAGATATTCGCTGAATCCACAACATCTATATCATACAAATTGTCAGTCAGTCCTGTATTCATTTGATACCAGTGCAAACCAGTATCATCACTTTTTATCAACGTTCCGTTTGCTCCAACGGAAATTACTTTTTTATCGGTCAGCCATCGTACACAATTGAGTAAAGGAAAAGTTTGTGTATTTCTATGCGTCCAGTTCAAGCCGCCGTTTTTTGTGTGATAGATTCCACCGTATTTACCGACAGCGATTCCACGTGCGCGGTTTCGGAAATGCACGCTATACAATTCTTCACTTAAACCACTCAGGATGGAATTCCACGAAGCGGTGCCGTCAGTCGTTTTGTCAATTTGTCCCTGGTCTTTCCCAATGTAGCCGGTATTTTCATCCGTAAAAAAAATACTTCTGATACTAAAAGTGGTAGTACTAACACATAGGTTCCATGTATTTCCGCCATCGGTGGTTTTTAAAAGTAAGCCGCTGACACCGATCACAAAACCTACGTTGCGTGACACAAAATGTATCCGCGTCATGATCGAACCCGGAGGGGCGTTGTAAATTGTCCAGCTGGAACCGGCGTTGGTTGTTTTCAATATTTTATAAGGTGACAGAACAAAACCAATGCTGTCAGTTACAAAACAAATGTCTCTGAACGGATCTGTTGTAACGGGTGATGCATTTGAAAAAGACGTTCCGCCATTAGTCGTTTTACGAATCACACCATTGTCACCAATGATAAATCCGATGGTGGGACTTACAAAGTGAACACCGTATAAGGTGGTTGTAACGCCGGATGCAATGGTTGTATAAAGACCTCCGCCGTTGACCGTCCTTCTTAATATTCCATTTAGTCCGCAGAGAAAACCTGTATTATAATCTGCAAAATAAAAATCATTATAACCGGCACCCACCCCAAATGTTTGTAGCACCCAGGTAACGCCGCCATCCGTTGTTTTTAAAACGGTACTTGAATTTCCTAAGGCCCAGCCGGTAAACGCGTCAACAAAAAAAAGTTTAGTCAACGCGTACGTGGTAACGGTGTTCATGCGCGTCCATGTTTCGCCGCCATCAATAGTTTTCAACAATAACCCGGATCCGGTGCAAAGTCCGATGCCGGCGCCGACACCACAGGCATAACCTGTTTTCGCGTCTGTAAATACAATGTCATTTATTGACCCGTTATACGGTGCGGCTACACGCCAGTTTTGGGAAAAAGTACTTCTTGGAAATAAAAGAAAGAGTGATAGGGCAACGAGTCGGAATGATTTCATAGGAAAGCAAAGATAAAATAAAATTGACGAGTACTGTGATCAAAGCCGGAACGGCTGCGAGTGTATCTGTTTAGAATAAACGTAGTAACATTTCATTATTTCGTATTGAGACAATACCGAACAGCTATCGAATTACTTTAACAAATGAAAAAAAGTTGTGTATTTGAAATGGAATATATTACACTTGCACATATAAAACCACCATCACATGGAAGACACCGGCTAAGCCCTCGACTTAAATCTTATCCATACTGAAAACGCTGATCCCGAAATAAACTCGGCAAGCAGCGGAAAGCGATTTGCCAACATGATTATTGATGTCATCTGCTACTATATCCTGATGATTATCCTGGCAGTCATTTTTGACCTTGTCGGACTGGGGATCGATTTTAATAATACATTAATGGTATATGCATTCGGTTTACCGGTTCATTTTCTTTATCACAGTTCCCTGGAAACGGTGTTTGGTAAAACCGTAGGTAAGATGATTACCAAAACCAGAGTCGTTGATGAAGGGGGAGATAAAATCAACTTCAGCGAAGCGGCTGTACGATCACTTTGCAGGTTTATTCCGTTCGAAGCATTTACTTTTTTAG
>JAYVZS010000059.1:0-33960 GCA_043783155.1 Bacteroidota bacterium | reverse complement strand
GTCTAAGATCATGTACACAACCCTTCAACCCGTTCTCGAAAAAGAATTAGAGGAAATTAAATCAGCCGGACTTTTCAAACAGGAAAGAATTATTTCTTCAGCACAGGGAGCCGACATTATAGCCAACGGAAAACCGGTGATTAATTTTTGCGCCAACAATTACCTCGGACTTTCTTCTCATCCAAAAGTAATTGAAGCAGCTAAGAAAGCCATTGATACTCACGGTTACGGAATGTCTTCTGTTCGTTTCATCTGCGGTACACAGGACATTCATAAAACGCTTGAAAAAAAAATCTCCGGATTCCTCGGAACCGATGAAACTATTTTGTACGCCGCGGCTTTCGATGCCAACGGTGGTGTATTTGAACCTTTGCTAAATGAACAGGATGCAATTATCAGCGACGAATTGAATCATGCTTCCATTATTGACGGAGTGCGATTGTGCAAAGCGCAGCGCTTCCGTTACAAACACAACAACATGGAAGAACTGGAAAAGTGTTTGCAGGAAACACAACACCTGCGACATCGGATGATTGCAACAGACGGAGTTTTTTCAATGGATGGAACCATCGCGCAACTGGATAAGATCTGTGATCTCGCTGATAAATATTCGGCGTTGGTGATGATTGATGAATGCCATGCTTCCGGTTTTATGGGAAAGACAGGAAGAGGAACGCATGAGTTTCGTAACGTAATGGGTCGCATCGACATCATTACCGGAACGCTCGGCAAAGCGCTTGGCGGAGCGATGGGCGGATTTACTTCGGGCAGAAAAGAAATTGTTGAGTTGTTGAGACAACGATCACGGCCATACCTGTTTTCTAATTCGCTCGCTCCCTCTATTGTCGGCGCTTCTATTGCGGTTATCGATATGTTGAGTGAAACAACGACGCTGCGGGATAAACTCTGGAGTAACACAAAATATTTTCGTGAACAAATAACAAAAGCAGGGTTTGACATTAAGCCGGGGGAACATCCAATTGTTCCGATTATGTTGTACGAAGCGAAACTCGCACAGGATTTTGCATCTAAACTTTTAGACGAAGGAATTTATGTTACCGGTTTTTTCTTTCCTGTGGTCGCAAAGGGAAATGCGAGAATACGTGTTCAGATTTCTGCTGCCCACGAACGTCATCATCTTGACAAAGCAATTGCAGCATTTACAAAAATTGGAACGGAGTTGTCTGTAATTAAAAATCACGCAAAAAATCTTAATTGAAGATTGTCGGGTATTTTTGAATGTCCGCAATATTCAATCTTTAATATTCAATCTTCAATGATCTCCATTTATACCGATGGTTCTTCGCGTGGAAATCCCGGCCCGGGAGGGTTCGGAGTGGTAATGATTTCAGGAAGTCACCGAAAAGAAATTTCTAAAGGATTTAAACACACCACCAATAATCGCATGGAGTTGATGAGCGTAATCGCGGGCCTGGAATCTCTGAAGAAAGAAGGAGAACACATCACCATTTATTCCGATTCTAAATATGTGGTGGACTCAGTGGAAAAAGGATGGGTATTTGGTTGGGAGAAAAAATATTTCAACGGAAAAAAAAATCCTGATCTCTGGCAACGTTTTTTAAAAGTATACAGGAAGCACAAAGTAAAATTTGTGTGGGTGAAAGGCCACGCGCACCACCAAGAGAATAACCGATGCGATGAACTGGCCGTGCAGGCTTCAGGTGATTATGATCTGGCAGTTGATGTCGGTTACAATCCGTAGTTTAATTCCCGTTGTAAATTTTTACCAGCCGTTTATCTTTTTCATTTTTTTTAATGTCGCTGATAGTTGCTTTGAGCTCATCTCGTTGCAGTTTTATTTTCTCCCGCTTACTTTCTTCGATTAAGACATCTGTGATCGCTGCATTGGATGTTTTTATTTCATCGATGTGCTTTTGCGCTTTTGAAACTCTGTTTTGAAACTCTGCTACAATGTCGCCCAGTGAATTTACTGCCTCCTGGCGTATGTAACGCGACGATGCCTTTCTGCCGATGTCGGCAAGTTTGTCGGTGCCTTCCTTCAGTACTTTTACATCTTCAATTTTCAGAAGAAATTTTGTATACGAATCAATCAATGCATATTTCTCATACCCGGTTGTCTTTGTAAGCGCATGAATAAGAAATCCATTGTTCTCTTCTTTTCCCTGATCCGCATAAAAAGTTGCAAGCGCGCTGGCAACATTCGGATCGTTTTCCTGTTCGAGTTTTTTGGAAATCGCAAATCCCTTTGCCTCGTCTTTGCCGCAAATGATTTTGAAAGCGCTTGTCATCACGAGGTACGATGAATCGTTGAGTGCATTTTCGTATGCAGGCATCAGGTCGTCATCGGTATAATATTTTGCCAATGCTTTCAAAGCCGCCACCCGCACCTGCGATTTGTCATCGTTTTTCGCCATCGCTAAAAGTTTTGGCTTGATGTGTTCCTTGTCACCTTTTGCCAATTCTGAAATATTTTTAATTGCTGACAAACGGATGTTCCAGAATTTATCATTTAATGCATCGGCGACCATTTTCGCTGCCGCCGTATTCAGCTCATACGTTCCGCCTGTTTTGGTTAACGCTTCGTACCGGTCAAGATAAAGTGGTGCATGGTAGTATTGGAAAATCAAACTTTCCGGAGTTTTATTGTCTTTCTTTGAACAGAGTAACATTTTTTCAGCGTCAACATTTATAAGATCCGGTTTTGAAGAAAGAGGGAATAAAAAATCTTCTTTCGTTTTTTCGATGATCATTTTTTTGCGGTCAACTTTCCCATCATGATAAATATCTACCACTAACGGAATTTTATACAATGGATTTTTCTGAAGGTCTTGCGTTTGTTCAATCGTTACAACTTCTTTTTTCAGCGAATCGTTCCATGTATAATCAATCTTCAGTGATGGCCGGCCGTGGTTTAAAAACCACTCGTTGAAAAACCAGTTGAGGTCCTCTCCGGTAATTTTTTCAAAAGACAATCGGAGATCATGAATTTCAACGGAAGAAAATTTATGTGCATCGAGATAATCTTTCAGTGAGGCAAAAAAGGCATCGTCACCCACATATTTGCGCAACATGTGCAGCACTCTTCCGCCTTTGTCGTAACTGATCGCATCGTACATGTCTTCACGGCTTTCATAATCGAAACGGATGAGATCGGGATCACTCATTTTAGAGGACTGGACGTAAATTGATTGATCTTTTTGGTTGAGATAATCGGCGGCGTCCCGGCCAAATTTGTATTCACGCCACAGGTATTCGGCATAGTTCGCAAACCCTTCGTTCAGTGTGATATTCGACCACGACTCGCATGTCACGAGGTCGCCAAACCAATGATGAAAGAGTTCGTGCGCAATGTAGTCTTCATAATTTTCGTCCAGGCGCTCACGGTAATTTTGCTGCAACTCTTCACGGTGAACAACAGCTGTTGTGTTTTCCATCGCGCCGGAAACATAGTCGCGCACAACCACCTGAGAATATTTTTCCCACGGATAATTCACGCCAAGTTTTAAAGAGAAAAATTCGATCATCTCCGGTGTGTGACCAAAAATCATCGAAGCGTATTTTTCATATTCATGCTCTACATAATAATTTACTTCGATGTTTCTCCAATGATCTTTTACAACCGCATAGTCTCCGACCGCAATCATGGTCAGGTAAGGAGCAGCGGGAAGACTTTGCTTCCAGTAATCGGTTCGTGTGCCGTCATGGTTGTTGATAGACGTAATCATCAACCCATTCGACAACGTTTTGTAAACAGAATCGATCGTGATATAAATTTCCTGCGTCATGCGTTGATTCGGACTTTCGATGGTAGGAAACCAAACGGAGTTCGATTCGGTTTCTCCCTGCGTCCAGATCTCTTTTGGCTTGTCAGGATCAGCGCCATCGGCATTAATGAAATACAAGCCCTTGTCTTTTGTAATAGCTGCGCTTCCACCTTCCGGTAATTCATCCGGCTTCGACGTGTAGTCAACAAGCACTGTATAATTTTCATCACGTTTGTATTCTTTGTCGAGCTGAATTTGAATAAGCAGGCTGTCGTATGTATAATTTATTTTTTTCAGTTCACCGTTTTTTTTCACAAGTGAAATCTCATGAATATCCATTCCGCGTGCATTCAGCGTCAAACTATCGGTTGAGTAAAAGTGCGGATGAAGTGTGATAGTTGCTTTGCCTTTTAACTGTTTTTTCGACCAGTCAAACTTTAGATCCAGTTTTGTGTGAACAAGATCATTTACCAATGCGTACGATGCACGGTATGGTTTGCGTTCAAACCGTTGTTCTGTCGAATCATTTTTTTTACCTTCACTTAGTGTTCCCGGGGAAATTTTTTTCGTTGTGCTGCAGGCGACAAAAACAAAAACAAGACTGAAGATGAGAAAGTTTTTTTTCATACGGTTGAAATAAGAGGTGTCAAAGATAAATTTATCTGAAACATATTCATGGATTCGGTGGTAAATGAGACGAAACGATTCGCGCGAAAATCCTATATTTGCAGGATGTACACGACTAAAGTCAACAACAGGGAATTCCACATCACCTTTGATGCTGCCTATAAAACCATTGACGGAAAAGCGTTTGATGCGGACATACTTGAATTTAAAAAAGGAAAGTTTCACATCATTCGCGACAATCGTTCTGTTGCAGCGGAAGTGGTCAGCATGAATACAGAAGAAAAATCATTTGTAATCAAGGTGAACAATCATACGTATAACATTTCTGTAAAAGATAAATACGATGATTTGCTTCATGCAATGGGAATTGATGTTGCCGGTGGAAAAAAAGTGAACGACATCAAGGCACCGATGCCCGGAATGGTTTTAAAAGTAATGGTGGAGAGCGGACAAAAAATTCAGAAGGGTGATGCACTCATTGTTTTAGAGGCGATGAAAATGGAGAACATATTAAAAGCCCCATCAGACGGTGTCATCAAAAAAATTCTTATTACCAAAGGGGATAAGGTGGAGAAAAACCAGGTGCTGGTAAACCTTGGATAAGTAATCGTTCTCAACATTGGGTTGTAAATTACCAATAATCAGTGTTCAATTTACAATCGGGAATCAATACGCTTCCAGTCGATTTTCTAATTGATAATTAAATGATCAATTGATTTATTGGTCATTGATAATTATTTTTTCTCAGGCCTTCACCAGGCTAAGCAGCGATTCAAAAATAATTTTTCCATCGATGTTGCCCAATACCTGTTCCGAAGCACGTTCCGGGTGAGGCATCATACCAAAAACATTTTTTGTCGCATTGCAGATACCAGCAATATTTTCAAGCGTGCCATTCGGGTTCGACGATTCAGTCACCTGGCCATTTTCATCGCAGTACCGAAAAAGAATTTGTCCGTTTTCAGTGAGTGACTTCAACGTTTTTTCATCCGTATAAAAATTCCCTTCACCGTGAGCAATCGGAATCTTCAATGCTTTGCCGGTATCAATCATGGATGTAATAAGCGAATCATTGTGCTCGGCTTTGATGTAAACATTTTTGCAGATGAATTTGTGATTCGCATTGTGCAGCAGAGCGCCGGGAAGCAATCCCGATTCACAAAGAATCTGAAATCCGTTGCAGACGCCTAACACATAGCCGCCTTTGCCGGCAAAATCAATCACTTCTTTCATGATCGGGGAGAAACGCGCAATTGCTCCCGAACGCAGGTAATCACCATACGAAAAACCTCCGGGCAAAACAATAAAATCACAATTCTTCAGATCATGGTCTTTGTGCCAGAGTTTTACAACCTGCTGCTGCATGACGGTTTCAAGCACATAGATCATATCCTGATCGCAGTTGGAACCTGGAAATAGTACGACACCGAATCTCATAAGAGTTTTATTAAGTGCGTAAAGATAAGAAGCGAAACAGATTATTCCTTCACAATTTTTAAGTGCTGCTTACGGTTTTTATCCCCGGCAGTTAAAAAATACAGGCCACTCTTCAATGCACGTAAATCCAATTCATAAACCCGAACATGAACCTCTTCTTTTTTCAGCAGTTTCCCTGTTACATCTTGGATCTCAAAAAAATTTTCAGGTGAATCGAATTCAATAGTAACTTGATCTTTCGTGGGGTTTGGATAAACATGAAATTGCTCTTCGTTCTTACTTGTATAAATTGAAGTTGCAAGAGGCGTACTGATTTTTCCAAGCACAAAAGCAAGCCCTCCTCCCAGATTTACAGAAATTGTATCGAACATAATAGTATCTCTTGCTACCGCCGCAAAATAGCAATCACCTTGCTGGTTAAGAGCTAACGCATAAGCATCATGATAATTATAGCCGCCTCCTTGCTTCGACCATCTTGCTGTTCCATTTTGATCAAAAGAAAGAATAGAAACACTGCTATAAACCGGTGCTCCGGCTCCTGATACCACCCCATTTCCCCAGTCAACAACACCTCGTGTTACTCCTGTCAGATACACATTTCCAAGCGCGTCAACATCCATAAACATATTATCTCCCCGTTGAAAATCGCCAGTGATACCGCCGGAAGTATGCGGCACCTCAACACCCCATCCGAAATTTCCGAGACTATCTACATTCGTCAGAAAAAAATCATACACCCATTGTGGTCCTTCCAAAATTACATTTCCCCAGACGGCAGAATCCATTAAACCACCACCGAGGTAAGCGCCGCCCCACGGATCACACACAACAACGGGTTCCTGGAACGTGACATCATGCGCCAACCGGATCCAACTTCCTGTTCCTCCTGCATCCATTCGTAAAACATACATCATGTAACTATCGTTTACGTTTACTGATAGACCACCTGTTGCAAGCGTGTAACCGCCTTCTGTAGACCCGGAAACAAACAGGTTGCCTTGAGGATCAAAATCAAATCCGCCAAGAGCACGCGTTCCCTGGATACTACGCGTTAAATCGTCCTGGCCGAGACTATCTACACGAATTATACTTGTTGTATTAAAATCGCTAAACCCATACCAGCAGCGTCCTTGGGGGTCGAAGTGAATAGCCGAAATCCGTTCCGCATTGGGATGAGTAGTCGTAAGATTTCTTTTCCAACGCAGTGTTCCCATGGAATCGAGTGACATGAGAAAAGTATTGGTCGTCAAGGAAGGCCCGGTGTTAATAATTGAATCATGTCCTCCAACCAAAAGATTATCGAGGAAAGAACCTGCAGCATATATGTTTCCGTCAGCATCAGCAGCGATACGCTGTATGATTGCTTTTTGACCGAACTCATAGATCCACTGAAGTTGTCCGTTGCTATCGTAGCAATCAATTTTTTCGATGCCATATATATTGCCGAAATAGAATATCATGCTGTCGAGCCGGCTGGCATATGCTTTACCCGATGCAGATGTACAAACCGAATAGGTTGACAGCGCCGGGTTCAGACTATAGCCAACAGCGTTTGAACGTATCCATTCAAAGTTCTGGGGAAATGCAATCGTATTTAAAATTAAAATTGCGAATACAGTTGTGTAGAGTTTTTTATTCATGTGATACGAGTAAATAAATGATTGCTTTACTACAATCCGTCAGCTTCTAAGACGGGAGAACGGATTGTGAAGTTGCATTTTTACTTACTGTCTTAAGCTCTCGAAAGAAACTTTCATGTATCCGGACTATTTCCGGACTGTCATGTATTCACCCATGAAAATCAACGTTAGTCAAAAACCTGTTGCAAATCAAATGTCGACCACTTACCTTCATCTAAACATTTTAAAATCAGGAGGACTCACCATGAGAAAAAACCTACTCATCCTGGTTATCATCTTAGCTGCTTTTCTGAATGCTTCAGCACAACTTAGTTCCGACTTCGGCTTTGGAAGCGGTGTTGTCAACTATGTTGGTGATCTCGGAAACGAACGGTATTTTCCAATCACTTCAGCAAGCCCGGGCTACCAGTTAACCATCCGTAATTTTTTGAACAATCCTGCAAAGTCAGGAAAGACGAACAAACCTTTTTCCGCAGAGCTGCGATTCAGCTGGCATCGGTTACAGTATGATGAAACTAATTCGATCGGTATGCAGAAGGGAACACAGCTTCGGAACTATTTGCGCGGCATCGGTTTTCGAAATGACCTGATCGGCGCTTCGGTAAACTTTACATACACATTTTACAAGAACAAATACCTTCCGTTGCACAAACAGAAGTTTTGTTATTTCCTCCTGGCGGGGATCGGCGTATACCACGGAACACCTATGGCTGATTTGTTTAAGGGTGATGCAAAGCTTGCTAACCGTTATTATTACTGGACTGACGGCAGCATCCGTGATGCCGCGCAAAACACAAATGGCATCGGAAATGTGATTCATAAGGATGGCATCTATGAAACAAATCTCCGTGATTGGATGACTGAAGGTCAAGGTTACAATTCGGAAATTCACAGGAAGAAACCATACTCAAATACCAATATCGGGTTTCCGCTGGGCATTGGCATTCGTTATGGTATGAACAGACAGATTACACTTTCAATGGAGTTTGATTTTTATTATTTCACAACGGATTATCTCGATGATGTAAGCGGACGTTATGCAACATACGAAGAACTGAAAGCATCTTTCCCTGATCCGGAACAATACGAAATGGCAAAATATATTTCTGATCCTACCGGTATGGGAACGAACGGCACTATCGGAAAGGGAACAAGCAAGAGAGGTAATCCGGGAAAAAATGACAGCTTTACATTTCTCAATGTAGAAATTGCTTACAAAATTCTCTTGAAGAAAAAAGGTATCTGGACGAATCTCAGCATGAACTAAAAAAATCAGAAGAGCAGAAAAACTTAGCGTGAAACAGGATAATAAAAATTTTTCTGTTGATGAAAGAGGCGCCTGATGGGGCGCCTCTTTTTTAATGAGACTATGATTTAAGAAATCCGCTTTGGGGCGGGATGCAATGAATTATAAAGTCGAATTAATCCTCCCGTAATATTGCGGGACGTAGCGTATCGGGATCTGGCTAATGCCTCAAATTTTTTCTGTAGTTAATCCGTTTTTAATTTGTCTCCAGTACTTTCAGCAACTCATCCAGTTTAGGAGTGAGAATAATTTCTGTCCTCCTGTTCTTTCGTTTTATGTCGGGAGAACTTCCGGTTTCAAGTGGAACATAAGGGCCTCTGCCGGCAGCTGTGAGCCGCGACGGAGTGATGGTTGAATTTTTTGTGATGATTTTTACAACTGATGTCGCGCGCAACACACTAAGCTCCCAATTGTCTTTTGCTCCGCTTGGGAGCGTTCCCGAAATCGGAACATCATCGGTGTGTCCTTCAACCAATACGTTGATGTCTTTATTTTTCTCGAGAACTGTCGCCACTTGTTTCAGTGCCTGCTCTCCTTTTTTCTCTACAATAGTACTTCCGGAAGCAAAGAGTAATTGCTCTTCCAGCGATACATAAACTTTTCCGTTTTTCTGAGTCACAGTTAAGCCATTATTTTCAAAACCAAGCAATGCATCTGTCACCGCTTTTTTCAATGCTGTAACTGCAGAATCTTTTTTGGCGAGAATGGATTGAAGTTCTTCCACTTTTGATTCCCTTTCTTTCAAACTATTTTTCAGTTCGTTCAATCGTTGCTCATTATCAGTAAGACTTTTCTGATCTTTCTTCAGCTGATCTTCTTTCTTCAGGAGGTCATCTTTCGTCTGGTTGAGTTGAGCAATCAGCTTTTTTGTTTCCTCCGTATTTCCCGCCAGCAATTTTTCATTGTTAGAAAGAAGCTTGTCATACGATTTCATGAGTTCGCTATAAAGATCTGTTAACCGTCTGTAAGAGGTTCCCAATTCCGTGGAATCTTTGCTAAGGTTGGAAACTTTTTTTTGCAGATCATCAATTTGCGCCGACAGCTCTGTGTTTTTTGTAGTCAGCTGCTGATTGTCTGATTTCATTTTTCCGTTTTCATCCTGGCAGGCTTTATCTTTCTTCTGTAAATCTTCAAATTGCCTTGCCGGCACGCAGGATGTGAGGTACATGCTTACAGACAGAACTGCAAGAAACCATCTGTTTACTATTGACTTTGCTTTCATTGTGTTGTAAATTTGGAAATGAATACTATGACTGAACGAAATTAACTGAAATCAGAAATGCAACGGATAGTCGATCATCAATGTTTTCAACAACCTGTTAAGAAACATTTTACATTAAATTCCGTTCATATATAAAGTTTATCATCAGCGATATGGAATCACTCAGCAAAAACTGGATCACGGAAAATCACATCGACTTCGAATACAAAAAGTATGTGTTGCTTGCTTACCTGCAAAACGTCAGTGATAATTTTACCGAACATCGTTTGTACCCTTTTTTGTCGGACCTGGTAGAACACTACCGCAACCTGAAAATTTTAAAAGACAACAAGAAAAATTTATTTGAAAGTTTCCCGGGACGTGCAACGAGAGTAGACTTCGAGCAATTCAAAGTGATTTATGAAAAGCTTGCGGAGGACGACAGCTTAATCCGCGAAATTGAAAGCATCATTGATTACTCGATTCCACAGATGGAGTTTTATCTCAAAGAAGGGAAAAAGATTTATGACCGTATTGAAGATCATCTGAAAATATTTTCTGTTGGCATTGTCCCACTGAATAATGAGAGCGGATATTTATTTTTGAAACTCGGAACAGTTGGTGATACAAAAGTCTATGAATACCACATCAGTATTTTTGAAAATCCTGCTGAACGGTACCGCGGTATTCATATTCAGTATGTGACAAGTTATGAAAAAAAGCTGCTCAACACATTTGAATCCATCAAGTCAGATTTGCTTGTCTATAACAAAAGCCTGCCGAACCCGGCTACGTATGTGATCGAGACTGAAATGGTGATTCCTTTTGAAGAAACCTTTCTTCCGATGGCGAAACGTGCGCTTGTGAAGAGGGTGGCAGGGTTCGCGTAAGCCACCCATCAAACATCTCCGGCTTTTTTTCGTTCATATCTTCGTTGTACAATACGAATAAGACAAACGTTATTCGTTTTACATTTACAACGAAACCTCCAATCATTTTTTAACATGCGGAAATTTTTTGTACCGCTGCTGCTTTTATTTTCCATCACATGTTCTGCGCAACGATTGGGCAACCTGCGCGTGAAAACTATTTCTTTGAAAACAGACACGGTTCAACTCGATTCCGTAAGCATTGTTCCGAATTCTTTTTTTATCATGGACAACAAGGATAAATTAGTTGATACCTCGGCCTATTTCTTTGATGTGGTTAATTCAAAACTGATCTGGAAAAAAAAATCTGCTGAATTTTCTTTACTCACACAAGACAGCTTGAAAATCACGTATCGAGTGTTTCCATTTTTGTTCAGTAAATCGTATCAGCATAAAGACTATTCGCAAGTGCAGAAAAATTCTTCCGGATACAATCCGTTCTATTATACACCTTCATTGGAAAATGCCGGCTTGTTTAAGTTTGAAGGACTTACAAAATCAGGAAGCATTTCGCGTGGAATTACTTTTGGAAATAACCAGGATGTTTTTGTGAACTCAAGTCTTAACCTGCAACTGGCTGGAAAACTCAGCGATGATGTGGAAATACTCGCCGCCATTACCGATGAAAATATTCCTATTCAGCCGGAAGGAAATACCCAACAATTGCAGGACTTCGATAAAGTTTTTATTCAACTTTCAAATGAAAACAACAGACTGATTGCAGGAGATTTTGAATTGAAGCGACCGGATAGTTACTTCATGAATTTTCTGAAAAAAGGACAGGGTGGATTATTCACCTCAAAATTTAACCTGGGAAAAAATGAAGATCCGAAAAAGCAATCGGTGATGCACATTGCCGCAAGCGGCGCCGTTTCGAAAGGAAAATTTGCGAGGGACGTGTTGTCGGCAGTGGAAGGCAACCAGGGTCCGTACCGCCTCACGGGTAGTAACAACGAAGCATACATCATCGTTTTGGCCGGTTCTGAAAAAGTTTATATCGACGGACAGCTGATGGTTCGTGGCGCGCAGTACGATTACATCATTGATTACAACACTTCGCAAATCACCTTCACAGCCAAACGAATGATCACAAAGGATTCGCGTGTTGTGGTGGAGTTTGAATACTCTGAAAAAAGTTATGCCCGTTCGCTTCTTTACTTCAACGATGAATTTGAAAAGGACAAGCTGAAAATAAAATTCAACGTCTACTCGGAACAGGACAGTAAAAATCAGCCGTTGCAGATTCAACTCGACAGCGCGAAGAAAGCAGTGATGAGTTCGGTTGGCGACCAGATTGATTCTGCTTTTTTTTCCACAGCCGATACCGTGACATTCAGCAACAACCAGGTTCTTTATCAGAAAAAAGATACTGCAACAATTAACGCAATCTATCCCGGAATTTTTCTTTACTCAACAAATCGTGACAGCGCGAAATGGCAGGTTACTTTTTCAATTGTCGGACAAGGCAAGGGCGATTATGTGCAGGACATCACGGCGGCGAACGGACGGGTTTACAAATGGGTGGAACCTGTCAATGGAATTCATCTTGGATCGTATGCTCCTGTTTCATTGCTCATTACCCCCAAAAAACAGCAGCTGTTAACGCTTGGAACAGATTACCGTTTTTCAAAAAATAATAAAGCAACCGTGGAACTTGCCTTGAGTAACAACGACGTCAATCTTTTTTCTTCAAAAGATAAAAGCAATGATGCCGGTTACGCGGCGAAAGTAATCTATGAAAACACAACCATGTTGGGAGCCGATACACTCCGATCATGGAAAATGAAATCCGGACTCAACTATGAATATGTCAATGAAAATTTTAAACCACTTGAACGTTTTCGTCCGGTTGAATTCGAGCGCGACTGGAATGTAGGCGCTGTAACAGCAAAGCAGGATGAACACATCACCTCATTTCAAACGCTGTTGTCAAAACCAACTTTAGGTTCCGTTAATTATCAGCTGAAGTCGTATCTGAAAGGAACTTTTTACAATGGGTTGATGAATGCCGCCGGCGTTAACCTGCATGCAAATGGATTTGCACTTGCCGGGAACGGAAGTTATCTGAACACAAGCGGTTCAATGAACAAGACACGTTATTACAAACACAACTTTGATCTTTCTCATCCTTTCTGGAAATTTATAATCGGTGGAAGAGAAAATACCGAACACAATGAATTTTTAAGACCATCGTCGGATTCATTGTTTGCCAATAGTTTTTACTTCCAGGAATACCAGGGATATATTTCAACCATCGATTCGGCAAAAACAAAAATCGCTCTCAGTTACAAACAGCGATCAGATTACGCCCCTGTTGTTTCAGTATTTAGAAAGGCCACCAAAGCGGATGAGGCGAACCTGTCAATCGAGTTACTGAAGAATACCAACAGCCAGTTGCGTACAACTTCCACCTATCGCAAACTTGCCGTGCTGGATTCAACCATCACACAACAGCAGGGTGCTGAAACTTTTCTCAACCGCATCGACTATGGCCTGAATCTCTGGAAAGGAGCTGTGAGTACCTCTACCTATTACGAAGTAGGAACAGGACAGGAATTAAAAAAAGAATTTTCCTTTCTAAAAGTGGCTATCGGGCAGGGAACCTATACATGGAAAGATTACAACCATGATAATATTGAACAGCTGAATGAATTTGAAGTGGATGCTTTTTCCAACGAAGCAGACTACATCAAAATTTATATTCCGACCAATCAGTACATCAGCACAAGAACGAATCAGTTCAATGAAGTGTTCATGCTTTCTCCGGCTGCGGTGATGAAGTCGGTGGAGGGAAGACAAAAACTGATTGCCCGTTTTGCGAATCAACTTTCCGTTCGCCTCGATAAGAAAACACAAAATGAAAAACTGGCGTCCTCCCTCAATCCATTTAACCAGAACGTTAATGATACCGCCCTTGTTTCTAACAATTCAAATGTCAGGAACACGTTGTTCTTTAACCGAAGCAATGCCGTTTTCGGAATGGATGCTACGTTGCAGCAGAATAAATCAAAGTCGCTGCTTACAAATGGTTTTGAGTCGCGCGTACAAACAACGCGTGAAGTAAACGCACGGTGGAATTTTGCTCATTCATTATTATTGAATTCAAATTATCAGAATGGAGATAAGCGTTTCAGTTCTGAATTTTTTTCAACGCGTGATTATCACATCCTCTCAAACGAAACGGAACAACGGATCAGTTTTCAGCCGACCTCTTCATTTAGAACTACGTTATCTTATAAATATTCGCTGAAGAAAAACGTTGAAGGAACTATTGGTGAACGCACGCTCACAAACAAATTCGGTTTGGAAGTGAAATACAATGCTGTGAGCTCAGGAAGCATCACGGCCAAGTTCAGTTACATCGCGATTGCTTTCAACGCGAATGAAAATTCATCCATTGCCTACGATATGCTTGAGGGATTACACAACGGAAAAAATATGACATGGAATCTTTCTCTCCAGCGAAACCTGTCTAACTCGATGCAGCTGAGTTTGAATTATGATGGCCGTAAATCCGAAGTGTCCAATGTGATTCATACAGGAGGAGTGCAGTTCAGGGCGTTCTTTTGATCATTTTTTATTTGTGAAGGATGAAAATGCGAATGAGATAGGTTCAACCGATTCGTTGAGAAGAAGAGAAAGTGAGTGAGTAGGAAAGTGAGAGAATTTGAGAAAGAGAAAATAAAATTCTTTAATGAGACACTTCCCCCCATCTCACTCACTTTCTCACCTTCCTGCTTTCCGAAAATAAAAAATGAAGCATTTGTGAATATGAGACAGGGTGGTTGAAAAATCATGGTGTTGTTGAAAAAAATATGATCGGGAAAACAATTATGGTTTATTTTTGTTGCCTCACAAATTAAGAATTAAAAAAACGTCTCATGAAGATAATCGGTATCATCCCTTCACGTTATGGTTCAACGCGTTTTCCCGGCAAGCCGCTTGTTGACATCGACGGCAAAAGCATGATTCAGCGTGTGTACGAGCAATGTAAAAAATCGACCTTGCTTTCAGAAGTGGTGATTGCAACCGATGATGAACGGATCATGGCTCATGTTCGTGAGTTCGGCGGCCATGCGATGATGACTTCTCCGCAACACATCAGCGGGACCGACCGATGCGCAGAGATCATCAGGATGGATACGAAAAACAAGTGGGATGCGGTGATCAACATCCAGGGCGATGAACCATACATTCAGCCGGAGCAAATTGACTTGCTCTGTCATTGTTTCGACGCTGCCGATACCTCCATTGCTACACTCATCAAAGAAATAAAATCAAGTGACGAACTTTTTAATCACAACAATGCAAAAGTAATCCTGAATAAAAATTCTGAAGCCATTTATTTCAGTCGCGCGCCCGTTCCTTACTGCCGCAACTATCCTGACCAGGAGTGGATCAAACACAACACCTATTATAAACACATCGGAATTTACGGTTACCGAACCGAAACGTTGCTTGAGATTGCGTTGCTTCCGAAAACTAAACTTGAAATTACGGAGTCACTTGAGCAACTCAGATGGATTGAGAACGGCTACAAAATCAATACAGCAATCACACCATTTGAGAGTATCGCCATTGATACGCCAGATGATTTGCTAAGGATAAAAGCAAAAGTGTAGCATTTGTAATGAGCCATTTATCAAAGTACAATTTTCAATCCGAAGAAAAATAATTGATCATTGGCTATTGGTCATTGGAGATTATTCTTTTACATTAGCAGAAATATTTTCCGGGTGAAAATTGATTCTCATATCAGCGAACTTTTATATGACCACGATTGCGTGATTGTTCCTTCTTTCGGAGGGTTTCTCGGTTCGTATACTCATGCTAAAATTCATGCTACACAGCATACGCTTTCTCCGCCGTCAAAAAAAATTGCATTCAATATTTTTCTGAAACAGAACGATGGGCTGTTAGCGAATCACATCTCGAATCAGGAAAAGCTTTCGTATACCGATGCGCTCAACCAGATTGAAGGGCATGTGAACCAATGGCAGAAGGAACTTGGAGAAGGGAAAAAACTGATTATTGAAAGAATCGGAACTTTTTATTTTGATGCAGAAAAAAATCTGCAGTTTGATGCGGTCAAAAACATCAACTACCTGCGTGATGCTTTCGGTTTTGATACTGTTCAGTATTTACCGGTTAAGAGGGAGGATTTTCAGCAGAAAGTAGAAAGCCAGGTGAAAGAACTGATTGCTATACGGCCTTCGGAAAGACAGGACAAGAAGCCATTGAAGCTTTCTCGAAAAATAAAGCAGAGAATTATCAGCGCACTTGTTATTTCTGTTCCATTGCTCTGGTTATCCTACGTTCTTTACGTTATTACTCCGCATCATGATCTGAGTTCACTTAATCCATTTTCTTCCACCGATAATACTGAACAACTCAGCCAGGAAACAAAAACGATTCCTTCATTGGTAACTCCCGTTGCACCTTCAAAAGTTGAAACTGTTTATGTCGCCAATGCAAATCCGATAAATCCGTCCGTTACACCTCCGGCAATTGCTGAGAAGGAAGAATTAAAAACCGTTGCATCTCCTGTTCAACAGGTAGTTGTTTCAACAGGAAATCAAAAATACTTTGTCATCGGCGGAGCATTTCAGGTTCGGGAAAATGCTGAATCTTTTGTGAAAACATTGCAGACAGAAGGATTTTCAGAAGCCCGTATTTTAGATACTGCCAAAAACCTTAAAATGGTTTGCTTCAAAGGATTTTCTACCCGCGAAGAAGCGATAAAAGAAGCCGACAGCCTGAAATCGCACGGAAAAGACGGATGGATTTATAAATGGTAATCGTTCGCCTAATTCATTTCCTCCCATTATTCTTTTTATTTTTGCGGCATCAACAAGTTGTTGAGATTAATTTTTTTTATTGAATAAATGAGTTCACAAAGAATGGGATTGCAGCAAAGGCTGCAACAGAAATTATCGCCGCAACAAATTCAACTGATGAAGTTGTTGCAGATACCTGTGTCATCACTTGAGCAACGTATCAAAGAGGAAATCCAGGAGAATCCTGCATTGGAAGAAGGAGGAGAGGAGGAAGAGGAAACCAATGCTGACGAGGAGGAAGAAACAGTTACTGATGAAGACGAGGAAGAATTGTCGGAGAGAGAAGAAGATATCAGTCTCGATGAATACATGGATGATGATGAGATTCCCGATTACAAAACCAGTGTCAACAATTCTTCCGCTGATGATGAACGAAGAGAAACTCCCCTCACTACTTCGGGAAGTTTCCAGGATCAGCTGCTTGCGCAGCTTTACCAGTGCGACCTTGATGACCGGCAGTATCACATCGCTGAACAATTGATTGGCAGTATCGATGATGATGGTTACCTGCGCAGAGATCTCAATGCCGTTGTAGATGATCTTTTGTTTTCTCAGAACATTACCACCACCTCCGAAGAACTTGAAAAAGTATTGAAGCGTATTCAGTTGCTTGATCCGCCCGGAATTGGCGCACGAAACCTGCAGGAATGCCTGATGCTTCAGTTAATGAGAAAAGATCAAAAACGTCCGTCTGTTCAGCTCGCGGAAAAAATTCTTCGCGATTACATGGAAGAGTTTTCAAGGAAACATTATGAAAAAATAATGCGCGACATGAACATCATGGAAGAGGAATTGAAAACCGGGATGAATGAAATTCTGAAACTGAATCCGCGCCCCGGAAGCACTGCCAGTGAAGGACAGAAATCCATTCAGCACATCATCCCCGATTTTATTATTACTTACAACGATGGTGTGCTTGAACTTACGCTGAATTCCCGCAATGCCCCTGAGTTAAGGGTTAGCAGGGATTACAAAGAAATGATACAGCATTACAACAAGGATAAAACAAAAACCAAAAGCAGCCGTGAAGCCATTCAGTTTGTGAAGCAGAAACTGGATGCGGCAAAGTGGTTCATTGATGCGATCAGGCAGCGTCAGCATACACTTCTTGAAACAATGCGTTCGATCATGGAATATCAATATGAATTTTTCCTGGAAGGTGATCAGCGAAAACTGAAGAAGATGGTGCTGCGTGACATCGCTGAAAAAGTTAACATGGACATCTCAACGGTATCGAGGGTTGCAAACAGTAAATATGTGCAGACGCATTTTGGTACGTTTCTTTTGAAAAGTTTTTTCTCGGAAGGAATGCAGACAGAAAGCGGAGAAGAAGTTTCAAGCAAAGAGGTAAAACAGATTCTCACCGATTGTATTTCTGCCGAAGACAAAAGGCATCCGATTACCGATGACGCGCTTACAAAAATTCTCAATGAAAAGGGTTACAACATTGCCCGGAGAACTGTGGCGAAATACCGTGAGATGCTGTCGATTCCAGTTGCCCGTTTACGCAAACAATTATGAGCAAACGCATCGCACAATTTCTTTCTATTGTATTGCATCCCGTTCTCATGCCGACGTATGCGATGTTGATGATTTTTCAATTGAATACATACTTCGCTTACACAACTCTTCCTCAATCGAAAAGAGAACTGTTCATCGTCATCATTTTTAATACGCTCATCATGCCGGTCGTGATTTCTTATCTACTGATCACAAAAGGGTATATCAAGTCGTTTGAGATGCAAAAGCGGGAAGAAAGAATCATTCCTTTCGTCAGCAATCTCATCCTGCTGATGATTGCTTATTACATGATGAGACAAATACCATTGCCGAATATTTTTTATTTACTGCTGCTGGGAGCCGCTGCTTCCGTTGCCATCGCCATCATCATCAATCTGAAATGGAAAATCAGCATTCACATGATCGGCATCGGAGGTATTGCAGGCGCACTTTACGGGATGTCAGCATTTTTAGTGATTGATCTGAGAATTCCTATACTCATTTCCATCCTTGTTGCCGGATTGTTAGGAACAGCACGTCTTTCGCTTGGTGCACATCATCCTTTACAGGTGTATACAGGATTTTTTGTCGGATTCTTTTGCGAGTATTTTCTACTCAGCATTTAAAACGCAATGGAAATTGCAACGGAAACAGGAACAACATCAGGGCCTTTTCCGTCTTTGAATAAATTCATCAGCGAGTAATATCCGCTGACACCCCACTTCCCGTAATTGATGCGGGCAGTTATACCATACTGGAAGTTATTCAGATTTTTAATGTTGTAGGTTTTTTGCTTCAGGTCGTCCGTTTCAAATTTGGTATGACTCTGAACAAGGTAACCGCCTTTTATACCGGCTGAAACTTTAAAACGTTTGCCGTTTTCGTTTTCATTTGTGCGGATCCGGAATTCGAGCGCAGCGTCAAGGTAATTGCATGATAATTTATTCAGATCATAATTGACGGAATCAGGAATAGGGTGGAGGTAGGTTTTTGTTCCATCATCATTATATGTTGGAAAAGTATTGCTGTGTATATTCTGAGAACTGAAACCCAATCCCCAGGCAACCGCGAAATTTCCCTGGCCATAAACTTTTTCATTCATTAATAAAAAGCTGAACCCCCGCGAGCGGAATCCTTTTATATCTACACCGGTAGTTGTGTTCAGCCAGTTGTCCCAGGTGAAGTTTACTAACAGCTTGTCTTGTTTGCCTACAATTTTCGGAACCTTCATC
Organism: Bacteroidota bacterium; assembly: GCA_043783155.1. Lineage (GTDB taxonomy): Bacteria > Bacteroidota > Bacteroidia > AKYH767-A > 2013-40CM-41-45 > JAPLDA01. The sequence goes on along the minus strand of JAYVZS010000059.1, from coordinate 14,505 downwards.
GGCTTCCTGTCCTGTGCGAACAAAGCGGAAGAAGTAAGTACGAATATGAGAATGAGGAACTTTTTCATGAGGATTTATTTTGGATGCGAAGATAAAGATTCGGGGCGGAAGAAATTACCATACCAAAAAGGAATAAAAAAACAAGTTGAAATAGTGCGGGTAATTCAGACTGAAACTTTTTCAAAGTCATTGATCCGGTCGAGCGAAACAATCACAGATCCGTTTTCTCCCGGTTCAATGGCTGAAATAAACTTTGCTCCATGCACCAGTTCATGATGTTGATAAGAAGTGCGTGAGTGAACGGTCTGAGAAAAAGTTTCTTCAAAACATTTGATCATCACCATCCACTCCACACTTTGGTTTTTAAAATCCTCCGGTTTCATCCTGAACATCGGGCTTCGTTCAGTAATCGGGTGAACGATCGTCCAGGTCATTGATAGTACACTGATGCGATCAAGCTCAAGTTCCAGTGTGCTAAATTTGCGAATATCTTTTCCGTTTTCTTGCACTACTTTCGACATAATGACAACAGCTTCCACTTCTATTAATTCATCTTTTCTTTTATTGGCGATACGGAACATAAAGCCGGATCCATCTTTATAAGGAGCGATGATAGCATTTTTACTGTAAAGTAATTTGATGATCGGGCGTGAGAAACGTCCGTACAACAACCCCGTCGCCAATGCAAACCCCAGCAACCCAACCATAGACTCAATCGCCGCAATGCTGCTGTCTGTCCATCCGCTCGGATTGAGTCTTCCAAACCCAACTGTTGAAATTGTTTGAGTGCTAAAAAAAAACGCTTCAAGAAACTTATCGCCGGAGGTCTGCGCAATCATTCCGTTCAGATGGTTGATGTCTAGGAAGAAATAGAGCGATGCGAAAATGAAATTCATGATGACATAAGCGGCGATCACTACCAGGTTAAATTTCCACCATGGCATTGTAATAAGCGAGTGATAAAAACTGAAGGATTGAAAAATCGAAAGTCCCTTCCGCTGAACATTCGTACTCCCGTCTTTATTCAACAGTCGTTGATTGGGTTCAATAACTTTGTTGCCGAAACCGGTTTCCTTGAAAAAATCTTCTTTGTCGTTTGCTGCACTCACAATTGAATTCCTGTTTTTAAAAATGAATTTTTTTGTTTTACTGAACTAAATTTCTGTTACTCCGCCGGAAATAATAAACTTCATCATGTGGGTGCCGGATGAGTTGATTGGTTTTACATTCTCGCGCGGCACAATGATTAATTCGCCCATGAAACTGTAAGAAAAAGGAAGATAAACAGCGACCTGGTCTTTTCCCATGCCTGTCTGGGAGAGATCGTCATTGGTGATGAAGCCGATGCGATACGCCTCAGAATTTTTTTCAAACTTCACCATTACAGGATGATTGAATCTTTTTTTCTCTCCTACAAACGCACCGATCAGATCTTTTACTGATGTGTAGATTAGTTTTGCCATCGGAGCTTTCTCAATCAGCTTTTCTAGATATGCGAAGAAAGGGTTACGGATATATTTTGTCCCAAAATAACCAATTACACTTACAATGAAAAAGATGGCAAGTAAGCCAAGCCCTGGAATTTCAAGTTGCGGTATTCCCGGAATCTTAATGGGAATCTGAAAGGGAAGCAGACCGTCGATCCAGATAATAGCATGGATCAAAACCCAGAGCGTAACAGCGATTGGAACTGTAAATAATAAACCCTGGAAAAAGTAATTGAGTATTTTTTTCATTTGAATAAATTTTTTTGTCGATAGCGTATTCCACTCTACATACTAATATTCCGATGAAATCTTTCAGCGAAATTGATTCGCATATTCTGTATCCATACTCTGTATCTTCTGACAAACTTACATGATTCATCTTTTGAAACATATACTTCCATCAAAAATGCAACGGCTTTTCCGTTTGATACACAGAAGGATCTATTAACATCAGTTAAAGACGGGGGCAAAGAAAATAATTCAACAAAGAACTCTCTGTTTTTCCGATTAAACCCAAAGAGCAAGAATAACAGAAACAAGCGTTATGCCCACTACCTGGTAGCCCGCATCTACAAAGAGCACACTGGTTTTGGTGTTCTGCCAGTTGGCAACCATCAGCAGCGAGGCTAGTGTTAGGCCGCCGCCGCAAACAATTCCTAATTTTATTCCGAACAATGCATCGCCACCACCGATGGCTTTGATAAGAAAGGCAATTGAAAATGCGCAAAGCAGGTTTGCGGCAAATGATTTTACCATCATCCCAATCATTTGACTGTTGTCAGGTTTAAATATTTTAATTCCCATTTCCTCTATTCCTTTCGCCCAGATTTTTCTGAATAACGCCGAATACCAAAGTGCGCCAAGAATAAAATAAGCAAGAGCTGCTACAAATACAGCGAGGTAGTTTACCTGGCTGAAGAATGAAATTGTTGCGATCATGGTGGTTCGTTTTTGTGGTTAGTTATATTCAAACGTAGTCAAAAATGTTATTTCAATTTGAGAAAGATTTAAAAAGTTTTGAATATCACCCGGTTCACTTGTTTAGCAGGGAGTAATCAGTTCGCCTGACTGACGGCAGGGTGATCGAAGAAATTGAGTTAATTAAAAATGACTAGTAATCCGGTTATACTGCTCGGTCATTTGATTTTTGCCGATAGTTTTTATTTCGTCTTTTTCGGCAGACTTTCAGCCACAAGTTGATAGGAATGATCAATCCATTTTTTGATTTGTTTTTCTTCTACCGAACCATCGATGTAAACAGTGTTCCAGTGTTTCTTATTCATGTGATATCCGGGCTGAACCGAAGGATATGTTTCACGGAGTTCAATCGCCAGCGAAGGATCACATTTCAGATTTATTCTCAGATCATCGGATGATAAGCCCATTAATGCAAACACTTTTCCGTGTACTTTGAAAACAAGCGTGTCGTTCCCAAACGGAAAACTTTCATCTGTGCCGGGTTTTGCGATGCAATAAGAACGGAGATCTTCAATGTTCATGGGATTGATATTTTATAAAATCGAAATAATTATTTTTCTTCCGAAATTTAAACAGTTTCTTCGTGTATTCAAATCTCTTTTTCATTCATCGGTTTACCAATGAAGATCAGGAAAAAAGTATCTTTGCCGGTATGAAATTAAAACAGATCTTTTTTTCTCTCACACTTATTTTTTCCGGGCAGCAGTTGTTTGCTCAGAAATATGTGATGCAGTCGAATGCTGACAGCACCGTTGTGATTACAAAAGATGCACGTGTAGACGACCTGATTAAAAAACAAAAAGAAATAAATCTTCAGAAGCAAACTATCCCGGGTTATCGCATCCAGGTTTATTTCGGCGTCAACAGGCAGAAAGCATTGGAAGTGAAAACCGAATTCAACGGGAAGCATCCGGAAGTAAGTTCCTACCTTACCTATCAGCAACCGAATTTTAAAGTGAGGGTTGGAGATTTTCGCACTCACTTAGAAGCGCAGAAATTTTTAAAAGATATCCAGGGACAATATGGAACTTCTTTTATTGTGTCGGATGATATCAGGCTGCCGCCGTTGAAGTAGAGAGAGTGAGTAGCAGGAAGAAAGAGCGGCAGTAATCAGCGGTAGCAGGCAGATCGGTTGTAGGTTACGTAACTGCCTAGTGCAACTACCTGCTGCCTATTTTAAGCGAGTGTTCTCTTCACTGCCACTTGCTCGTATCCTTCAATGATATCACCGATCTGGATGTCGTTAAAGTTGCCTATATTCAGACCGCATTCGTATCCTGATGTTACTTCTTTTACATCATCTTTGAATCGTTTCAGCGAAGCAAGATCACCGCTGTATACAACAATACCATCGCGTACAATACGCACTTTTGTGTTCCGGGTAATTTTTCCGTCGAGCACCATGCAACCTGCAATGGTGCCAACTTTCGGAATCTTAAAGGTTTCACGGATCTCTACGTTGCAGACAATCTTCTCGATGAATTCAGGTGCCAACATGCCTTCCATCGCCAATTTTATTTCTTCGATGGCTTTGTAGATAATCGAGTAGAGGCGAATTTCAATTTGTTCCTGCTCAGCAAGACGGCGCGCGCTTACAGACGGCCGCACCTGGAAACCAATCACGATCGCGTTGGATGCGGAAGCAAGCAGCACATCCGACTCGGTAATTTGTCCGACTGATTTATGAATAACATTAATCTGAATTTCAGGATTGGAAAGTTTCAGTAAAGAATCAGCAAGCGCTTCAATAGAACCATCTACGTCACCTTTTACAATGATATTAAGCTCCTTGAAATTTCCGATGGCAAGACGCCTTCCTATTTCATCGAGTGTAATATGTTTATGCGTACGGATTCCCTGTTCACGCTGTAACGCAAGTCGTTTGGTAGCGATGTCGCGTGCTTCGCGTTCGTCTTCCATGATGTTGAATAAATCACCGGCTTGCGGAGCACCTGTCATTCCAAGAACTTGTACAGGTGTTGAAGGACCGGCTTCTGTAATACGGAAGCCGCGTTCGTTGAAGAGCGCCTTTACTCTTCCGCTGTGGCGACCGGCGAGAATCACATCACCCACTTTCATGGTTCCGTTTTGAACAAGTACCGTCATTACATATCCTCTTCCTTTATCAAGAGATGATTCGATCACAGTTCCGTTCGCACGGCGATTCGGATTCGCTTTCAGGTCGAGTAATTCCGCTTCCAATAAAACTTTTTCGAGCAGTGTATCAATGTTGGTTCCTTTCTTTGCGCTGATTTCCTGGCTTTGAAATTTTCCACCCCAGTCTTCCACAAGAATATTCATCTTGCTTAACTGTTCGCGGATGCGCTCGGAATTGGATTCCTGTTTATCTACTTTGTTAATGGCAAATACAATCGGAACTCCTGCCGCCTGCGCATGATTGATTGCTTCAACGGTCTGAGGCATCACGCTGTCATCAGCAGCAATAACAATGATGGCGACATCCGTCACTTTTGCACCGCGTGCACGCATGGCGGTAAATGCTTCGTGACCGGGAGTATCGAGGAATGTAATTTTTTTTCCGTTCTCCAGTGTTACTTCATACGCACCGATATGCTGTGTGATTCCACCGGCTTCACCGGCAATTACATTGGCTTTGCGGACGTAATCGAGCAACGATGTTTTTCCATGATCTACGTGACCCATCACAGTAACAATAGGTGCACGATGCTCTAATTCTTCAGGTTTATCTTCTTCTACTTTGATGGATTCCTGCACATCCGCTGCAACGAATTCAACGGTATAACCGAATTCTTCTGCAACAACGGTTAGTGTTTCGGCATCCAGTCGCTGATTGATGGAAACAAACATTCCAAGCGACATACAGGTTGAAATAATGTCGGTAACCGGAACATCCATCATTCGTGCAAGTTCATTCGCGCTTACAAACTCTGTTACCTTAATTACTTTTTTACCTGCCTGTTCCGCCATTTCTTCTTCAAGCTGGCTGGCAGCGGCTTCGCGTTTTGCTTTACGAAGTTTTGAAGATTTTGATTTTCCGGATCCGCTTAATCGCGCAAGTGTTGCTTTAATCTGATCCTGTATTTCTTTATCGGTCAGTTCCGCCTTTGGCAGCGGAGGTGATGACGGTCTGCGTTTAGCGTTCCTGTCATGCGGTTTGAATTTACTATCGTCTTTCTTGAATTTATCCTGCGGAATAACTTCTCCGCTTGACTTTTTCTCTGTGCGTTTTCTTTTTTTCTTGCGGTTCAACCGGTCATCGCTGACGGAAGAAGAAGATGCAACCGGTTTGCGTTTCGGAGGATCAACCGGTAATTCAATTTTACCAAGAACAGTAGGTCCGGATAGTTTTTTAATATCGATACGATGAATGCTTTCTTCTTTCGGAAGTTCGGGAACAATTTCAGGTTCCGGCAGAACTTCAGCAACAACAACAGGAGTTGATTCGACTGTTTCCACAGGCGCCACCTCATCATCGTCATTCTTTTTCGATTTTTTTGTTGCCTTCTTTGCTTCTTTTTCTTTCTCCTTTAATTCTTCTTCCGCTTTCTTTTTGGACGCTGATTTTTTTTTCTTTTCTTCTTTGGTCTCTTCTTTTTCAATTTCAATTTTACCAATGACGGTAGGTCCTTCAATCCTGTCAGCTTTCGCCTTAATTACTTCGCTCTTCTTTTCTTTCTCTTCTTTCGCGGGCTTCTCCTTAACAACTTCTTTTTTCTTCGATTTTTCATCCGGTGTGTAGTCACCGACGCTCACACCCTTAATCAAAATTTCTTTTGAATCATCTTCTTTATGGACGGGCTGTTTTTTCTGATCCTGAGCATCCAGAACAACAGAAGGTTCTTTTTTCAGCTTACTTAATGAAAGTTGATGTGCTTCTTCTTTAGCGCTTTTGTCCGATTGAAATTCTTTCTGGAGCAAAGCATACGCCTCTCCTGTCAACTTTGTATTGGGATTGCTTTCAATCTTAAATCCTTTCTTGCCGAGATAATCAACAATGTGATCGAGGCTCAGATTGAATTCCTTGATTGCTTTACTAAGACGTATGGTTTTTTCTGCTTCTGACATATATTATTTACGAGACCAATTTTTTACCTGCATAAAACCTTTTGCAATGTAAGAATAATTACTTCCTACATTTTTTTTTCTTCAATCAACACAGGCGATTATTCAAATTCTGATTTCAGAATCCGGATCACCTCTTTAATAGTTTCTTCTTCCAGATCTGTACGTTTTACAAGATCTTCAATCGGTAAATCGAGAACACTCTTTGCAGTATCGCAGCCGATGGACTTCAATTCATCAATGATCCACGGTTCAATTTCGTCTGAGAATTCATCGAGGTCAACATCTTCGCCCTCTTCATCCGTATCACGATACACATCGATTTCATATCCGGTGAGTTTTCCTGCAAGTTTGATATTGTGACCCCCTTTACCGATTGCAAGCGAAACCTGGTCTGGTTTCAGAAACACAGATGCCCGTTTTTTCTCATCATCTAATTTAATAGACGTGATTTTTGCCGGAGCAAGAGCCCTTGAAATAAAGAGCGGAGTGTTGTTGGTGAAATTGATCACATCGATATTCTCATTGCGTAATTCGCGCACGATACCATGAATGCGTGAACCTTTCATTCCTACACAAGCTCCGACCGGATCAATTCTGTCGTCGTAACTTTCTACGGCAACTTTAGCACGCTCACCGGGTTCGCGAACAATTTTTTTAATGGTGATAAGTCCGTCAAAAACTTCGGGAACTTCTAATTCAAACATACGTTCAAGGAAAAGAGGGGCGGTACGTGAAAGAATAATTTTCGGATTGCCGTTCAGCATTTCAACTCGAAGTACAACTGCGCGCACACTGTCTCCTTTTTTGAAAAAGTCAGATGGTATTTGCTCGTTTTTCGGAAGAATCAGCTCATTGCTGTCATCGTCCATGATGAGTGTTTCTTTTTTCCAGGTCTGGTAAACTTCGCCGGTAATAATTTCACCAACACGGTCTTTATATTTTTTGAAGATACCTTCTTTCTCTAATTCCTGAACACGCGCCATCAGGTTCTGACGGGCAGCAAGTACAGCTCTTCTGCCGAAATCGCTGAACTTAACACCTTCAGAAACTTCTTCGCCAACCTCGAAATCAGGTTCGATTTTGACGGCTTCAGAGTATGCAATTTGTGTAGTGGGATCTTCAACAGCACTGTCTTCAACGATGAGACGGTTACGGAATGCTTCGAGGTCGCCTTTATCAGTATTGATAACGATGTCAAAATTGTCGGCGCTGCCGTATTTTTTTCGAAGCATGTTTTTAAATACATCTTCAAGTATGCTCATCATACTTGCGCGGTCAATGTTTTTGAGTTCTTTAAATTCTGAGAACGCGTCTACTAATTCTGTGTGTTCCATTGGTTGTTTAGAATTTTGATGTTTATTATTTTACAATTTTATCGAATGATAATACCACTTTTGTTTCTTTTATTTCTGTAAAGGGGAGCTGAATTGACTGAACAGTTTTTATTTTCTTTCCACTTTCTTTTTTGACCAGTGTCTCCTTTAATATAATTCCTTCAGAAGAGGCGGATTCTAACTTACCGACATGTTTTAATCCGTCAAACGTAATGACACTTATCTCTCTGCCAATTCGTTTTTGATACTGCTGAAAAACTTTCAACGGTTCATCCATGCCGGGAGAAGAAACTTCAAGTTCATGATGTTCCAATGCATTGCTTTCTTCCAACTGCATTTGAAGAAAACGATTTACCTCCACGCAATCCTCGATTTTTAATCCGGTTGGTTTGTCAATGAATACCATGATTTTTGATGGTGATACTTTTACATCCACCAGGAAACAATCAGTTCCGGCAACTCTCTCTTCAACTAATTTTCGGATCTGTTCTTTCAACATTTTTATTCAATAAAAAAGGGGACTGTTGTCCCCTTCCTATCTCCAGTTTTCTATTTCGGATACAAACATACAAAAAAAACCGATCGGAGTTTAAAAAAAATATTTGAGGCAGAACTTCTTATTTCAATCCACTTTTGAACCAGCTCCTTTTTCGTCCGGCCCTATTTTTAACCCTTAATTTCTTTGTAATTTATTTTTTTGGGCTTTGAGATTTTATCTGAAATTATTGAAATTTTTTGTTCAATTATACAAGAAAGACAATAATTTGATAATAATAAGCAGCATTAATAATATCAAATGGCTTGTTTTGATACTATAAATTTTTGTAACATCCGTATCCAGTTGACCAACACGCAGCACTTTCCTGGTAGATATTTGTCGCGCGGACCATCCATTAGCCATGCTTTTTAAGATGTTCACGTAAAAATTGTTTAACAACACATAAAATATTTAAAACAAAACATGTTTTTGAGGTATTTTTAGATCGCCTCTAAATTCATAATATTATAGTTTACAGGCACATAAATTACGAATGAAGCAAAAACTACTCAACAACAAAAATGGAAATGCTACGCCCGAAAACTTCTCAGAAGTTTCCGGATTTTCTTTTACAGCATTTCAGAAATTTTGGCAAAGAAACTCCGCAAGGTTTTTTGAGCAAAACTTTCTTCGTATTTGCATTGTTGCGGGAGTGATCGCCAGCTCATTATCATTTGCGCCAGTTGAATCTCAGGGAGCGATTGCATTCAGGGCAACTTCAACCGCTACAACGACAAACACAACCCTTACCATCACTAAACCTGCAGGACTTACAGCAGGTGATTTAATGATTGTCGACCTTGCCCAAGGGAATAGTTTGAATTCAATTACGCCTCCGACAGCAACAGGGATCTGGACATTGATTGACGCCAGAAGCCTAAATGGTGGTACATTGAGATTTGGAGCAGTTTATTATAAGATTGCAATGGCAGCTGATGTAGCAGCCACATCATTTATATTTGTGCTGGGATCCGGAACTGATGCCGGTGCCGGTGCTATCATAGCATTTTCAGGTGTTGACGGGACTACTCCTTTTGATGTAGCAAATGGAACGATTACAGTTTCAGCCAATAGCGCTACAGCCCCTTCTGCGTCAGCAAAAACCACTGTTTCCGCGAATACGGCAATTGTCATGTTAGGGCAGTCAGCAGGTGCTGGCTTAACCCAAACCTGGTCAAATTTTGCAGCGGCCAATAATCCGCCCGGGAGTTTAATTAACAATGTTTTTACTAGTTCACAATCAGCGACTACGGGAGCGTCTGTTGGTGGAGCCTGGGCATTGAAATCAACTACGGGTTCCACAGGAACCGGCTCTGCATCCCTTTCCAATTTAGATCGGAATGGTGCTATTTTATTAGCACTAAGACCTGTGAGTTGTTCAACTCCCGGTGCTCCAACAGGGTCAGCATCTCAAACATTCTGCGCGAGTACAAGTCCAACGGTAGCAAATCTTAGTGCAACCGGATCAAGCATATTGTGGTACGCTGCTTCAAGTGGCGGATCTTCTTTAGTTACAACAACTGCTCTTACTAATGGAACCCATTACTTTGCTTCACAAACCGTTTCTGGTTGTGAGAGTACTTCACGATTAGATGTTACTGCGACAGTAACAACAATTGCAGCTCCTACAGGAACGGCATCACAGTCTTTTTGTGCAAGTGCAAGTCCAACGGTGGCGAGTCTGGCAGCAACAGGAACAAGCATATTATGGTATGCAGCTTTGAGTGGTGGATCTTCCTTAGTGACCTCCACGTCTCTTGTCAATGGAACACATTATTATGCTACACAAACAGTTTCCGGTTGCGAAAGTGCCACTCGATTTGACGTAACTGCAACGGTGACGGCAATTCCTGGTGCACCAACAGGAAGTGCATCTCAATCTTTTTGTTTTAGCACTAGTCCGACAGTTGCGAATCTGACAGCAACCGGATCAACTATATTATGGTATGCAGCTTCCAGTGGTGGCTCTGCTTTAGTAACGTCAACTGCGCTTACAAATGGTACGCATTACTATGCTTCGCAAACAATTTCCGGCTGCGAGGGTTCTGCGAGATTTGATGTGACAGCAACTGTAGGTTCGTCTATTCCATTGGCTCCGGCAGGTTCGGCATCACAATCATTTTGTTCTGCTGTTAATCCTACCGTCGCCAGCTTAACTGCAACAGGAACTAGTGTTTTGTGGTATGCAGCATCCAGCGGAGGAAGTGCTCTCACTACTTCAACAGCTCTTGTAAACAACACCCATTATTTTGCTTCACAAAATGTTTCCGGTTGTGAGAGTACTTCAAGATTGGATGTAACTGTAACTGTGAATACGACTCCGTCAGCTCCTACAGGTCCTGCCTCTCAATCATTCTGCTCAGGAAATAGCCCAACAGTCGCCAATTTATCTTCTACCGGAACGGGTGTTCTATGGTATGCAGCTTCCAGCGGCGGAACAGCACTTTCATCTTCCTTAGCTCTTGTCAATGGCACTCATTATTTTGCATCCCAAACTGTTTCGGGTTGCGAAAGCACTTCAAGATTAGATGTGACTGCATTAATCGTTACTACTCCTGGTGCGCCAACCGGCTCTGCATCCCAATCGTTCTGTACCGGGAGTAACCCCACTGTGGCTAATCTTGCAGCGACGGGAACAGGGATTAAATGGTATGCTGCTTCGTTTGGCGGCGTGGCACTAACTTCTTCCACGACTCTTACAGATGCGACTCATTATTACGCATCACAAACCGTTTCAGGTTGTGAGGGGTCTGCAAGATTGGATATAATGGTTACAGTTAATTCCAATCCTGCTGCACCGACCGGTTCAGCATCACAGACTTTTTGTTCCGGAGCGAATCCTATAGTCGCTAATCTGGTTGTAACCGGAACCGGTATCCTCTGGTATGCTGCTGCAAGTGGCGGAAGTGCACTTGCGACCTCAACCGCCTTAGTAAATGGAACTCATTATTATGCTTCGCAAACCGTTGCCGGTTGTGAAAGTACTTCAAGATTGGATATAACTGTTATTGTGACTACGACTCCGTCAGCCCCTACAGGTCCTGCTTCTCAATCATTCTGCTCGGCAAATAGCCCCACTGTCGCGAACTTATCTTCTACCGGAACGGGTGTTCTATGGTATGCAGCTTCCAGTGGCGGAACAGCGCTTTCATCTTCCCTAGTTCTTGTCAATGGCACTCATTATTTTGCATCCCAAACTGTTTCGGGTTGTGAAAGTACTTCAAGATTAGACGTGACTGCATTAATCGTTACTACTCCTGGTGCGCCAACCGGTTCTGCATCCCAATCGTTCTGTACCGGGAGTAACCCCACTGTGGCTAATCTTTCAGCGACAGGAACAGGGATTAAATGGTATGCTGCTTCGTTTGGCGGCGTGGCACTCTCTTCTTCCACGGCCCTTACCGGTGCTACTCATTACTACGCGTCACAAACTGTTTCGGGTTGTGAAGGGTCTGCAAGATTGGATGTAACGGTTACAATTAATTCAAATCCTGCTCCACCGACGGGTTCAGCATCACAGACATTTTGTTCCGGAGCGAATCCTACAGTCGCTAATCTGGCTGTAACCGGAACCGGTATCCTCTGGTACGCTGCTGCAAGTGGCGGAAGTGCACTTGCGACCTCGACCGCTTTAGTGAATGGAACTCATTACTATGCTTCTCAAACTGCTACCGGTTGTGAGAGTTTAACAAGATTTGATGTAACGGCAACTGTGGTTACATCGCCGTCTGCACCAACCGGACCTTCTCCCCAATCATTCTGTTCTGCTAATAGCCCTACAGTTGCTAATTTAAGTTCCACCGGATCAGGTGTACAATGGTATGCTGCCTCCAGTGGCGGAACAGCACTTTCATCCTCTACAACTCTTGTAAATGGTATCCATTATTATGCAACGCAAACGGTATCGGGTTGTGAAAGTATTTCAAGGTTAGACGTAACTGCAACCGTGACTACGACTCCGGGAGCACCGACAGGTTCAGCAACACAATCGTTTTGTGTTGCGAGCAATCCAACTGTTACCAATCTGATAGCAACGGGAAGCAATATTAAATGGTATGCTGCCTCTTTCGGTGGTGTATCACTTAGCACTTCTACTGCACTTGTCAATGGCAGTTCTTATTATGCATCTCAAACTGTTTCAGGTTGTGAGGGTTCTGCAAGATTCCAGGTAACTGTGACGATTGTCTCTAATCCTTCTGCACCTACAGCGACCACTCCGCAGATATTCTGTATACACAGCACTAATACGGTAGCCAATCTTACTGCAACGGGATCCGGTATATTGTGGTATGCTGCTGCAAGCGGCGGATCATCACTTGCAACGTCAACCGTCCTTATAAGTGGAACACATTATTATGCGAGTCAAACGATTTCTAGTTGTGAGAGCGTTACAAGATTTGACGTAACAGTATCACTGGTTGATTACCCGGCTCCACCCGGAGCGATTACGGGAACTACGCCAACATGTCCAAATACCGCAGGCCTTGTATATAGCATTTCGCCGGTTGCTACTGCAACAAGTTATACCTGGGCAGTACCAACAGGATGGTCTATAACATCAGGTCAAGGAACGGTTTCGATAACTGTAACATCAGGAAATGCCGGACAGAATGGTAATATCACTGTGGTTGCAAATAATCTTTGTGGAAACAGCAGTGTTGCTCAGACAATAAGCATTAATCCGTTAAACGCAACTAACAATACCGGGTACGTTACGAATAGCGGATCATTAACTAGCGGAGATATGCAATGTAGCGTATTTACCGCAGGCGTAGAGAGAAGAGGATTTATTAAATTTCCATTGAGTTCGCTCCCTGCTGGTTCTATCATTACATCATCAACTCTTGCTCTTGTAAATAATGGAAGTCCAACATTAAGCGGTGCAACGAACGATGTTAAACCTTTAAACCTTAATCCTGTCAGTTCAACCGGTTCGACGATATATAATACAATTGGTGCTCAAGGATCCGGTACGAATTATAGCTCAACAACATGGAATAATACAGGAACCTTAACACTGATTCTTAATTCTATAGCAAATACTGATATTCAAAGTAAGATAGTCTCCCCGGGATATATTGCTCTTGGTCTGGCCAGAAACGGAACAGCTATTTATACATTTTTCGGTTTTTCAGGAGGGGCAAATGCCCCTGTTTTAACAGTGGGCTATACTCCAATTGCAACAAGTCTCGCGGTTACAGTAAGCGCTCGTCCAACGGTGAACATTACAGGAGCCACAGCAATTTGCACGGGAGCAACAACAACATTATCACCGACCACAGGAGGAACATGGGTGAGCAATACTCCGGCGGTTGCTTCTGTGACAAATGGCGGTATTGCAGGAGGCATAACGAGCGGAAGTTCTACGTTCACATTTACCAGCAGCACTGTACCAAATTGTTCCCAGACAACATCTGCTGTTACTGTGAACGCACGTCCAACCGGAGTGATCAGCGGATCCACAACAATCTGTAAAGGTCAAAGTGTAACATTGACTTTGACGGTTACGGGGGTTGGTACCATCAGCGGTGCGCTTAGCAATGGAAAATCGTTCAGCGGCATTTTGCCAACTATAACGGTGAGTGTATCACCGATTGCAGATTCGACTTATACGATTGCAACTTTAGTGGACGCCAACTGTACGGCAATTGCAGCTGATAAAACGGGCTCAGCAATTGTAAAAGTAAATCCTACCTATAATCTTACAGTGTTTAATGCGATCTGTAATAATCAAAGCTACTTATTACCTGGCGGACGGTTAACCTCTGCAGCCGGTATTTATGACACGACCCTGGCATCTTCTCTTGGTTGCGACAGTACCATACATACACATCTTACTCTGAATCCAACTTATAATCTTGATGTTTTTCCTGTGATCTGCAGCAATCAAAGCTATTCATTACCGGGTGGAGGATCAACTTCTACTGCGGGTGATTACACTGCGACTCTAATTTCTTCATTGAGTTGTGACAGTGTTATTCATACTCACCTCACGGTTAATCAGACAAGTAGTTCAAGTAGTTCCGCAGATGTTTGTGATAGTTATACCTGGGCAGCAAACGGAACAACTTATACTACATCCGGAATATATACCAAACACCAACTGAACGCAGTTGGTTGT
>JAYVZS010000058.1:0-13757 GCA_043783155.1 Bacteroidota bacterium | reverse complement strand
AGCGGTGCACATAGCAATGTCATTTTTGTCGTGCGGAATCGGAATCGTATTGCTCATGTAACTCACCGATGTCGCATGACCCGGATCAATCAGCATATAACCGGTCGAAATAATTTCAAGTCCGCTGGCTTTCAGCAGAGGAGCTGCAATCACTTGTTTGCCGATCAGCATCTCGGCGTTTCTTCCGCTGATAAGTGAAAGCAATAAAACAGCATCAGCATATACACTGATTTGCATCGTGCTTCCGGGAAATAAAACAACAGGGATGTTGCAATTCGCCTTGAGAATTTTTATGCAGTCGTCGAGGTTGTTATTAGTAAGCAAGCTGCTGCCGACAAAGATCATGTCGACACCGGCAAGCTGTGATTCATGTGCAAGCGTTTCGCACTTGCGCGCCTGGGTTTTATCGGGATCAACCAATACGGCAAAGTTTTTTCTGCCGTCTTTTTTATCGCGAAGAATTTTTGAAGAGAGGTTCATTGAAAATCAAAGGTAAGAATGGTTGTTGAATTACCAATTTACGAATGTTCAATCGAACATTGGTAAATTGGTAATTAATTATCCAGCGCATACACCAGCATCAGGTTGTCGAGTTTCTCATAAAAAATTCTGTACTCCTTTTTGAAATCATCTTTTGTAATTCTTCCCGTTAACTCCCCGGTATCTTTCAATATAAATTTTTCAGCATGAAGATGTTCTAAAAAATTCAATTCTCCTTTGCCGTAAATTTTAAACAACACTTCTTTGGTTCCCCAGATCACATGATGGTAGTTCTGTTTTTTATTCTCGTCAATAAAAATTTCTTCCTGCTTCGTTACAAATTTCTTCGCGATTTTTTCAATCCTCGGTTGAATGGTTTCAAGGTCGATGCCGGCACTGGCACTTTTTGCGATCAGCAGGGCGACAAAATTTTTTGTGTGAGAAATGGAAATTGACAAGGATGAATTCACCAACCGGGGCTTCCCGTTGCTTTCATATACAATAGAACCAGTTTCAGAAGAAGCCAGGAATTCTTTCAGAAGTACACGGGTAGTGAGCCATTCAAGTTTTCGGTATTCGCTTTTAAAGGTGTTCAACACATTCCGATCGGGCTCATTAAGTACCAGCATCCGGAGCAACTCATCGAACGATTCGTCCATCCTCCATATTCCGAGTTGAAAGTCTTCTGAACGTTTCTGAAAATTGAGAGGCATTTTTACTTCTTGAAAGGTGCCGCAAGTTGCTAAATTTTTCACCTCCCTCTCATGACTCTTTATTCTTATCTTTTGGATATGATCTCATGTCTCACATCTCAAATCTTATGTCCAAAGTTTTGCACTTCTGAGACCTATCCTTATCTTTGCGCCATAAAACAAAAATAATCTTAAAAATGGGACAAACTACTGTTGACAAGTTCGTTAAATTTAAAGTAAAGGACATTTCATTGGCTGAATGGGGCCGTAAGGAAATCAAGCTGGCTGAAGATGAAATGCCCGGACTGATGGCGTTGCGTAAAGAATATGGAGCGAAAAAACCTTTAAAAGGTGCGCGTATAGCGGGATGCCTGCACATGACTATTCAGACAGCTGTTCTTATTGAAACCCTTGTAGAACTTGGAGCTGAGGTTACCTGGTCTTCGTGCAATATTTTTTCTACACAGGATCATGCTGCTGCTGCCATTGCCGCTGCCGGTATTTCAGTGTATGCATGGAAGGGAATGAATGCAGAAGAGTTCGATTGGTGCATCGAGCAAACTCTTTTCTTCGGAGAAGACCGCAACCCATTGAACCTGATTCTCGATGATGGCGGTGACCTTACTAACATGGTGTTTGATAAATATCCTGAGTTGATCAAAGGGATCAAAGGCCTTTCAGAAGAGACGACTACCGGTGTTCACCGCTTGTATGAAAGAATGGAAAAGGGAACATTACCTGTTCCTGCTATCAACGTAAATGACTCTGTTACCAAATCAAAATTCGATAACAAATACGGTTGCCGTGAATCGCTGGTAGATGCAATTCGTCGTGCGACTGATTTAATGCTTGCCGGAAAAGTAGCTGTGGTTGCCGGTTTCGGTGATGTAGGAAAAGGTTCTGCCGAATCATTGAAAGAAGCGAAAGTTCGTGTAATTGTCACGGAGATTGACCCGATCTGCGCATTACAGGCAGCCATGGAAGGGTATGAAGTGAAAAAAATGAAAGATGCGGTGAAGGAAGCTGACATCATTGTTACTGCAACAGGAAATTTCCAGATCATCACAGCAGAGCATTTCAAAAGCATGAAGCACAACGCGATTGTGTGTAACATCGGCCACTTCGACAATGAAATTGACATGTCATGGTTGAATAAGAACTATGGTCATTCAAAAGATACCATCAAACCTCAGGTTGATAAATATACACTTGATGGCAAAGACATCATTGTTCTTGCTGAAGGACGTTTGGTGAATCTCGGCTGCGCGATGGGGCATCCTTCCTTTGTGATGTCGAACTCGTTTACGAACCAGACACTTGCTCAGCTTGAGCTTTGGATGAACACGGGCAACTACGAAAATAAAGTGTACACGCTTCCTAAACACCTCGATGAAAAAGTAGCGCGTCTACATCTTGCGAAAATAGGAGTGGAGATGGATGAACTTACTCCTGAACAGGCAAAATACATTGGCGTAGAACAGAAAGGTCCTTATAAACCGGATTACTACAGGTATTAATCCACCGGATCATAAAAATTAATGAAGACGTTCTGCAATTTTGCGGGACGTCTTTTTTCTTTTTGAATGCTCAACTGTTGGCAAATTTTTGAAGAGTCAGATAAGAGATTCAATCTTATTAACAGCCCTCCTTATTTCTATCCGGATTCGTACATTCGCTCCCCGAACAATCAAAATACAAATCATATTTCGATGGTTCTGGCAGTAAACATAAATTCTCAACAATAATTACCCAATGTACAATCATCTTAACGGCCGGCTCATTGAAAAAAATCCTGCATACATCATTCTTGAATGTGGAGGCGTGGGTTATTTTGTTAATATTTCGTTACACACATTCTCGAAAATCACGGAGAAAGAATCCTGTAAAATTTTCACTTTTCTTCAAATAACTGAGGATGCACATACGTTATACGGATTCGCTGATGAAGAGGAAAGAAAACTCTTCCGGAATCTTATTTCTGTTTCCGGAATCGGCTGCAATACAGCGCGTATGATGCTGTCATCCATGAACCCGGCTGAAATACAGGAATGTATTGTAAATGAAGATGCACATAAGCTACAAGCGATCAAAGGCATCGGTGAAAAAACAGCGTTGCGTGCGATTCTTGAATTGAAAAATAAATTGAAGAAAGATGGCATCGTGCCGGGAGTTACTTCGCATTTAAAAGTAAAAGATGAAGCCATGAGTGCATTGCTTACATTAGGTTTTACGAAGATCGCAGTCGATAAAACGCTGAATACGATTTTGAAAGCAAATGGTGCTGAATTACCAGTGGAGGAAATTATCAGGCAGGCATTGAAATCTCTTTGATACCGCACATAAATTAATTGAAGTAAAAAACTATTTTAGGGCCTTTGAAAAATATGCGGTTACAGGTAATTTCGGGTTGGTTCCCACTCACATGTCGAAATAAAAAAGTTGGTGTTTGAAAAACTATCTTAAATATTTTTTCGGTATTGGAGGTATTTTTTCGGTACTTACTGCTGCGTGGGGTGTTGGAAAACCTGCCGGCAATATGCACTACAGGCCTGTTTCTGAAAGCATGGTTGAAGCCGCTCCGGATTCAGACAGTCTTCGTTATCCCTTTCATGATTATCACGCAGATCCGTTTTCAGAACCGCATCATGATAATCCTATGTATATGCAGGATCCGGCAAACATCAAAACGAAGGTTGAATACGATCCCGATCAGAACCAATACAACATCAACCAGAACATCGGAAACATGTTTTACCGGAATCCTTCTTACATGAGTTTTGATGAATTCGTTGATCATGAATTTAAGAAATCAACAAAAAATTACTGGCTTCAGCGTTCATCTGAAGATGATAAAACGAAGAAGCAGGCGTTTGCTCCTAAGATACACATCAACAGTGTTATTTTCGATCGCATCTTCGGAGGAAATACCATCGATATTCGTCCGCAGGGTTCTGCTGAATTAATTTTTGCCGCCAATGTTTCTAACAATCAGAATCCGGCACTTCCGGAAAATCAGCGAACCGTTACCACATTCGACTTCAAGGAAAAAATTCAAATGAATGTGATTGCCAACATCGGCGACAAGTTAAAGTTGCAGACTAATTACAACACAGAAGCGACGTTCGACTTTGAAAATAAAATGAAGCTCGAATACACCGGTTATGAAGATGATATCATCAAAAAGATTGAAGCCGGTAACGTTACATTACCACTTAACAGCCAACTGATCCAGGGAAGCCAGAGTTTGTTCGGAATAAAAACACAGCTTCAGTTCGGTGCTCTCACGGTTACCAGTGTATTCTCGCAACAGAAAGGAAAATCATCTACCATTGAAGTGCAGGGCGGAGCGCAAACGCAAACGTTTGATATCAAAGCCGACCAGTACGAAGCAAACAAGCATTTCTTTCTGGCGCAATATTTCAAAGACAACTACGACAATTTTCTTCATGACCTCACTCACATTACATCTCCTGTTAACATTACACGAATTGAAGTTTGGATAACGAATAAAGGAAGCGCGACTCAAACAAACCGCAATGTGGTTGCGTTCGCCGATCTCGGTGAATACCATTATGATCCTTTACAAACAAAGATAAACAGTTCGAATCCGGCATACGTTTTACCAGACAATGCTTCTAACAATTTATTCAGTGCATTGGGTGCGAATATTGACAGTTTGATCCGTGATATTTCAAATGTGGATCCGTATTTGGGTCCCTTTGCGTTAAGTGATAATTTCAGATCGAAAAGAAATTATGAAACCGTTACGCAGGCACGCCTTCTTACACAGGCAGAATATTCATTTAACTCCCGTCTTGGTTATATCTCCCTCAATGTAGCATTGAACTCAGACCAGGTGCTTGGTGTATCGTATGAATATACTGCGAATGGAAAAATATATCATGTCGGTGAGCTTTCTACCAGTGGTTTAGCTACCGGTAACCAGGCACTTTTTGTGAAGTTGTTGAAAGGAACCAATATCAATCCACGGTTTTATACGTGGGGCCTGATGATGAAAAATGTTTATTCACTTGGCGGATATAGCATTCAGGCAAAAGATTTTCGACTCGATGTGGTTTACCAGGATGATCAGATTGGTACCAATGTGAATTACATTCCCCAGGGATGCTCCAACGTGAAAGGAATTGCGCTCATCAAACTTCTTAATTTGGATCAACTGAACAGCAACAAGGATCCGCAACCGGATGGAGTGTTTGATATGATTGACGGCGTTACCATCAACATGCAAAGCGGGAAAATTATTTTTCCTGTACGTGAACCGTTTGGGAGATTCCTGCGAACGAAATTCTGTTACCCTGCTGATCAGTCACTGGCAGATTTTTATGCATACGATGCGTTGTACGATTCAACCAAAACACTTGCACAACAACAGCCCGAGAAAAATAAATTCAGTCTGAAAGGAAAATATACTTCATCGGCGGGTTCCGATATACCATTAAATGCCGCCAACATTCCACCCGGTTCCGTTACCGTTACAGCCGGTGGTGTTACACTGAAGGAAAATGCAGACTACACCGTTGATTACAACTTAGGTCGTTTAAAAATTATCAACGAAGGATACTTGAAATCAAACACTCCGATTAAAATTAACCTCGAGAGCAATTCATTGTTCAATCTGCAAACGAAAACCATGATCGGCAGCCGTTTTGATTATTACGTCAACAAAGATTTTTCGGTCGGAGGCACATTCCTGCATCTCAGCGAAAAACCGCTGACGCAAAAGGTAAACATCGGTGATGAACCGATTTCAAATACCGTTTGGGGTGTTGATGGAACATACAGAACGGATTCACGCTTTCTTACGAAGATGCTTGACGCGCTTCCTTTTTACAACACAAAAGAAATCTCTACCATTACCGTAAGCGGGGAGTTCGCACAGTTAATTCCAGGTCACTCAAACGCGATTGGATCTTCCGGAACGTCTTACGTTGATGACTTCGAAGGAGCTATCACACCGCTTGACATCAAGAACCCGGGTAGTTGGTATCTTGCCAGTGTTCCACAAGGACAAACCGATTTATTTCCCGAAGGTAATTTGATCGATAGCTTGCCGGCGGGTTTTAACAGGGCCAGAATTGCCTGGTACTATGTAGATCCTCTTTTTCAACACAACAACAATAACACTCCGGGTAACATCAACTCAAATGATCAAAGCAATAACTACGTAAGGGAAATTCCGCAGGCCGAAATTTTTCCTAATAAATCTCAGCCGAACGGGCCATCCACTATAACATGTACGAACCTTGCTTTTTATCCGGAGGAGCGTGGTCCTTATAATTTTGATGTCACACAAACGCTGGTTTCCGCCGGATTGGATTCATTGACGGGGCATCTTAAAAATCCGAAAAGCCGCTGGGGAGGCATCATGCGTAAAATTGAATCAACGGATTTTGAAGCATCCAACATTGAGTTTATCCAGTTCTGGATGATGGATCCATTTGCAGCGAACAGTCCTAATTCCGGAAATGGAGGGGATTTGTATTTTGATCTCGGTACCATCTCAGAAGATGTTTTGCGTGATGGGAAAAAGAGTTTTGAAAACGGTTTACCTCCGCCGGTAAGCAACACAACCGGTTCAACTCATTGGGGAAGGTACCCAATCAATACCTCCATCACGGCTAATTTTGATGGTAATACTACGAATCAAAAACTTCAGGATGTGGGGTATGATGGATTGAGCGATGCTGATGAGCAAACATTTTTTAATGCTCCTTATTTATCAAAGCTCTCTGCTGCCTTCGGAGGAACTTCCTCGGTTCCTTACCTGAATGCATTTAACGATCCTTCCGCTGATGATTATTCGTATTATCAATCCAATACATACAATAATAATGACACGAAGCCACTGGAGCGTTACAAACGGTATAATGGTGTTGAAGGAAACTCTCCCGGTTCAATATTGATTGATGGATATTTTTCACAAGCGACGCAAACTCCCGATGTAGAGGATTTTAACAAGGACAATAACATGCAAACGGATGAAGCATACTTTCAATACAAAATGCATATCAGGCCTCGTCCGGTTATCGGTCAGAACTACCTGACAGATTCAATTCAGTCATCTGTTCAGCTTGCCAACGGAACGACAAGTAGCATTACCTGGTACCAATATAAAATTCCGATTCAACAACCGGAAAAGGTTGTAAACGGGTTGGATAACTTTAAGAATATTCAGTTCATCCGGATGTTTATGAAAGGATTTGATTCACCTGTCATTTGTCGATTTGCACAACTTGAGTTGCTGAGAGGTGAGTGGAGGAAATACAATTTGTCGCTTCTTGCACCCGGCGAATACAGTCCTACACCCGAAGTTCCCGGCAGTACTACATTTGACGTTACATCGGTAAGCATTGAAGAAAATGGAAGCCGTGTTCCGGTTCCTTATGTGTTACCTCCCGGAATTGATAAAGAGCGGGATATTTCAGCATCACAATTAGCGACACTCAATGAACAATCGTTGGTGCTTCGTGTCTGTAATCTTGCTGACGGAGATGCACGGGCAGCTTACAAGACAACACAGGTGGACATTCGGTCTTACAAAAAACTGAAAATGTTTGTTCATGCGGAATCATTGGAAGGAAGCGATGCGCTGCGTTACGGAGATCTTACCTGCTTCATCCGGCTGGGAAGCGACTTCAGCGATAACTATTATGAGTACGAAGTTCCGCTGACCATTACACCTTTCAATACAAAGAATGCGGATGAAATATGGCCGGCAAGCAACAGTATGGAAATCGTGCTCGACAACCTGATCAATGCCAAGTTGCTTCGCAACAGCGCCATGCAGTCGAATCACACGATCGGCTTGCTCACACCGTTTTCTGTTCCTGATGGCGCGAATAGAATTACGATCAAAGGTTCTCCCAACCTCAGTAATGTACGTGCCATGATGATCGGTGTTAGGAATCCGAAATCAACCACAGGGACAGGAGCAAAACTATGCGGTGAAATATGGGTGAATGAATTACGGCTTTCCGATTTCGATGAACAAGGTGGATGGGCATCCACAGCAAGGGTAACAGCGAAACTTGCAGATCTGGGTACCATGACGCTTGTAGGAAATCACAGTACGGCGGGGTGGGGAAGCATAGAAAAGAAAGTGAGTGAACGTGATAAAGTAAATAAGACGTCCTACGATTTTTCAACCTCCATTGAATTGGGAAAATTTTTACCTGAAAAATCAGGAATAAAAATTCCGATGTTCTTCGGTTACTCAGAAGCATTCATTGATCCGCAATACAACCCGCTTGATCCTGATGTGTTGCTCCAGAGAAGCCTCGACGCAGCTCCCAACGACAGCGTAAGGAAGGCGATTAATTCGGCCGCACAGGATTATACCATGCGGAAAAGTATCAACTTCACAAATGTTAAAAAGAATAAGACAGGGCCCAAACCGAAATCGCATATCTACGATGTGGAGAATCTGAATTTCACGTATGCATACACAGAGCAATTTCAGAGTAATTCGAATATTGAATTCAGTTCAGCGAGAACGCACCAGGCAGCCGTCGGATATAATTTCAGCATGACTCCGAAACCGGTAACCCCTTTCGCGAAAACAAAAGGATTAAATTCTCCCTTCCTGAAACTGATCAAGGACTTCAACTTTAATACATCTCCGTCTCAGTTATCGATGCTGGTCAGTCTCGAACGAACGTATTCCGAAACAAAACTACGCGATAACAGCGGTCTAGGATTTCCACTCGATACAACATTCGCGAAAACTTACAAGATGACACGTCAGTACGGTCTGAAGTACGACCTTACCAAATCAGTGAAGTTTGATTTTGATGCGCGCGCGGAAGCTACTATTGACGAACCTCCCGGAAGGATTGATACGCGGGCCGAAAAAGATTCCATTCTTCGGAACTTAAGAGATCTCGGACGATTGAGGAATTATCATCATGCTGCAAGAGTCACCTATAATGTTCCGTTAAGTAAAATTCCTCTCGTTGATTGGGTGACGATGAATACCAGTTATGGAGGAGATTATACCTGGACGGCGGGTCCGCTTGCATTGCTGGATACTGCAAGAAGTGTTTATGGGGTGAATCCCGGAGTAGCAAATACCATTGCAAACTCACAGACGATCTCCGTCAATGGTAACCTCAACCTCGTAAGCTTGTACAATAAAATTCCTTTTTTTAAAAAAATAAATCAGGAGGCCGGCAAGCCCAAACCAGATCCTGTTAAGCAACCGAAACTTCCGAAACCTCCACCAGGTGCTAAGAAGGATTCGACACTGAAAGTGCCGCCCAATATTCTGGAACCTGTATTCAAGGGATTGGCGAGTGTCCTGATGAGTGTCAAGACCGCTTCATTTGCTTATTCAGAAACCAACAGTACGTCGTTACCGGGCTTTTTCGGTAAACCCGAATTGCTTGGAAATGATTTCAATTATCATTACCCGAACAGTGGCGCTGGTGCTCTGTCATCAACGGCTCCGGGATGGGGTTATGTGTTCGGGTTGCAGCAAAACCGTGACGACATTTTAAATAAAGCCGCTCATTATCAGTGGCTCACCAACGACACATCGCTGAATTCAAACTTTACAACAAGTCATTTAACAAATTTCAGTGCGAGGACAACCGTTGAACCGTTTAAGAATTTCAAAATTGATCTGACAGCAAGCAGAAATTTTACATTGACGCACAGCGGCTACTACAAGGCGAATACAGATGGAAAGTTCCAGGAATATAGCCCGACTGAATCAGGAAATTTTACGATGTCGTACCTGACACTTAACACTGCATTTATTGCTGATAATGCAGATTATTCAAATCCGAATTTCACAAAGTTCAGTGAATTCAGAAAAGAATTTTCAAGAATTCTTTCGTCGTTGAATCCGAATGCACCCGGTACCATTGACTCCGGGTATTATGCGGGATATGGAGCCACACAACAGGATGTTCTTACCTATTCATTTCTAGCTGCGTATTCTGGCAAAACTCCATCTACATCGCTTGTAAATCAGTTTCCAAAAACACCGTTGCCGAACTGGCGGATTACATACGATGGTATTTCGAAGATGAAATGGGCTCAGAAATATTTTCAGTCAGTCAGCATTACGCATGGTTACCGTTCTACCTATAGTGTAAATTCGTTTCTCCAGAATCTTGAATTTGTAAAAGAGAACGGGAATTCTGCTGCAAGGGATACAATTCATAATTTCATCCCGCAATATGCTGTTCAACAAATAACAATTTCAGAGCAGTTTGCTCCTCTCATTGGAATTGAAATGACCTGGAAGAACAGTTTACAAACCCGCTTTGAATACAAACGCGATCGTACACTTACACTTGCTTACTCCAATATCCAGGTAACGGAAATTCGCGGTACAGAATACACAATTGGTCTCGGTTATAAAATTCAAAAATTCACTTTGCCGTTTATCAAAACCGGGCGAGGAAAGAAAAAACTTTCGAACCCGTTGAATCTGAAAGCAGATTTCACATTGCGTGATAACAGAACCATCATCCGGAAACTGATCGAAGGAACCAATCAGCCCAGTGCCGGAACGGAAACTATTTCGTATAAATTCTCGGCAGATTATGCCGTGAACGAACGGTTTAATGTGAAAGCATTTTTTGATAAGTCGATCAACAATCCGTTTGTTTCTTCCTCTTATCCAAGTTCCAATGTAAATGCAGGAATCAGTCTGAGGTTTACGTTGACACAATAAATTCTTAGTTTTTAGTTCGCCCTAACTAAGAACTAAAAACCAAGAACTATTTAGACATTATTGGTCATGTGAGAAAATTAAATTAGGTTTGAACCAAAATACATTCATCATGAATTTTCCAGAAGAACTGAAGTATACAAAAGACCACGAATGGATTAGTGTGGATGGTGCGATCGCGACTATCGGCATCACTGATTTTGCCCAAAGCGAATTGGGCGACATCGTGTACATTGATATTGAATCAGAGGGAGAATCGCTTGATGCTGAAGCTGTGTTCGGTACAGTGGAGGCGGTGAAAACGGTGTCTGATCTTTTTATGCCCATTGCCGGAAAAGTGATTGCGGTAAATGAAAACTTAGAAGGTAGTCCCGAAGTTGTAAACAAAGATCCGTATGGTGAGGGCTGGATGGTGCGTGTTGAAATGAAAAATCCTGCTGATGTGAATGCCTTGTTGTCGGCTGCTGAGTACCGCAAGACAACAGGTGTAAGTGCATAGAAATTTTTTCGGTATGTTTTTAAAACCTCTTTTGCCTGCTTTGTTGTGGGCGCTTTTTATCCTGATTATTTGTGGCATTCCCGGTGATCAATTACCACGTCTCGATTTTCTGGATTGGCTTCGCCCCGATAAACTTGTTCATCTTTTTATTTTTGGCCTGCTGTGTTATTTGCTCATCAGTGGATTTCTGAAACAGGATGCCATCAGCTTCCTGAAAAGCAATCCGAAATTCTGGGCGATCATATTCAGTGTCGTTTATGGTGTGATCATCGAAATACTTCAGGAATATTTATTCATTCACCGCACTGGTGATATACGAGATGCCATTGCTGATGCTATTGGCGCGTTCATCGGGTTGTGGTGCTTTAACTTCGTGATGAAAAAAAGATTGTCGCGCAAATCGTCTTCTTCTTAATTATTTTCTTATCTTTCATGACGATGAAGCATAAAATAGTGATAGGTATTACCGGGGCCAGCGGTTCGGTGTATGCAAAGTTGCTGATGGAAAAGTTTCAGCAATTACACGAACAGATTGAAGAAGTAGGAGTGGTGATGTCTGACAATGCAAAAGACGTCTGGAAATATGAGCTTGAAAATTCAGATTTTGAAAAGAGTTCTTTCAAAATGTATAAGCGTGATGATTTCTTTGCACCTTTCGCATCTGGTTCAGCAAAGTTCAATACGATGATCATCTGTCCCTGTTCGATGGGGACGCTGGCACGAATCGCCTCCGGCATTTCCAACGACCTGATTTCGCGTGCTGCCGATGTGATCCTGAAAGAAAGAAGAAAGCTTATTCTGGTTACGCGCGATACTCCGCTCAGTCTCATCCACATTAACAACATGAAAACAATTACGGAAGCCGGTGGCATCATTTGTCCCGCGTCACCGTCATTCTACTCAAAACCTGCTACCATCGAACAGGCCGCTGCTACCGTAGTTGACCGGGTGATTGACCTTGCAGGATTGCAACAGAATTCGTTTCGATGGAGCGAAAAACAGACGGTTTCATGACAAAGTAAAACGACTGAAAATAAAACGGTTGAAAAAAAGTGTCAGGTTCACAATTATTTTGCTTGACACACGTTTGTAAGAATGTTACTTTAGCACTTCCAAAACCAAAACCTGTTCGTATGTTCGAATACACCAAGCAGATTCTCACCAAGGTTAGTTTTGACAAAAACCTTTTCAGAAAAGAACTTACCAAGGCCGTACGATTTTTAAAGAAAGACGAAAGACGATTGTTGAAGATCTGGTGTGTGGCTACTTTCGCGGCGTATTACAGCGTAGTCATCGATGTATTCAGGAAGATGTCCTGAGAAATTCCAGGTTTCTTTTTAATCCTTTGTAGCCGGCTCGTTTCACAGCCGAATCAGAAAAAATTTTCTTAAATACATCTTCCGTTATTTCCATCCATTGTTGTTTTGTCATTTCATTCAACGCCGGTTTCATATCGAATTGTTTTTCATGATGTGGTTTTGAAAAACGATTCCACGGACAAACATCCTGGCAGATATCGCAACCGAAAGCCCAGTTTTCAAATTTACCTTTTACGTTCATCGGAATTTCTTCTTTCAGTTCAATCGTGAAATAGGAAATGCATTTACTTCCGTCAACGACGTATGGTTGTACGATCGCCTCTGTCGGACAGGCATCAATGCATTGCGTGCAGGTGCCACAGTAATCTTCGATCGCGGAATCGCATTCGAGATCGAGATCAAGAATAATTTCGGCGATGAAAAAAAATGAACCGCTGTTTTTGTTGATGAGGTTGGCGTTCTTGCCGATCCACCCAAGCCCGCTCTTTTTTGCCCATGCTTTGTCGAGCACAGGAGCGGAATCCACAAACACTCTTCCGTTTACCTCGCCGATGTTTTCATTGATAAAATGCAGAAGCTCTTTCAGTTTTTCTTTGATCACCACATGATAATCTGTTCCGAAAGCGTACTTCGAAATTTTAGGCGCATCATCGTGAAGTTGTGTTTGCGATGGATAATAATTGTAGAGAATAGAGATCACCGACTTCGCGTCGTCAACTAATTTTCGCGGATCGAGACGTTTGTCGAAATAATTTTCCATGTACTTCATGCGTCCGTGCATGTTTTGCAGCAGCCATTTTTCAAGGCGCGGCGCTTCTTCTTCCAGGAAATCCGCCTTGGAAATTCCGCAAAAGTCGAAGCCGAGACGAAGTGCTTCGGATTTGATCATGGAAGAATAATTTTCGGCATTCATAGATTGTTGTAAAAGTAAGAAACTGTTTAAATTTCTATGCGAGAAAATGATATAGCCCACGCACCCTTCGACTTCGCTCAGGGTGACATCGTGCGCGGGGTCATGCTGAGCGAAGTCGAAGCATGTGCAATAGAAAATATTTGAAATGAATTTT
>JAYVZS010000057.1:0-13950 GCA_043783155.1 Bacteroidota bacterium | reverse complement strand
GGTCTTCATGACAGGCTTTCAAAAACGCGGGTGATTAACGGGTAAAGAAAAACTAATTTCATTTACCTCGTCAACACAATATAATCGTTGATGACAGTGCGAAGAAAAGCAATCGGTTCGGTTATCTGTTCGGTGATGTTGAGTCGTTCCCGCAACACCTCTACAAGATCGTTCACGGCTTCGCGGTGAGCCGTGTTCGGATATTTCTTAGCCCGGTCAATTACATTTTTCACCACGAGCATTTCAGCTTCACTCATGTGTTTGATTTCGGGATATTGCGGAACATAATTCTGAAGAGAACGGATCCTAATAATATCTTTCAGCCGTAAATTACTTTTCGGTTTTACTTTTATAACGGCTGTGTTGGCGATCACATCGCCGAGGCGTTGCGCCTTTTCAGTGGAGCTGATGAGTAACGTGGCAACTGATCCTAACGAAAAATAAATATCCACCATCCTGAATGTCCAGCGGATAAGATAGTCACTCACTCCGCCTTCTGTGCCGCTGATCTTCACCACTTTTATTCCCATCGCTTTTTTTCCCCATGATTGTCCGTTGGCAAGAATTTCAGACAAGAGTGTGTAGAAAAAAAATATCGGAACCCACACGATGTAAAAAACATATCGCCTCATATCGCCTGTCGTAGCAAGTTCAACGACGATCAGCAGAATAAAGATAGAAGTCCACATGATGATGGAATCGATCATGAATGCAATGATTCGTTCGCGTATGGCGGCCAGTTCATACTCGATGGAAACGTTTTGTGTCGTCGTTATTTCAATGGTTCGCATGATTAAATTAGTTATTGGTTTTTAGTTTTTAGTTCAGAAAAAGACAGAATGAATAATCTCCGAACAAGGAACGAATTACTTCTCACTCAATAGTTGTTTGAATCCATCCAAATATTTCTATTTTTACCAGATCTATTTTTTTAATATGCGCGAAACGGATTTCATCGAGCAAAATAAAAAGAAGTGGACAGAACTGGAAGAACTTTTACACGAAGAACGAAAAGATCCTGATAAACTCAGCAATTTATTTATCCAGGTAACGGATGATCTTTCTTATTCGCGTACATTTTATCCCAATCGTTCGGTACGCCTCTACCTGAACAACATTGCCCAACAGGTTTTTTATCGCATCTACAAAAATAAGAAAGAAAGTAAAAAACACTTCATTCATTTCTGGAAAGAAGAATTGCCGCAGCTGATTTACGAGGCACGACGAGACTTATTTTTTTCATTGATTGTTTTTGTCATCGCTTTGCTCATCGGTATTGTCTCCAGCGCGAACGATGCTCACTTTCCGCGCGTCATACTTGGCAATGAGTACGTGAACATGACTATCGAGAATATTAAGAAGGGCGATCCGATGGCGGTGTATAAAAAATCGAGCGGGCTCGACATGTTTCTCGGCATCACACTGAATAATATTCGCGTCGCTTTTACAACGTTTGTACTGGGAGTTTTTTATGCCATCGGAACTATTTTCATGCTGATCTACAACGGCATCATGGTTGGAACATTTCAGTATTTTTTTTACGAGCGCGGATTGTTTCTTCCTTCATTCCTCAGCGTATGGTTGCATGGCACACTGGAAATTTCAAGTATCATCATCGCGGCAGGTGCCGGAGTCACCATGGGGAAAGGACTGATTTTTCCCGGGACATATTCCAGACTGCAATCGTTTCTGATCAGCGCGCGACGCGGATTTAAAATTCTCATCGGCATTGTTCCTATTGTGGTGATGGCAGCTATCATCGAAAGTTTTATGACACGTTATACGGAGATGCCCGATATCGTTAAGGGGTCCATCATTTTTCTTTCACTCATTTTTATTCTCGGCTATTTTGTGTGGTATCCGTTTGTGAAAAGCAGGCGAGGGTTTGCGTCCGGTGCCGGCGAAATAAAACTTCCCGCAACCACTGAATACACCATGGATGTTCTAGCCATCAAAAGCAACGGTGAAATTTTCAAGGACATTTTTATTTTCTACAAAAAGAATTTCGGGAAACTGTTCCGGTTCATCCTCTTGCTTGCCGCGGCTGCCGCCTTTGTGACGGTTATTGTGAATGCGTCTTCCGGGTCATTCCGTTTCGAACGCCGTGACTGGTTTTTTGCTTCCCGGTTTTTTCAGTACGACCGGTTCCCCTGGATGATAGCGATTAATACAATCATGTTTTCAGTAAACATTTTGTTTGTGATGCGGATGCTGAAAAATTATTTTAACGGAGAAGTGAAGTCGAAAAAAGAAACAACGGTATTCCGGCTGTTGACGTTTTTTAGAGTGGCCGTCATCGTATTTTTATTCAACACCATTTTTTACCTGCCTGGTTTTTTTGCAATCCTGATCGCGCTCTGCGTGTCACCGTTTTTTATTCTCTGGTTGTTTATCCGAGACTATGAGAGAAGAAGTCTGGCCGGTTCTTTTTCCCGCGCATTTTCTGTGTTTAATATTTCCCCATCCAAAACATTCGGGTTGTTTATCATGTTGGGAGTAATCGGAGTCATTTATTTTTTCATGGTTGATTCTCCGTTCATCTGGTTCTATTTTGAAATTATCAACTGGAACCTCAGTCTCAATCCGGAAACTATTCGCAAAATTATTGTATGGGCTCTGATTTTCACTTCCTATCTCGGCATCAACCTGATCTTCCCGATGATTTTGACCGGGAATAGCATCGTATATTTTTCGTTGCTGGAGATGAATGAAGCCAACGGATTAAAAGATAAAATTCAGACCATCGCGAATAAAAAGAAAGGAGTGAAGGTAAAATGAGAAAATTGTTCTACCGAAAATTTCTCCTATTGCAGCTTCTTTTTTGTTTGATGAGTAGCTTGTCATTCGGCTTCATCGTGGATACAGCCACCGTGATGAGACACGAATTCAGTGAAGCGGAATGGAAAAAAATTACGAAGAACATCGACTACTCAAAAGAAATTGGCCCGTCCACTGATAAAGCGAAAGGTGAATTTCATCTTCCTGCAGGTTCCGGGGCCGCGCGAACAATTTTGTTTATTCTTGTAGCGGCCCTGCTCATTTTTCTTCTTGCGCGTGTATTCGCCGGAAATATTTTTATCACGGATAAAAAAATAAAAGGAGATGGTGTAAGTTCAGCGTCGCAGCAGGAAGAAGATATTCATGTTTCTGATCTTGAAAAAATCTGCAACGATGCGATTGCCGCTGGAAACTTTCGGCTTGCCATCCGCATGTATTATTTAATGTCGATCCGGGAATTGTCCACGCATCAACTTATCAAATGGAAGAGAGAAAAAACCAATCGTGAATATGTGTATGAGATGATGAACAACCCTGCCATCAATCACTTCCGGGAGATTACGAACCTCTTTGAACGGATCTGGTATGGAGAAGCGGAATTGAACCTGAAGATTTTTATAATCATCCATCCCCGCTTCAGTTCTTTCATTTCTGAAATAAAGGATCAACGAATGAACGGCTCTTCAATCCCGTTGTCTGACTCATAAGCGAATGAAAAACGGAAGGCGGAATATTCTGATAGCAGTTGCAGCATTGATTTTAATTGCTGTGATTATTATTTTCCGGCAAAATAAATCGCGTTTCAACTGGTACGAAACGTATGAGATAGAAAGCAAAGAACCGTATGGCGGGTACGTAATTGGTGATATGCTAAAAAATTATTTTTCCGGAAATAAATTTACCGTACTCAAAAAATCATTGCATGAAACGTTGGAGAGCAATAACCACCGCGACCGTGAAAACTATGTATTTATCGGAAGCTGGATTCGCTATGATTCATCGGAAATAAATGCGTTGCTGTCGTTCGTGGACAAAGGAAGTTCGGCTTTTATTTCAAGCACCGACCGGTGGACCGACCTGTTGCAGCGTCTCCTTCAGGATACCTGTATGAATGTAGAATACGAACAGTACAATTCGGAAAGAGATTCAATCGTGTCACTGAATTTTTATTCTTCTTCCATCCGGAGTGAAAGGGGGTATCCATTCACATATGTTTTTCGCAATCTGCCATACCGTTACGAATGGTCTTATTTCGACAGTTCTGTGTTTTGCGGAACCGATGACAACGCGGTTGCACTCGGAAGCATGGATACGAAGTATATCAATTTTGTAAAGATACGTTATGGCAAGGGAAATTTTTTCCTGCATACCACTCCATTGGCCTTTACCAATTATTCGCTGACGAAAGAAAAAAATCTGGAATATGCATCGCATGTTTTTTCTTTTCTTCCGAAAGGCAATATCCTGTGGGATGAATACAATAAAATGCCGGGGGATGTGGATTTTAATTCAGATCTGAAATTATCCCAGAGCCCGCTGCAATATATCTTAGGACAGGAAAGTTTGCGATGGGCGTGGTACCTTACGCTGCTACTGGTTCTCTTGTATATGGTATTTTTCGGGAAACGCAAACAACGTGTCATTCCTGTCATCGAACCGAATACAAATACATCGCTCGAATATATCAAGACCATCAGCCAGCTGTATTACCAGCAATCGAATCACAAAGTGATCTGCATGCACAAGATGAAATTGTTCCAGGCATTCCTCCGCAATCGTTATTTTATCCAGACAAATAAAATAAATGAAGAAGTTGTTAAAAAGATTTCTGTAAAATCGCAGATTCCGGAAGAAGAGATAAATACTATTTTCCATAAGTATAACTGGATCGAACGTAACAACGATACATCAAATGATCTGCTCATTGAATTTCATCAACTCATAGAAAAATTTTATAAAAATTGTAAATAGAAAATGGAAGAGACCAATTTAGAGAACCTGCCGGAAAACAATCCGGAGAATAACATTGAGAATAGTTTACAAAATCGGAACAGGGAAGAACTATCCCGACTCAGTGCTTCGGTATTTGCATTGAAAGCCGAGATTCATAAAGTGATTGTCGGGCAAAACACTACCATCGACCTGATGCTGGCAGGTTTACTCAGCGGCGGACATGTATTGCTGGAAGGTGTTCCGGGAATCGCGAAGACACTGATGGCAAAATTACTTTCGAAAACATTGTCGGTGAATTTTTCGCGTATCCAGTTTACTCCGGATATGATGCCGACTGACGTGATCGGAACATCTGTCTTCAATCTGAAAACGTCGGAGTTTATGTTTAACAAAGGCCCTGTGTTTTCGAACATTATTTTGATTGATGAAATCAACCGTTCTCCGGCGAAAACACAGGCAGCGTTGTTTGAAGTGATGGAAGAACGCCAGATCACAGTCGATGGTTTTACACATCAGCTTGAATTTCCTTTTTTCGTTATCGCAACGCAAAACCCGATCGAGCAGGAGGGAACCTACAAACTTCCTGAAGCACAACTCGATCGTTTTATTTTCCGCATCAAGTTGCAGTATCCCGGACTGGAAGAAGAGAAACTGATTCTTCAGCGTTTCAGTGAAGATTTTTCAATCGCTGTTGCCGATTCGGTGAAACAGGTTTTGACGAAAGAAGATTTGAAAAAATTCCGCGCCATCATTGAAAAGATTCACATCAAAGAAGACCTGATCAGTTACATCGCGAAGATTGTTCATTCAACCCGCAACAATTCTGATTTGTTCTTAGGCGCATCTCCGCGTGCGTCTCTCGCCATTCTTAAAACAGCGAAGGCAACGGCGGCTGTCAACGGCCGTGATTTTGTGACACCCGATGATATACAACTCGTCGCGTATCCCGTCCTCAATCATCGTATTATACTTACACCTGAAAAGGAAATGGAAGGATTGGTTTCGGAAGACGTCATCAAAGAAATAATTCAAAGCATAGAAGTACCGCGGTGATCAGACTCATTAAAAATCTATATCTGTCGAAACGATTTTTTCTTACGGGAGGAATCGTAGTGGCCATTTTTATTTTCAGTTTTGCGGTTCCTGCGTTGCTGCTCATTGCGAAAGTGCTACTTATCGCATGCGTTATTTTTTTTGCAGGCGATGTATATCTTCTTTTCAATAATACAATGAAAATAAATTGCAGCCGTCAGGTATCGAAGCTCATGTCGCTCGGAGATGAGAACGATATCAAAATTTTTCTTGCCAATGAATCGCTGTTGCCGCTTCACATCACGGTGATTGATGAAATTCCTTTCCAGTTTCAGAAACGGGATTTCGCCATGCACTTTAAATTCCTTCGCGGTGAAAAAAAAATCATCCACTATCACCTGCGTCCTGTAAAGCGTGGAGAATATTTTTTCGGAAGTATTAATATATATATAACATCCGTGATCGGTTTGGCGCAACGGAAAAATAAATACGGAGAAGGGGTGATGGTCCCGGTGTATCCATCTATTCTGCAGATGAAAAACATGGAGTTGAAGGCATTCTCCAGGATTTCAAATTTCCAGGGAATAAAGAGATTGAGACGACTCGGACACAGTTACGAGTTTGAACAAATTAAAAATTATGTTCGTGGGGATGATTATCGCAGCATCAACTGGAAAGCGACAAGCCGCAAAGCCGACCTGATGGTGAATCAATACGAGGACGAACGCGCCCAGCAGGTTTATTCTATTCTTGACAATAGCCGGAGCATGCGCATGCCGTTTGATGACCTGAGCTTGCTCGACTACTCCATCAATACGAGTCTCGTGCTTTCTAATATTGCATTACACAAAGCCGACAAAGCCGGCTTGATCACATTTTCAGACAAAGTAGATGTGTTACTTCCGGCGGAGCGTAGCCGTCCGCAACTTCAGAAAATTCTTGATTCACTATACCGGCAAAAGGAAAAAAATCGTGAAGCGAATTTTGAATTGTTATATACCACTGTACGGAATTTTGTTAAGGGAAGAAGCTTACTTTTCCTGTACACCAATTTTGAAAGCATGTATGCGATGGAACGGGTGCTGCCGATACTCCGAAAACTAAATAAATTTCATTTGCTGGTGGTTGTATTTTTTGAAAACACGGAGATTACCAATTATGGAAATAAGCATGCGGAAACGCTTCGTGATATCTATGACCAGACAATTGCGCAAAAATTTTCATCAGAAAAAAATCAGATCGTTCAGCAACTTCGTCAATACGGGATACAAGCCATCTTAACTCCGCCGAAAGAACTTTCCATCAACAGCATTAACAAATACCTGGAGTTGAAAGCAAGAGGAATGATCTGATACCGGATCGTTTATTTTTTTACTACCAATGTTCCGGCCATCATATCATGCAACCCTTGTTTCTTTTCTGAGAAGGCAACCATGATGAAACCGATTCCGATAAGAATGCCTGAAATGATTTTACCAAAATATCTTCCTGTTGCTTTCCCGAAACCGATTCGCTCACCATTGAGATCGGTGACTTTGACGCCGACGGCCATTTTTCCCAAAGTCGCCTGGTTCGCTGAGCTTTCCATTCCTGCATAATAAATCCAGTTAATCAGCAGGATGATTACATAATATATCAGAAATAAAAGAATGTTTTGCGAGCTTAGATTTCCTGCATCGATTCTCATCGTCCCGAAAAAAGCAAAAGTGATGATGGTCTGAACCACCCATAGCATGATACCATCAATGAGGATGGCTCCTACCCGTATCCAAAACCCTGCATAAACAAAAGTTTTGCCTTCGACCTGTGTAGCATCTAAAATTTCTTCCATTGTCGTGTGTGTTTAAATGGTTTAATTTATATCAATAGTAGAAAATATTTTTGAAGGAAGCAACTGGTTGTAAGTTCTTAGTTGGTGTTCCATAGATGGCTGCAACTAAAAACCAGGAACTGAAAAAAACGTAACAAATCATTTTCTTCTTTGTGGTGAAAAAATTACAGATAACTCACCTTAATCACAATATTAGTATTCCTTCCTTTATCATCACTGCACGATATTTTTAGTTGCCCTGTTTCGGGACTGAAAAATATTTTTTCTGTAGCCGCACACGATTTATAAAACCGGTCGTTGATATACCAGTAAACGGTTTTAACTTCGTTGTCGGCATTGCAACTTAACATCAGTTGCTGATCCTGTCCTTTCTCCACAACATATTCTTTTCTGTCGGTAGGTGAAGTAATCATGGGAGGTTTTGATCCGAAGACTCTCGAACAACTTTTATTATGGGCAGGAATTTTTTCATAGGCAATGTGTTCAGTTTCGTAATAGGCGATGAGATCGGGGTCAAGGTTCGCATATAGTTTTACTTTATATCCGTCGTGCGGCAGGCAGGATGTACAGTAGGAAAAACTTTCATCTGGAGAAACATAGACCTGTTTCGTATGCACGCATTTTAGAGCGGATGAAACTTTCGGGATGAAATAATCAATCACCTGGCTGGTGCAGTTATCATCAGGAACACTTCCGCTCACAGAACACACGAGGCGAAAGTCAAGGTCATCAGGTTGTTTGAACCACTTTCTGTTCGAATTGTAATCGAGTGAATTAAAAATTTCAAACAGCAACGGTGTTGCCATGTCAGCGCCGGTAAGTTCGGGAACTCCTTCTCCCGAAAAATTTCCTACCCAAACACCGACGGTGTAATTCATGTTATAACCGATACTCCACGCATCCCTTCTACCGTAAGACGTTCCCGTTTTCCAGGCAATCTTCGGGACGTGCATACTGCTTTGAAAATTATTCGGAAGATCCGGACGTGTCAGAGTGGTAAGAATTTCTGAAACCATAAACGATGCTCCCGGAGAAAACAACGGAACCAATTGGAATGTTGTTTCCTCTTTTAGAAATTTAAGTGAGGATGATTTTCCTTCATGCGCGAATGTTGAATACAAGGTTGTAAGTTCTTCCAGCGAAACGCCGCAGCCGCCAAGTACTGTCGACAAACCGAGTTTCTTTTCATCTTTTGCAATTTGTTTGAACCCGGCTTGTTTTAATTTATCGGTGAGCGTTGCAATGCCAAGTTGGTTCAGCGTTTTCACGGCAGGGATATTCAATGAGTACGCCAGCGCTTTTTCAACCGTCACGTTGCCGTTGAATTTGGAATTAAAATTTTCCGGAGCATAACCGTCAAAATTTACGGGTACATCAGCGATTACTGTTTTCGGTGTTACCAGTCCCTTGTCGAATGCAAGTGCATATACCAATGGTTTCAGCGTACTTCCCGGAGAACGAACGGCCGTAATTCCATCTACCTGTCCGTTGTGAAAATTATCCGATACATCGGGTGAACCGAGATACGCTTCCACTTTTCTTGTTTTGTTGTTGATGACCAACACAGCTGCGTTATTTATATTAAGCGACTGCAGACGTTTGCTATAGTTATAGGCAATGGCCGTGATTTTATCCTGGCTGAAACGGTTCAGTGTTGTCTTGATAATAGGACGTCCCGGATAAAGTTGTTTCATTCGCAAAGCAAAATGAGGAGCGAACTTCGGAGCATCCTGTCGTTGCGCATCCAATGGTTCATGCAAAGCATCTTCAATGTCTCTCCTTGAAAATATTTTGTCAATCTTCATTCTTCTCAGCCATTTATTCCGTGCTTCCACGATAGCATCGTTTCTTTTTCCGGGCTTCAATGAGATCGGACGATTGGGAATAACGGCCAGCGTGGTGACCTGCGCCAGCGAAAGTTTATCCGGCATCCGTCCGAAATACAAAAGCGAAGCGGCTTTCACGCCTTCTATATTTCCGCCATATGGAACAAGATTGAGATAAAGTTGGAGAATTTCTTCTTTTGAATAATACAATTCAAGTTGTGTGGCACGAAACATTTCCATCACTTTATTAAGGTAGGTGCGTTCTTTCGGGTATAACAAACGCGCGACCTGCATCGTAATTGTTGATGCACCTGATGTTCTTCGCAAATGAAAAAGGTTGTTGAATCCGGCTCTTATAATAGCGACTGGGTTGACTCCGAAATGATAGTGAAACCATTTGTCTTCTTTATAAAGAATAGCTTTTTTCAGCAGCGGGC
This sequence comes from Bacteroidota bacterium, assembly GCA_043783155.1. Taxonomy (GTDB): domain Bacteria; phylum Bacteroidota; class Bacteroidia; order AKYH767-A; family 2013-40CM-41-45; genus JAPLDA01. The sequence continues at coordinate 4,093 of JAYVZS010000057.1, read as the reverse complement.
TGATTTCATTTTGTTCCGTCATCATTCTCCATTTCTGATCCTGTGTAAGAAAGGCATGAATAACGGTGCCGTCACCGGCTGTTACGATTTGTGAATAATTTATTTTTACCCGCAGCGGAAAAATAATAGTGAGAATGAAAAATAAAAGTATGGGGCAGGCAATGAAAAATAAAAGAAATTTTCTCCACCTTTTTTTGAAGATGACACCGACAATTTTTTGTATGATTGGTTGAATGGATTGCATTTTTTGATTCAAACTTCTTTGTGTCTTCGTGCCTTCATGGAAAAAATAAACCACAAAGACACGAAGGCACTAAGAAAGATTTTTATTACTGGACAATTTTTACAACGCCGGCGCCATTATACGAATGGTATTCTCCGTTATACATCGCGTCAGCACTTACCGGACCCATCGTATAGTTGCCGGGAGAAACGGCACGAACAAGATAATAGAAACTGCGGGGATTCCAGCTCACGGTGGTGAAGAAATTGATGCGGTCGTCACGAACATCAAAGTAATCCGGTTGCGATTCATCTTTTACCCAACTCATCTCCTGCACTTCGCCGATGCGTGGATTTTCAATTTCAAAACCAGCAGGTAACATATCGGTCACAACAACATTCTCAACATTGGCTTGCTCAAGGTTCTGCACGGTTAATTTTACCGCGATTAGATCACCTTGTTTGATATCACGAATCGAAACCGGCTGACCAAAACGATTGAAGAACGACTTTCGCACTTTCAGGTAGCTGTCTTCTTCTTTGAATTCACTCTTTGCACTGATTCCTTCTTCTTCCCAAAAATAATACAGGTTTCCTTTGCCGGTCACATTCACCGTAATGGATTGTCCGATGATTCCTTTCGTCAGTCTGATTTCCTTCCCTTCGAACGTGCCAAGTGTTTTTCCATTTGCTGAAACCGTTGCTGTTACAGGGTTTTCACTTTGTCTCTTCATAAATTTTCCGAGTGCAAGAAATGTAAATGCACTTTCCTGTGTGTTGAGGTAATGGTTTTTCTTCATTTGTTGTGTGAGGTGTTTCACCATCATTCCTACCTGCGGATTATCAGGATCATTTTCAAGAAGCGCATTTAATGCGAGTGCTTCATCACGAATGTATGAGTAGAAACTGCCGCCGAAACAGTTTCTTGAATATTCTCCTTCGAATGCTTTTGGCAGCAGCTCATCATAACTTTTCCGGTCGCCGATAGCGAGGTACGTGCAGGCCAGCTGGTATTTTGAATCGAGTGCAAGCTGGTTGAGATTCGATTTGTAATAGTTCATAGAAGGCACATCGGGCTTGCCATATATAGCCATTATATAGAGTGAATAACAATTTTCTTCTTTCGCAATGGTCTTGTAACGAAGAAAGTTATGATTGTCCCAATACCAATATGTTTCCGTTTCGTGTTCCTTTACTTTTTGTCCGAGGTAAGACATGCAGCGATCAAGAATATTCTGGTTCACTTCATAACCCGCCTTCTTCGCTTCCATCAGGAAGTTAGTTGCGTATGTTGTGCCCCACCAGTTTTCGTAAACGCCTCCCGGCCAATAACTCAAACCTCCGTTGTAGAGTTGCATCGTTTCTAATTTGCGAATACCTTCCTGCACATAATATTGTGGATTCTCGGAAGTGACCTGCGCATCTTTTACATTCTTCACAAGCTCTGTATAATAAATCTGCGGAAATGCTTTTGATGTAGTCTGTTCAAGACATCCGTACGGATATCCCAAAAGGTAATTCAACTGGCCGGAGAACTGCACCATCGGGTTTTGGCTAATCACTAATTTAGATGCAACCGTCGATGGAATAAAATGTGTTTTGAGAGTCAGTGTTTTTGATGTGTTGCCGGCGATCAGTCCTGCATCGTTTACTTTTAATAAGGATGTGGAAGGACGAACGGTGATGTCAGTCTTGTCGGAAAAACTTTCTCCGAATGCTTCTACATGAATGTTGATGCTTCCTGTGCCGATTGCGGTGGCCGCAAGAATTTTAAATTCCACGCGCTCTTCACTTTTGGGTTTGATTGTGATAGTTTTTTGATAAGAACCGATAATATTCAAAGCACCTGTGAGTGAAACGTTCACCGTTGCCTGCGCCGGTTTGCTCAGCGTGTTTGATAAGGTCACCGGCATTACCAGTGTGTCTTTCGGGCTTAGGAAACGTGGAATGCTCGGACTGATCACAATCGGATCAGCTACTTTCATGTGCTTGTCTGCATTGCCAAATGCTCTGTCTTTGTAAACGCATGCCATGATCCGCAGGTCGCCGCTGAACTGCGGTATGTCAATCGTATAGCTGGCTTCACCGGAAGCGTTCGTGTGAAGTTGTCCGCTCCAGAAAGCAACGAGCTTCACGCGTTTGTTGGTTAACGGGTTTACGCGTTTGTCAAGATCATAACCGTCGCCACCGGTACTTGAACGTTTCAACCTTAGATCAGGAAGGAGGTTAGGATACAAATCAAAAGCAGAAACACTCAACGCTTTTTTCTGATAAAAGAAATTATACGGATCCGGTGTCTTGTAATTCTTTAGTTGAAGAATTCCTTCATCCACCACGGCTAACGTTACTTCGATGTCTTCCATCGGTCTTGTTTTTACGGTGATGGTTTGTTTTGTTTTCGATCGTGATTGCTCGGGGGCAAGAATGGTTACGGGAAGTTTGTTGCTTTCCCTGTTCACCATCATCGGTGCGAAACCATGACCAACTGTGATCGGTATGGAGCCATCGTCGAGCGGGCGAAACAGCGTGGCCGTGATGTATACATTCGGTAAATAATTTTCTTTAACAGGAAGAGAAATCTTAGCCGTTTTTTTATCCGTGTTCACATAAAAGTATTCAAGCACCTTGTCGCATTCAACCGTCACTAAAATTTTTCCACTGAAAGGAGTCGTGAAAAGAATGTTGGCATTGTCACCGACGTTGTACCGTTCTTTGTCAAATTTTATATCCACTTGTCCTTCTGTATTCACAGCGAACGAAGTGTTTTGCGTGTAACCCCAGCCGTATGCATAGAATGTACTTGAAACATAATGATCTTTTCCCGGCGACGAAATGCGGACTTCGAAACTTCCCGACTCACGCGGTAAATAATTCAACACATAACCTGTTTGCCCGAGCGTGATTTCCTGGTCGAGCATGATGCGGTCGTTTTCATGTGATACATAATGATAATCTCCGTATTCATTTTTTTCAATCACGCTGTACCAGTCGTGGCGGATGATCTGTATCTGCGCCATCGAATTCTTCACCACCTTTCCGTGCTTGTCAACGGCAATAAACGGGATGGCAAAATTCTCGCGTGCATTTACATAGTAATCGTTCATCCTGATTCCAAAGAAAACAGGTTGTGTAAAAACATCAAAACGTTTTATGCGATTAACAGGTCGCCCGGTTTCATCAAACACAGTCGCGAATAGTTTTCCTTCCAATGCACCGATGCCATTGTATGCATCTTCCGTTTTAAAAATTTCTTTTGCATTACCTTTTTCATCTGTCTTTCCTTCACGCAACACTTTCGGAAAATCAGTATGGCTGCTCCTGGAATTGTAAATGCTGAAGTTATAAGATGGGTAATCTTTCGAAGAAAAATATTTGTATGACAACGAATATTCAACTTCGTATTTACGGTTGGCTGCCGGCGGACCAAACAGGTTCACGGCGTTCACGGTGGCAATCAATGTGTCTTCAGGAGAGAAATCATCTTTGTTAAGATTGAGTTTTACATCAATGCGGTCCGGCATAAATTCTTCCACGCTGATGTCTTTCGATTCCAGTAATACATCGTTCGCCGAAAACACTTCTGCAATGTATGTTCCGGTAACGGTGGCGGTTGGCAAGGGAACGGATGTGGTGAACGCGCCTTGTTTATTCAGCATCCCGCGGATGTTTTTGTATTCTTTTCCGTTCGGAAGAAACACTTTCACTTTCACCGGCACTTCTCCGATCGTTTCCCATTGTTCATTGCGAACAATCGTGTTGAGATAAATTGTTTCACCAGGGCGATAAATATTTCTGTCGCCATAGAGGAAAGCCATGTAACCGGTGGAGTTGGGCCGTCTTCCGCCGACATCAAAGCGCGAATTATTCACCC
>JAYVZS010000056.1:0-34491 GCA_043783155.1 Bacteroidota bacterium | reverse complement strand
GAAGCGTATCGGGATCTGATGGGAATTATTCCCCGCCCCTTGGGGCGATCGGAAAGAATTCCCATCAAATACTCCGCTGCTCTGCGGCGGAGATGTTTGTTTAAAAACAGAAAAAAACGATCATGAAAAAAAATCTCCTGCAACAGGAAACAAAAGAGGAAATTATTTCCAGAGTTAATAAACTCACCCCTCAAACACAACACGAGTGGGGAAAAATGAATGTGAACCAGATGCTTTATCACACGGCTGCCGGTTTACAAATTGCGTATGGCGAAATCAAGACTGCGCCCCGTGGCAATTGGATGATGAAGCAACTGATGCGCTACATCATTTTAAAAACGGATATACCTACTCCAAAAGAGAAAGCAGAAACATTTCCTGAAATTAATACGGTATCATTAGGGATCAACCCTCCGGATTTTGAAGCGGAGCGTAAAAAACTGGCGGAATTGGTGAGAACATTTCCGGCAAAAGAATTACATCCGACAAGTTCATTGCTTGGGAAAATGACGAAAGAAAACTGGGCACGCCTTCAATACACCCATCTCGATCATCACCTGAAACAATTTGGTGTATAACTAATAGATAAACGGTCCGGCATGGAAATCACATACGTTGAAATTATCAAACTACTTGTATCACTTGGTATCGGAAGTGTTATAGGAGCGGAACGGGAATACCGCGGTAAATCGGCTGGACTTCGTACCATTATATTGATTACGCTTGGTTCTACATTGTTCACGATTATTTCTTTGAAGATTGGTGGTTTAACATCACCCGAACGAATCGCATCAAACATTGTAGTAGGAATCGGTTTTCTCGGCGCCGGTGTCATCTTCAAAGGCGACGACCGGGTAACCGGATTAACCACAGCTACCACCATCTGGGTTGCCGCTGCAATCGGAATGGGAATTGGCGGAGGTTATTTCATGATCTGCGGTCTGGCAACAGTATTTGTTCTAATTGTTCTGTATGGATTTATGAGATGGGAACGGTTTATTGATGCGATGAGCCAGACGCGCAAGTACAGAATCGTTTGCCGTTATGAACAGGAAACGCTGCAGCATTATGAATTTCTTTTCAAAGAATTAAAGTTGCAGGCATGGAAAGGACAGCAACGAAAAGTCGGAGAGGAAATTACAGGTAATTGGATGGTACACGGATCCGCCAAGAACCATGAAAAATTAATTGACCTTCTTCTGAAAGACGAGCGTATAAAAGAATTTGATTTTTAAAACTGAGTTTTATTCTCTCATTTTCTCTGTCAACATTTCCTTAGAAAAATAAAAATGCCGCCTTGCGAAAATTGCAAGACGGCACTTTCAGAAAAACAACTAAAGATTATTCTGCTTTATTTACTTTGACAACCTTTCTGAAATCACCCTGCTGAACTTCTAAGAAATAAATTCCGGGACTGAGATCGCTTCCAAGTGAAATCTCATGATCAGGCATCTGATCATTCAGAATCTGAATTGTTTGACCCGCCATGTTGAATAACCGAATATTCACTTTCGAATCGTTGATGTTATCGAACTTAATGTGGAAACCATTGCTGAATGGATTCGGATAAACCAACATTTCGAGATCGTCTTTATCATCCACAATCAGCATCTCTCCCGGTTTTGCAGTTCGCCCTTGTCTTCCGCATACCTGGTCACATCTGCCTAAATGATCACCCGTGTGGTTGCCCAGATGTGCAGGAACTGCATTTACACTGATTGAAAGTAATTGAGCATTTGCCGGATTTCCCGGCGGAAGATGACAGAGATAAACTTTTTTATCATTAGCATTACTTCCGGGAACCCGAATATCTAAAACACAGAAAGAAATGCTGCATGTAGTTGAGCATCCTTGCGTAGTAGTAACGGTAACCGATAACGTATAGTTACCGGGAGCAGTTGGTGTAAATACAGGATGAGCGCAATTCGTGCAGCTTAAATAGTTTCCAGTCCAAGAGTAAGAAGAAGGCGCTCCACCGGTAAGGTTCACATTGAGTGTTGCGCACTGCGGACCGTAACCAAGGTAAATATTTGTCGGCACACCACCTGTAAATGTATTGTTACAAGGAGTTGCAGTCACTGAACATGACGGAGGCGTACACGCAATTACATTAATCGTAAATGAACAAATTGTTTGCGAACCGCAATTATCAGTAGCTGAAAAAGTAACCACATAACTTCCGGCTGTCCCAGAGCCAGGTGTCCAGTTAAACGTGCTGCTCACAGGATTTTCTGCAACAGGTAATACAGGTGACATAGTAGCACCGCTCGGAAGACCGCCTGAATTCAACGTAACAACATCCTGAGCTCCATTCGCATCCGAAGCACTCACTATAAATGAAAGCGGAGAGTTTTCCAAAACAGTCATCGAAGAACCACATATAGGAGTCGGTGAGATGAAAGCAGGAGCAATATTATTCGGATTGCAGTCTACAATTTCGATCAGAAAATCAACAGGAACCTGTGTTCTAAAAGCTCCGGTAGCTGCATCTCTATCTTCAATTACTATCTGACACGAATACAATCCACCAAGTACTGTTGCAAGTGTATTCCAGGTAACCAAACCGGTGAGATTGTTTACCGTCAATCCGGAAGGTTGGTTAAATGTACCATTGGCTGCTTCAAGTCCGGTAGCTAATCTCCATCGGAGAGCGCTGGAAGGATCCGGGTCGGCCCCGGGAACAAAAAAAGATGACGTTGCGCTTCTTGTCAGCTTTACAATCGCCGGAAGACTGCTTGAAGGAGATGTATTTCCAGAAACAGTTTCAACATACGTTAGTAATCTGTAATTAGCATTGGGATTGTTTTGTTCAACGCCTGTACGCGCAGAGGCGTTGACTTCAGCAACCCATGGACTTCCTGCATTGTTGGGAGTTGCGTAGGTATAATCAATTGTCGTTTTAGTTGAACTTCCTGGTTGAAGGGCCTGACCTATTAGCCAGTCTTCGGCAGGATCGATCGCGGTAACAATATACTGTAATACGCCTGTATTATTTCCATCTCCGAAACTAAGACTTGTACCACCGATGTTTTCCGTAATAATATCACCGATGGCAACTGCGCCTCCATTGTAACCACTTCTTCTGAACGCATCCGTTAATGTAAACCTCACGATATTACCACTTACTTTTTGCCAGGTAAGATGTCCATAGCGGAAGTGTGAAGCACTGCTTTCCATAGAGAAAGCAAGAATAGATACCATTAGGAACACCATTGCTCTGGTAACCCAATTTGCGCGGCTCATAAAATTAATCTGCCTTTTTTCGGGATTTAATACGTACGTTTTTTTCATTGTGTTGTGTTTTGAGATTAATAAATAACTAAATAAAATATTTTTAAGAATTAGACATTCCAAAAGCAACCGAATAATAGAAAGACTTTTAATCAGAAAAATAAAATTTATGTAACATTAGAAAAATTTACTTTAACTCAATAATAGATTCTCTTGGACAATACAAATATTTAGTACCTGGTATAAAAACCTGGTAAATGTATACGGCATTCTAAAAAAAATTGATCCTTATAAGGTCGGAATAAGATTACTTTCAGAAAAACTCGTATTCATACCGGATACCAAAATGCTTGTCCCGCCCACCCCGTGAGGTATCCATCTCATAGGTTTGTTCGGCAATCACATTTCCTTCCTCATCATAATCATATAAATTTTTCCGGATGAGTGTTCCGTTCGCATCATACAATTCATTTGAGATGCAGCGGTTGTTTTCATCGTAGCTGTAACGAACTGTCTTCGAATAAAAATCCTTGAACTGTTTCTCAATCTCATTTCCTCTTTCATCATATTGCGTTACAACGGCTGATATAAGTTTACCGTCGGCAGTTGTTTGAAGTGTCGAAACTTCCTTCCCGTCGTCATCAAATTTGAAAATTATTTTGGATGAAAGTGAGCCATCGGGATTGAATTCATGCTGTTCAATCGAGCGATCATCGTGGTGAAAGAACGTACGGTGTTCCTCAATTTTTCCTTCGTGATTTAATTTTTTATGTTCGAGAAGGCTTCCCTTTTCATCGTAAATGAAAGTTTCATGCGACTGAAATCCACCTTCTTCATCATAATATTTACGCTCGACAAGGCTGTCCTTATCATTGTAAACAAAGGTAGTCCGCTCACCTGAATCATCGCCGTAGTATTTTATTTCTTCCAGCAATCTTCCCTTCTCATCGCGGTTAAAAATTCTCTTTTCAGTCATGCCTTCCTCAACAAGGTGAAGAATATGTTCAACCGGTTTTCCGTGCGACTCATAGCGATAAGAGTTTTTTTCTTCCACTTCTCCTGAAGCATCAAACTTTACTTCCTCAAGTACCTTACCGTCAGCGTTCATTTCCGTAACAGACTCAAGAAATTCTTCTTCCGTTCTTGGGTGCCCCTCCGTAAAACCAAATGATTTGTAATGCTGGTTAAAACGTTTAATTTTTTTTATCGCTTTTGACATAACGCAGTTATTTTTCTTGTCCGGCAAAAAGTTTTACATCCTTGTCCGTAATTTTTTTCTCGCAGAGGATGACGAGACGTTCTGAAACATTCCTCAATTCACGAATATTTCCCGTCCAGTTTATTTTCTGCAATTCCTTCAATGCTTCCGGTGTGAACGATTTGAGTGGCATGTTGTAGTCTTCACAGATTTCTTTTACAAAATGCTCGGCAAGAACAGGGATGTCATCTTTGCGTTCATTCAGCGAAGGAACATGAATCACAATGACACTGAGCCGGTGATATAAGTCTTCACGGAAATTCCCACTTTCAATTTCCTTCTTTAAATCTTTGTTGGTGGCTGCCACTACACGAGGCGAAACTGTAATTTCCTTCTCCCCTCCTACCCGTGTAATTTTATTTTCCTGCAATGCGCGCAGCACTTTTGCCTGTGCGGATAAACTCATGTCACCGATCTCATCCAGGAATAATGTTCCGCCGTTGGCCAATTCAAATTTACCGATGCGTTGTTTGATAGCCGAAGTAAATGCTCCTTTCTCATGACCGAACAATTCACTTTCAATTAACTCGGAAGGAATGGCAGCACAGTTGACTTCAATTAACTGTCCGTTCGTTCGATTACTTTTTTCATGAATCCAGCGTGCCACCAGTTCCTTACCCGTTCCATTACTCCCGGTGATAAGTACGCGTGCATCTGTTGGCGCAACACGTTCAATCATCTCCTTAATTTGTTTGATGGAAGGCGAGTTGCCGATCATGTCGCGCGTCTTAAAAACTTTACGCTTGAGTGTTTTTGTTTCCTGCACAAGTGAATTCCTGTCGAGTGCATTGCGAACAGTCACAAGCAAACGATTCAGGTCCGGTGGCTTGCTGATAAAATCAAACGCTCCTTTCTTAATGGCTTCAACAGCGGTTTCAACGGTACCATGGCCGCTGATCATCACCACCGGAATGTCAGGGTTGATCTCTTGTAGTTTTGATAACACCTCGATGCCATCCATCTTCGGCATCTTGATGTCGCAGAGAATCAAATCGAAACCACCGGCTTCGGCTTTTTTAATTCCTTCTGCTCCATCGGCCGCTTCGTCCACCTCAAATTTTTCATAGCTGAGAATATCTTTCAGCGTATTGCGGATCGCTTTCTCATCGTCGATGATTAATATTTTAGGCATTTTTTTAGATATGAGATTTAAGAAGTGAGATGTGAGACAAAAAAATTATGGCTCTTAATTCTTGTAACGTATCCATTTGGCGAGTTCGCGGTAACTGACTTTTTTGCCATACATGAGAATTCCGGTTCGATAAATTTTCGCTGCAAGCCAGGTGGTGAAAATAAAACCAAGAACAAGTAAGCCCATCGACAAACCAATTTGCCAGTAAGGAACGCCGAATGGAATACGAACCATCATAACAATCGGGGACGTGAATGGGATGATAGAAAACCAAAACGCCACAGCTCCGTTTGGATTTTGAACTACACTGATCGAAGCAACATAAGCAATGATAAGCGGGATGGTTACCGGCAACATAAATTGCTGAGTGTCCGTTTCTGAATCTACAGCCGAACCGACGGCGGCAAAAAGTGCGCTATACATCAAATAACCTGCGAGAAAATAAAAAATAAAAGTCAGGAGGATAACAGGGTAATCAATACTCTTAATAAAGAAATCCATGCGGTTCATGGCCGGAGAAACAATAGCCTGACTTTTCACAGCATCCCCTATTTCCTGGTTATGTGTCGACACCTTCGCAACATTTTCAATTTTAGAAGACGAGGAGGTATCCTTTCCGCCAAAGTTCGCAGCGACAAATGTTACCACGACCCAACTTAAAAGAATCCATAGAAGAAACTGAGTTAAACCAACCATGGCAACACCAATAATTTTTCCCATCATCAACTGAAACGGTTTTACCGATGAAATGATCACTTCAACAATGCGACTCATCTTTTCTTCCATCACACCGCGCATGACTGCAGCACCGTAAATAAAAATGAACATATAGATTAATAAACCACCTGCAAAACCCAGTCCCGTGGTGAGGCCGGTATCCGTTTCTTTTTCCTTTAAGTCTTTCGTTTTAACGACCACATCCGTTCTTATTGCCTCCAGTTTATTTTCATCTATTCCGGCGGCAACATATTTTGATGTATTAATTTCCTTCTCAATTGTGTGTTCTATTTTTCCAAGGATATCAATGCCAGGTTGTGTTTCAGAATAGAGGACGACTGACTTCTCTAAAATTTTGGGGTCCTGAACTCCCGGTATATACAATACTCCAAAATATCCCTTTTCTTTACTCTCTAAACGGAGAGAATCAACATTTCCATCCACGTATATAAAACTCAACCGATCATCGTTCTTGAATTTATTTTCGAACAGATGAGTATTATCAAGAATTGCGATTGTGTGTTTTTCTGTGTCCACTTTATTAAGAAGAAAAGTAGCGGAGAAAATTCCACCGAATAACAATGGAGCAAGAATCGTCATGATGATAAATGATTTCTTGCGTACCCTTGAGAGGTATTCGCGTTGGATGATGAGAGAGATTTTGTTCATTCCTGAGATGTGAGATGTGAGACGTGAGATTTGAGAGCTGTTGACTCATTCAACCACTCAATCAACTATTTCAATTCATTAACTATTCGCTAAATTTTCTTTTGCCGGCTGATGTTCACTTTCACCGACTTCCTGAATAAAGATGTCATTCATACTCGGAATAATTTCCCGGAAGCCCATTAACTGAACGTTTGGTAACAGAGCATTCAGGAGATCATTCGGAGTGTGATTGTTCAGCATTTTCACCTTCGCAACACTGTGATCGCTTTCGTCTTTCAGATCCAACAATTCAAAACCCGTCCACAATGCATTTGTGAAACCAATTTTGTTTCCGCTGTACTGAATCTCAAACGTATTGCTTTTGTATTGCTTCCGAATATCTTTTACCGATCCTTCCAGAATTTTTTTCGCATGGTTGATCAACGCGATATGCGTACACAACTCTTCCACACTTTCCATCCGATGTGTTGACAAAACAATCGCCGTACCCTTTTCTTTCAAAGCAATTAATTCATTCTTGACTAATTCAGCATTGATCGGATCAAAACCTGTAAACGGTTCATCGAGGATCAGAAATTTAGGTTCATGTAAAATGGTGGTGATGAATTGGACTTTCTGCGCCATCCCTTTACTCAGTTCTTCAATTTTCTTTTTCCACCAACTTTGCATTTCAAATTTCTCGAACCAGAACTTCAGGCGTTTCATTGCTTCGGCACGACTCAATCCTTTTAACCGGGCCAGGTACAGAGCCTGCTCGCCGACTTCCATCTTTTTGTAGAGCCCGCGCTCCTCAGGCAAATAACCCATTAACCCAATGTGATCAGAATGTAAAGGTTTTCCCTCAAAGAGAATTCGACCGCTATCGGGTGCTGTAATTTGCGTGATGATACGAATGAGCGAGGTTTTTCCCGCGCCATTGGGGCCGAGTAAACCGAACACACTTTGCTGAGGAATGTTCATACTCACATCGTCAAGAGCAAACTGCGATGCATATTTTTTTGTTACGTGTTCTATTGTTAAGATATCCATTGTGTAAAAATGATTGCTCAAACTTACATGATTCATTGATAGTACACAATATGAAATTCATGAGCCAACTCCATTGGATTAAAAATAAAACAGATTGACTAAAATCCAACTTGATATTCCAAAATATTGACCCTTTTTTGTTTCACGCAGAGCGCTGAGGAGCAGTGCGCGCTGAGAACAATTTCAAGAGACAGTATCGGCGAGTTGATACTCTGCGACCACTCCTCCTAAGCATTCTGCGTGAAATATTTTACATTACAAAAACATGAATATTATTTTTGAGACCACTTCACGTCAACTAATCTGAAATTATTTTTTTCGGAGTAAATTCGTTTGCTTTGTCATGTTAAAGACTGTTAAAAATAATTTATGTTCCCGAAACTGAACTTCATACTCTTTGTTTTTATTTTTAGCGGCATCTTTTGTCTTGCTCAGAAAAACGACAAGGGAATTGAACATCATTACTTCAACGATCTCACCACTTCAGAAAACCCGGGCTATTGGATTAACCTGGATACCCGTAAACAAGATTCATTGCAACCATCCATGTTTTTTTCTGCTACAAATTCCGAAAGACCCTATGGACTTGGATTTGAATCTAGGATTCCGGATGATCTGAAAAAGAAAAATATTTACCTCACCATTCGTGCACTGCTAAAAGTGGCGGATACGAATCAACATGTTTTACTTGTCACCGACATCAGGATTGGTGACTCGGCCATTGTCTGGAAAGGAGTGAATGTGGCAAAAATTTTCGGAAAAAATTCCCAATGGGTATCTGTACATGATTCATTGCTCATTCCTTCCAACCTTCCTCCCGATTCAAAAATAAAAGTGTATATCTGGAACCAGGATGGAAAAGCAGAAGTCGATTTTGACGATCTTGACATTCACCTCTCTGTTCCGCGTATTCCATCTTACCTGGTTTATTGATTCTCTCACATGAAAAAATTCGGGTTCGTTTTAGTTTTCTGTTGCCTGTCAATTACAGAAGCTTATTCAGCAACTGAATTTCTCTTCTCCGGAAAATATTTTTCACTATCCGTCAATGAAAAAACAAGCAGTATTGCGGTGAAAAATGTTCACAGCGAAAACCTTTTTTCTCTGCTAAAATATGTTGCAGAATATATGAAAGACGGTAATCAAAACGATACGACCCATCTGAAGTTTATGGATTTCAAAATCGTTTCTTCAAATCAAACGCCACTCGCAGGACATGTTGTTTTGAAATATTCTTCACGGGCGGCAGACATTTTTCTTACGTGCGACCTGCGGACAGAAAGTCCCGAACTGATTTTTTCCGTTCTCACAAAATATAAGAAACAAGTGAATGTACTTAGGGAAGCGCTGTTATTTGATTTTGATGTTCCGGTCACAGACGTTTATCGAAAGAATCGAATGATTCATGACTCCGATTTTCAGGATGAATATTGGCTCGATAAAGAAGGTGTGAAATTCGGAACAGGAACAAGGAGTGCTTTTATGTACCATGATCCGAAAATTTCTTCGCTTCAGTTAAACACTTCTTCCAAAGAATTAATTGTGAACCTTGATTTCTTCAGGGATCATCACTTCCTGCATTTTCCGCATATAGAAGGAAAGTTTAATGTGAAACAGGATTTGTCTTGCAGTTCTTACAAAGCTGGAGATACCCGGGAAAATTCGTTTTCATTTTTTGCAGGAATTGATATTCCGGCGATGCCACGACTCATGCTGAATCCAGATGGATTTCTCTCAGCGTATATTTTCACTGAACATGCCGATTGGACCGACATACGCTCGCATCGCGCCGTGTACTTCGGCTCTGAAGATATTACAGACGCGAGCAAAGCAACGGGCGGGTTCGTAAAAAATAAAATTCCGGTTACCAAAAGTGTTTTCTATGCGAATCCGGATCATGTATTAAATTCTCAATCTACACATCAGAATATTTTTACCACACCGATCGCTTCTATAAAAGAGACAGATGGCTTCTCAGAATTTCTGCAACAGCTCAACAAACTTGGTTATGACATTTGTCTTCATACGCCGGATCAGTTAACATCTGAACGTCCCTTGCTGGAAGAAGCCATCTCTTACATGAAAAAAAATTTCAATACGGTGAGTTGGATTGATCACGGATACAACAACGGCGCAAAAAATAACCGAGAAGCTTTTGTGTGTGATGGATTGAATAAAGATTCTCCATCGTATGCAAAAGACATCTGGGAAAAATACGGCACCAGTTATTTCTGGAATACCTACCACGAAGATTATTCTCCCGATGACTCACTACTTTTATTCAACTCAAGCCAGATCATTCCTTACATCGGCTTCGGTGATTGCATACCTACTCCGAATTACTGGCAACATCCCACAAGGACAGGGAATTTTTATTCATGGTGCACAAAAGATCTTCTTGAAATGCCTGATGTAAGTTTGTGGAATTATCTTTTCAGCCCGGATCGGCTCAATGATTTCGCTTTCAACCGTTCGGTCAAATTCAATCATTGTTACCCGTCGGGAGGCGTTGTTGACAAAGGTTTCTGGAAGATAAACGAACAGAAAAAAATTGTTGTGGAACCGGAATTCGAAAAAGTGCTCGAACGGTTTGCTGCTTATCGCGATTCAGGACTAATCAATCTTTCTACCGTAAGAGACATGATGAATTACTGGATCGATTGCGAAAAAATAAGATTCGATTACGATCCTGATGGAAAAATAAAAATCACGAATCAAAATGATCATGATGTAAAAGGACTGTCGTTAGCCGTGAAAGCGAATGTCGTTTCCATTGATGGAAAAACACCTTCGCAAAAAAAAGACGGAAGCGATTTAATCTTTTGGTTTGATCTGAAAGCGGGTGAAAGCGCAATGCTTCAGATAAAAAAATAATCCATCACGAATGAAAAAACTCTTTCATCTTTTCGTAAAAACTCTTATCACCTTTTCCAGGGTTCGGTTTGAAGTTGGGAGAACTCTTTAATTGCTCTAATATTTTTTTCTCTTCAGCCGACACATGCTGCGGCGTCCACACATTAATATTGATAAGCAAATCTCCGCGGCCATAACTATTTATGGAAGGCAATCCCTTTCCTTTCAGGCGAAGTACTTTGCCTGCCTGTGTTCCGGCATCCACTTTTATTTTTGCTTTCCCTTCGAGGGTAGGAATTTCAACAGACGTTCCCAGCGCTGCATCGGCAAAGTTTACATATAAATCATACAGCAGGTTACCGCCGTCGCGCTGCAAATGAGCATGCTCAGCTTCTTCAATCACGATTAATAAATCGCCCGGTATGCCTCCGCGTTCAGCCGCATTTCCTTTTCCACTCACCGTTAATTGCATTCCTTCTCCCACTCCGGCCGGTATGTTGATGCTGATGATTTCTTCACCATGCTGAATACCACTTCCATGGCAGCTTTTGCATTTGTTCGTAATCGTTTGTCCTTCTCCATTGCACGTGGGACAGGTTGATGTAGTGCGCATTTGCCCAATGAACGTATTGGTAACACGGCTTACTTGTCCGCTGCCATGGCAGGTTCCACATTGATGAAAATCACTTCCGCTTTGTGCGCCGGTTCCTTTGCACGTCTGGCAGGAAATAGCTTTGTTTACTTTCAGTTTTTTTTCAACACCGTGCGCAATCTCTTCGAGTGTGAGTTTTACTTTGATGCGAAGATTGGTGCCACGATTCACATATCTTCTTCCGCCACCGCGCTGGCCACCGCCTCCGCCGAAAAAACTTTCGAACGGACTTCCTTCACCAAAGATATCACCGAAGTGAGAAAAAATATCTTCCATGTTCATTCCGCCACCGGCGCCATACCCGTTTCCTCCACCTGCACTTTGGTGACCGAATTGATCGTAACGTTGTTTCTTTTCCGGATTGCTGAGTACATCGTATGCTTCAGCAGCTTCTTTAAATTTATCTTCCGCTTCTTTGTTATTGGGATTCTTATCAGGATGGAATTTCAACGCCATCTGACGGTATGCTTTTTTTATTTCAACTTCCGTCGAATTCTTCGTAACACCTAATACTTCGTAATAATCTCGCTTTGCCATCTCCTAAATTAACTGATGTGGTAATTAATTTCCAACAATCACTTTCGCATGCCTGATCACTTTATCATTCAGGTAATATCCTTTTTCAATTTCATCCATCACTTTTCCTTTCATATCATCAGAAGAAGCCGGAATGTTGGTGATT
The DNA here is from genome assembly GCA_043783155.1 of Bacteroidota bacterium. Lineage (GTDB taxonomy): Bacteria > Bacteroidota > Bacteroidia > AKYH767-A > 2013-40CM-41-45 > JAPLDA01. Next base: position 22,268 of record JAYVZS010000056.1, on the reverse strand, counting down.
GCATCGTGCAAATCAGCATCGAACGTTTTTCCGATCGACTCCATCGCCTTTAATCCTTTTGCTTCCGTCGTTGATTTCAGTTTATTATAAATCAGGTTTAACCCTTCTTTGATCGCATCCGCATCAGCCGTTTCATTCATCGCTTTAATAGCGCGTTCGAGGTCATCCATGACAGGAAGAATGGAGAGGTATATATCAGCGCCGGCCATCTTTGTCAGTTCAACGCGATCGCGCTGGACACGTTTTTTATAATTTTCAAAATCCGAATAAAGACGTAAGTATTTATCTCTTGATGCGGAAAGTTCTACTTCAAGTTTTGCTATCGGATCTGCCTCCGCTGTTTCAGCATCAGGCAAACTTTGTTCGTTAGTAATCGCTGATGATTCAGCACCAGATTGCTCATTCTTGTTTATAATTTCTTCTTCTACAGAATTATGTTCTTCCTGTTTTTTCATGTTTTTCTTTTTGTTCAAAAAGTTAAGGTTCATTTTTGCTTTGATTTCCAGTCAATCATTTTGCCACCGGGGCTTTCAAAGCCAAATTGTCAGCGGATCTAAAATAAAAACAGAAGAACCATGAGCTCTTCTGTTTTTAATGATGCAACTAGTTGCCTTCTTATTTTTTTACCAGTTTTTCGAGCTCATTATCAAGTAATACGGAGCGAAGATTTTTCGCGATGATAACACCTCTTTCATCCAGCAACCAGTTGGTCGGGATTGACTGCACTCCGTATTTCTGGGCTGCTTCAGAATACCACCATTTCAAGTCGCTGACGTGATTGACCCATTCCAACTTATCATTCTCAATGGCATCTACCCAGCCTTGTTTGTCCTTATCGAGTGAAACACTGAACACGGTAAATCCTTTTGCCTTCTCATATTTAGCGTCCTTATATTTTTTGTAGGCGGCCAGAACGTTTGGATTTTCCATACGGCAAGGACGACACCATGAAGCCCAAAAATCAACCAGGACAAGTTTACCCCGAAGCGATGACAAAGCTAAATTTTTTCCATCCGGAGTTTGAAGATTAATATCAGGAGCCAGGTTTCCGATTTCGAGACCAGTGTCAGGCAATGGTAAAGCAGGAGTTTGCACTTTCGGGACAGCTGCGGTTTTTTTGGCTGCTTTCTTTTTCGTGCCAGTCGTTTGCGCTTTCAGATTAGTGAAAGAAATTACGCTGATTATTACAAGAAACACGATGCTTATTTTTTTCATATTTTTTTTGTTTGATTGGGTCGGGCGCTGACAACTATCAAGCCACCGCAAAGATAATAACTCTCAGGGATATCATTGGTTACACCCGTTTTATCTGGGCTCCGAGCTTATTTAAACGCTCATCAATACGTTCATACCCACGGTCAATCTGTTCAATATTATGAATTACGCTTTTTCCTTTCGCTGATAATGCGGCGATCAGCAAAGCCACTCCTGCCCTGATATCAGGCGACGTCATTTGAATTCCACGAAGTGAAAATTTACGATTCAGGCCGATGACAGTTGCTCGATGCGGATCGCATAAAATAATCTGCGCACCCATGTCGATCAATTTATCGACAAAGAACAAACGGCTTTCAAACATTTTCTGATGAATCAATACAGTTCCGTTTGCCTGCGTTGCGGTAACAAGTACGACACTTAATAAATCAGGAGTGAATCCCGGCCAGATCGCATCCGCAATCGTGAGAATAGATCCATCGATGAAGGTATCAATCTCGTAATTTTCCTGTCGAGGAATGTACAAGTCATCACCGCGCAGTTCCATTTTAATACCGAGCCGCTGAAAGACACCGGGAATAACACCAAGATGTTCGTATCCGACATTCTTGATGGTGATTTCCGATTTCGTCATCGCGGCAAGTCCGATGAAACTGCCGATCTCAATCATATCGGGTAACATGCGGTGTGTTGTTCCGCCAAGCTTTGGAACACCTTCAATCGTGAGTAAGTTTGAACTGATGCCGCCGATTTTCGCTCCCATCCGGTTCAGCATTTTGCAAAGCTGTTGTATGTAAGGTTCGCATGCGGCGTTGTAAATTGTGGTGATTCCTTCGGCCAACACTGCCGCCATAATAATGTTAGCGGTTCCTGTAACAGATGCTTCATCGAGCAGCATCGAATTTCCTTTCAACTTCTTTGCTTCAACGGTATAAAAATTATCCTGGTCGTTGAAATTAAATTCAGCACCCAGCGCATGAAAGCCGATGAAGTGTGTGTCTAATCTTCTGCGCCCGATTTTATCGCCTCCCGGTTTTGGAATTCGTGCTTTGCCGAAACGAGCCAGCAGCGGACCGACAATCATGATAGAGCCGCGTAAGGCGGTTGCCTGTTTTTTGAAATCAGGGGTATCGAGAAAAGCAAGATTGACATCTTTTGCTTCAAACACATATTCACCGGCTGATTTTTTCTCCGCTTGAACTCCCAGGTGCTGCAAAAGTTCAATGAGTTTGTTCACATCACGTATATCGGGGATGTTGGAGATCGTCACTTTTTCGGGTGTCAGTAAAGTGGCGCAGATAATCTGCAACGCCTCGTTCTTGGCTCCCTGCGGAGTTATTTCACCTTTCAGTTCAAGACCTCCGGTTACTTCAAAACTGTTGTTCATATTCTTCTTTTAATGAAGTACGAATTTCGAAGGAAGAACTATAGTGATGGATGCACGAGACAAAAAGTTTTAAACAGTTTTTTATGCAGTGTTGATGTGCGTAAGTGTTGATGTGTTTAAGGCGGTTGCCGGTAATTTCTTAAGCACTGAACACATCAATACTTAAATACCCAAACACACCAATACTTAAACACTCTTTTCCCTTCATCTTTCCTTCCTCCATCGCATCAATAATTATTTACTTTTGCTCCGATTGAAATTTTCTGCATGCAACGTAAGTTTATAACAAACCTCGCTTTAGTACTGGGACTCAACCTCCTTATAAAACCATTTTGGGTACTGGGTATTGAGGTTGGCGTACAGAATGCTGTGGGTCCCGAAAAATATGGATTTTACTATGCCATCTTTAACTTTACATTCCTTCTCAATTTCATCCTTGATTTTGGAATCGTTAATTTCAACATCAAAAATATTTCGCAGAACCGCCATCTGCTTTCAAAACATTTTTCAAGTATTTTACTGCTTCGTTTTTTATTGATAGGAGTTTTTATTGTCATTACACTTTTGGGCGGATTGATTATCGGTTATACAACTGATATGATGAAGATGCTGATAGCTGTGATGGTCAACCAGATTTTAATTTCATTCATTTTCTATTTGCGATCGAACCTGGCGGGACTTCATCTTTTTAAAACCGACAGCATCGTAAGTGTGCTCGACCGATTAATCATGATTGTGCTTTGCGGTTTTCTATTAGTGACACACCGGGCAAAAGATTCTTTCGACATCCGTTGGTTTATTTATGCTCAAACAGCCGCTTACCTGATCACAGCTCTCGTTATTCTGATGATTGTGATAGACAAAGCAAGACTGAAAAGACTTACCTGGCGATGGCCCTTCTTTTTAATGATCCTGAAAAAAAGTTATCCGTTTGCTTTGCTTGTAATGTTTACAGCATTTTCTAATCAGTTTAATGGTTTCATCCTCGAACGTATATTACCATTCAGGACAGGCGCATATCAATCAGGAATTTATGCATCCGCCTATCGACTACTCGATGCTGCAAACATGATTGCTGTTTTATTCAGCGGCCTCCTGCTTCCCATTTTTGCAAGGATGATTAAATTAAAACATAACGTGGAAGAAATGGTGAAGCTTTCATTTTCATTGTTGGTGATTCCCGCTATGATAGTTGCAATCTGTTGTTTTTTCTTCAACCATGAACTAATGAACCTTCTTTATAAGGGGGATAATGTGGATGAGTCGGCAGCCGTATTCCGGATCCTGATGCTTTGTTTTATACCGATTTCTTCGTCCTATATTTTCGGAACTCTGCTTACTGCCAATGGAAATCTGAAACTACTAAATATCACCGCCTGCACAGGCATGGCCATCAATATTATCATGAATATTTTTCTCATCCCAAGGTTGCAGGCAAAGGGTGCCGCAATTACAAGTATTACCACCCAATTGCTGATGTCTCTTGCGCAGGTTTTCATGGTACAATATATCTTTCGGTTCAGTAAAAATTACAAGCTGATTTTCTCTGTAATAGCTTTCCTGATCATGACTATCTCCATCAATTCTTTTGTTTCATCACTGAACATGTATTGGGTAAGTAGATTCGCTATTTCGGCTGCCGCCTGCATTGCTCTTGCTTTTGCTTTAAGACTGATCAGCATTAAAAACCTGCTCCGGATACTGAAAGAAGAAATGTGACGGGCCGATTCCACTAAGAAAATTCCGTTTCACAATCGACCATCCACCAATGAGGAAATCGTTATTCAAGGGTTTTCTTTTCTCATTTCCTTTTATACCTTTGAGCCCCTTTTAAAATCCCGAACCTCCTAAAATGTTTCAAAAAGCAAGAGAATCATCTTATTTGGAGTCTACAAGTTTGCTTGTTTTAGCGGTTCGGTGGCGTAAACCATTGCTGGTCATTACTATTCTTGCAGCTTTAGGAGCTGTGATCTTTTCAGGTACATACTTTATCAAACCAAAATTCAAATCAACCGTCATTCTTTTTCCGGCGGCGACCAATTCAATCAGCAAAGCTTTGATGGGAGAAAATTCTTCCGACAAACAGGACATTCTTGCATTCGGTGAAGAAGAGCAGGCAGAACAACTGCTCCAAATTCTGAACTCAGATGAAATACGTGATGCTGTTGCGAGAAAATATAACCTGATGCAGCACTACGGAATTGACAGCACACAAAATTACCCGATCACTGCTTTTGCAGGCGAGTTCAACGACAATATTTCGTTTCAGCGCACTGAATTTATGTCTGTGCGAATTGACGTCCTTGATGCCGATCCGCAAATGGCCGCCAACATCGCCAACGACATTGCCTCGCTGCTCGACTCCATCGAATCTAAAATTCAGCAACAGCGGGCGCTACAGGCACTCGTCATCCTGGAACAATCGTACAACGAGAAGTTAGCCACGATGAAACAAAAAGAAGATTCACTGAAATACATTCGTCAACATGGAGTGATGGATTACGCCAACCAGGCAAACGTCTGGAACGTAGAATATGCTAGGTCTTACGCGACATTCAGCAACGAAAAAGGTTCGCTGGAAATACTTGAAAAATACAGACCGGCCAACGACAGTTCTATCGTCAACACCAAAGCGAGAATTAAAGGTGCAGAAGCCAGCATCCGGGATCTTCAACTCAAGTTGAACCAGCTTGCCGATTTTGGGGGTGCCAGTATTTCATTGAGCGAAGAACTGTCGCTCGACAGGGAATCTTTAAGTAAACTGAAAGCGCAGCATGAACGAATTAAAGTAGACGCTATGCAAAACATCTCTCACAAATTTGTCGTGAACAAAGCAACGAAAGCGGAGAAAAAAAGTTATCCTGTTCGCTGGCTCATCGTATTGGTATCATCGCTGTGCGCCTTTTTCCTTGGCATCATCGTCCTGTTAATTATTAACCGAACAAAAGAATTGAATTTCAATATCTGATTGTCACTAATTTCTCTTTAAAAAATGAATCCGTTTCTAAACTCTGTTGAAATTTTAAAAGCTGTTATCCGGTGGAAATGGCATCTGCTGGTGATCGCATTGATCAGCACCGCTGCATCCATCATTTTTTCCGGACCATCGTTTATCAAACCCAGGTTCAAGTCGTTTGCCATTATTTATCCGTCTAACCTCATTGCATATAGTACTGAAAGCCCGACGGAGCAGATGCTTCAAATGCTTCAGTCATCGGATGTACGGAAACAAGTGATCATGGATTTCAACCTCGTGAATCATTATGAAATTGATTCTGTCAAAAACACACATGCGTTGTCGGAAGTACTTAAGATGTACGAGGAAAATGTTAACATCAACAAAACAGAATACGAGTCGGTTCAAATTGAAGTGTGGGACACCGATCCGTTGGTTGCAGCTTCCATGGTTGACTCCATCATTCACCTCGGCGACATGAAAATCCGTTCGATGCAACGTGAAAAAGCCCATGAAGTACTCGTGATCTCGAAGACACAACTTGACTTAAAAAAAGTTGAAATGGATGCCATGGAGGATACACTTAAAAAATACAGCGCACAATACGGACTGCTTGATTTCAAAATACAGGCGAAAGAATTTTCGAGAGGATATGTAAATGCTTTGTCATCAGGCAGAGGAGTGAGTGAATCAAAGACGATGTTAAAAACCCTTGCTGAACAGGGCAATGTTTTTAATTCTGTCTCCGAAAATATCTACCGGATCAGAGGCACTTACAATGATCTTAAAGTAGTTTACGACATTGCACTTCGTGATGTAACAAAAGAACTTTCGTATGCCAATGAAGTGACTCATCCGATTCTTCCGGATAAAAAATCCTATCCCATCCGCTGGCTTATTGTTGTGATCAGCGTAGGCGCCTCTCTCTTTATTGCTTTCCTTGTTCTACTGCTGTTCAGTTCAAAAAACAGGATGGAGTACAGATCCGTCTGATCCTTGATCAGCTTCTTTTTAATTTCCGAATCAGGCATGTCATGATTGACAGTATAAAAATAAAATGGTTTTATGGCGTGTGCCTCGGCTTCATCGCTTTAGCATGTTTTTGTCTGACTAAGGAATTCTACTGGCTTTCCGCTTTACCGATCGTACTTGCTTTTATATACATGGCGGTGTTTGCTATTGACGCCTTGCTTTTTATAGTTGTGTTCACCACACCCTTTGCCATTAACCTGACAGAAGGCGGATTTGGTGTTTCTCTCAGTGTACCGACAGAACCACTCATGTTCGGAATTATGCTGCTATTCCTTTTCAAAATTCTTTTTGAAGGAGGATTCGACAGGCGCGTGTTATACCATCCTATCACAATTGTCATCATCTTAAACTTGTCGTGGATATTCATCACGTCACTTACCAGTACGATGGTCATGGTCTCGTTAAAACATTTCATGGCCCGACTCTGGTTCGTTACGTCCTTTTATTTCCTCGCAACACAGTTGTTCCGAGAATACAAAAACATCAAACGGTTTGTGTGGTGCTATGTGATTCCATTGTTAGTCATTATCGGGTACACCGTGATTCGCCATGCGCAATATGGTTTCAACGAAAAAACCGCTCACTGGGTCATGTATCCGTTTTACAACGACCACACCGCGTATGCTGCCGCCATTGCGATGTTCTTTCCGATCATGATCGGTTTGTCGCGCAACAGCCAATCTACATTTAACAACCGAATGGCTGCCGTGTTTGTGTGCATCATCTTTCTTGTTGCCATTGTACTTTCGTATACGCGCGCTGCATGGCTCAGCTTAGTTGTCGCATTTATTGTGTATCTCATCTTCGCTTTTCGAATTAAGTTTATCACCGTATTTATTTCTTTCATCGGGTTGCTGATTCTTTTCATGACATTTAAAAGTCAGATCAAGATGAAGCTTGAAAAAAACAGGCAGCGATCGTCAACAGATCTCAATACACATTTGCAATCCATTTCGAACATTACGACAGATGCTTCCAACCTTGAACGAATCAATCGATGGAATTCTGCATTACGAATGTTCAAAGAGCGACCGTTCTTCGGTTGGGGACCCGGCACCTATCAATTTAAATACGCGCCGTTTCAACATTCGAATGAGATGACGATCATCAGCACAAATGCAGGCGACCGCGGAAATTCTCACAGCGAATACATCGGACCACTTGCTGAATCGGGAGTGTTCGGTTCCATCACTTTTATATTAATTGTGATTGTTGTTATATACCGTGGAACGATGTTATACATCCGTTCGAAAGACAAAGAGATTCGGTTGATTACACTTGGCATTCTGCTTGGACTCATCACCTATTTTATTCACGGAGCGATGAATAACTTTTTAGATACCGATAAAGCATCCGTTCCCTTCTGGGGATTCATCGCTATCCTTGTTGCGCTGGATGTGTATCATGGAAAGACGGTGGGTGAGAATGGGCAAAACGGGGTGCAAAAATAATTGCGTATTTCGAATTTGAGATTTCGGATTGGCGGGATCTGAAAATCTGCAATTATCTCGAAGAGGTTGTACGTTTAATTGAAAATCATCCTCTAAAATTATTTCGTTCTAAAAAAAATTGAATAGCAACCCCTAAAGGGTTTCATCCTTTCAATTCAGAGTTCGCAGAATCAACTTCGAATGCTTTTAAAATAACGACAGAACCCTTTAGGGGTTTACGGATGCTTACTCATTGCACAAATAAAACAAATCGCTGGTCAATCCGCAATCTCAAATCCGAAATCCGCAATTCATCCCTTTCAATTTCCTCGTCTCGCCCCGAATGTGTACATTCGCACTCGCAAAAAGCCACTTTTCATAAATGGCTGTTTTTGCAGCGGGGGAAACAATTTCAATTCAATCTAATTAAATGCAAATCAGGAACGTAGCCATTATCGCACACGTTGATCATGGCAAGACAACTTTGGTGGACAAGATTCTCCATCAATCAAAATTATTTCGCGACAACGAGCACACCGGCGAGCTTATTCTCGATAATAACGAACTGGAACGCGAACGCGGTATCACCATCGTTGCCAAGAACGTATCGGTTCGTTACAAAGACGTTAAAATTAATATCATTGATACACCAGGTCACGCCGACTTTGGCGGTGAAGTAGAACGCGTATTGACCATGGCCGACGGAGTGTTACTTCTCGTCGATGCTTTCGAAGGCGCCATGCCGCAGACACGTTTCGTATTACAAAAAGCGCTTCAACTCGGTTTAAAACCGATCGTGGTCGTCAATAAAGTAGACAAAGAAAATTGCCGTCCGGAAGAAGTTCACGAACAGATTTTCGATTTGTTCTATCACCTCGACGCAACGGAAGATCAGCTTAACTTCCCGACTTTATATGGTTCTTCCAAACATGGCTGGATGAGTACCGACTGGAGAAAACCCACCGAAGACGTAACCGCTTTGCTTGATGCCATTATTGAATACATTCCGCAGGCACCGAAACGCGAAGGCAATCCGCAGATGTTAATCACATCTCTTGATTACAGCACATTCGTTGGACGTATCGCCATCGGCCGTGTGTTTCGCGGAAGTATCAAAGAAAATATGCCTGTGAGTTTAGTGAAACGCGATGGAACTATTTTGAAGTCGCGTGTAAAAGAACTGCACAGTTTTGAAGGCCTCGGAAGAGCGAAAACAGAAATGGTTTCTGCCGGCGACATCTGCGCCATTGTAGGTCTTGAAAACTTTGACATCGGTGATACGGTTTCTGATTTCGATACACCGGAAGCATTGCCAACCATTGCCGTTGACGAACCGACGATGAGCATGTTGTTTACCATAAACACTTCACCATTCTTCGGAAAGGAAGGAAAATTTGTCACGTCGCGTCACCTTCGCGATCGTTTGTATAAAGAGATTGAAAAAAATCTCGCGCTTCGTATAGAAGATACCGGCTCACCCGATTCATATCTTGTTTACGGAAGAGGAATTCTGCACCTGTCTATTTTGATTGAGACGATGCGCAGAGAAGGATATGAGTTGCAGGTTGGACAGCCGCAGGTAATCGTAAAAGAAATTAACGGTGTAAGATGCGAGCCGTTTGAAATATTAACGGTGGATGTTCCCGAAGAATCTTCAGGAGCTGTTATACATCTTGTCACGCAACGTAAAGGCGAACTGATGGTGATGGAACCGAAAGGCGACGTTCAACATTTGGAATTTGATATTCCGGCGCGCGGGATCATCGGATTAAGAAATAATATGTTGACGGCAACGGCGGGAGAAGCGATCATCGCTCACCGTTTCAGCGCTTACGAACCGTGGAAAGGTGATATTCCGGGACGCATCAATGGTGTGTTGATCTCGATGGAAAAAGGAAAATCAACTGCTTATTCAATTGATAAATTACAGGATCGCGGAAAGTTTTTTATCGATCCGGGTGATGAAATTTATACGGGTCAGATTATCGGGGAACAAATTCGTCCGGGAGACCTTGTTGTGAATGTTGTAAAAGCGAAACAGCTGACAAACATGCGTGCATCAGGAAGCGATGACAATGTGCGCATCACTCCGAAAATTGATTTTTCGCTGGAAGAAGCAATGGAATACATTGAAAAAGATGAATACATTGAAGTAACGCCAAAAGCGATTCGAATGCGGAAAATTATCCTCGATGAAAACGAGCGTAAACGCTCTCAAAAAAGTAATTAACATCATTTTAACATGTGAGAAATTATATTAATATTGCCAGCGGAAACACGTAATAATTTTATAATTCACACACACACACACACACAAAATGAAATACATTAAACCTGTATCATTACTCCTGTTAGCCGCAGCAGTTGTTGGCTGCAACGGGCTGGGCAAGATGGCGAAAAACGCTTCGCTCGTAAAGTATGAAGTCACCCCTAATCCTCTTGAAGTACATGGCGACAGCGTTGCCATTTCAGTAAAAGGATCGTACCCTGCAAAGTATTTTGCCAAGAAAGTTGATTTGACTGTTACACCTGTTGTAAAAACAGCTACCGGCGAACATGCTTTTAAATCGACCACTCAAGTAGGAGAAAAATCAGTGACGGCCGGAAACAAGATTAACATGAAAGCCGGTGGTAATTTTTCTTACTCGGATAAAATCGCTTACACACCCGACATGAGAGCAGGTGATGTAATGATCAAAATCAAAGGTGCGCAAGGCAAAAAGAGCCAGGATTTTCCTCCTGTTAAAATTGCCGATGCAACCATCGCTACACCTATGCTGGTGAAAGCAGATGAAAAAACAATTGCTGCGAAAGACAAATTTCAAAAAGTGGTTCCGGTGAATTTCAATGGTCAGATCTATTATCTGATCATGACCAGCAATGTGAATCAGAATTTCAAAGTGAAGAATTGCAACATCAACAACAAACCTGAGTTTGCCATTTTAGACAGCGCTATCAAAGCCATGTCTGTTGCTCCCTATGCGATGAAAAACATCAGCATCATGGGTTATGCTTCTCCAGATGGAAAAGAAAGACTGAATAGCGGTCTCGCTGATTCACGTGCAAGATCATCCATGAAATACCTGATGGGTAATTTCAAAAAAATGAAAATGCAACAGGGCCAGGACAGTTCATATTATACCAGGAGTTCTACTTCTGAAGACTGGCAGGGATTTCAGCAGTTGATGCAGTCGTCATCGATGCCTCAGAAAGACATGATTCTTCGTATCGTTGCGTCGAACACCGACGTAGATGCACGCGAAATGGAAATCAAGAAAATGGGAAAAGCATTTACTGAAATTGCCGAAAACGTTTTACCAAAACTGAGAAGATCAGCCATCACGATCAATGCAGATAAAATGAGCCGCACGGATGAACAGATTTCAGCTCTCGCTATTTCAAATCCTGATTCACTGAGTGTAGAAGAAATTTTATACGCGGGAACATTGACGACTGACGATGCAAAGAAATTGACCATCTACAAATCAGCAGAACGCATTTACCCGCAGGACTGGAGATGTTCAAACAACGTTGGTATGATGACGTTCATAAGCGGCGATGTTGACGGCGCAATGTCTGAGTTTAATAAAGCAGATGCTCTTTCAGCAAACAACACAGTTGTGAAAAACAATCTTGGTGCATGTTACAGCCGCAAAGGCGATCGTAAGAATGCTGCACTGAATTACGCTTCTGCTTCCGGAGCAGGAACAGAAGTGAATGAGAACATGGGTATCCTGAATATCAAAGAAGGAAATTATTCTATGGCTGTGAGTAACTACGGTTCAAGCCAGAGTTTCAATGCTGCATTGGCGAAATTGCTGAGTGGCGATAAGGATGGAGCAATGAGTACACTCGATGCTTCACCAGACAAAGATTCTGCAATCGGTCTTTACCTGAAAGCAGTTATCTCTGCACGCAAGGGCGATGCAAACGGTGTTGTTTCAAACCTGAAAGCATCCATTGCCAAAGACAACAAGATGAAAGTGATGGCACAGGACGACCGTGAGTTTATAAAATGGTTCAATGACGCCAGCTTTAAATCAGCTGTTCAATAAAACATCTCTGAACGAAAAGCAAAGCCATCCTGTAAAAACGGGGTGGCTTTTTTTCTTGACCTTTTCTTGATTCTTGTATCTTGATTCTCACTTCTATTTCTAATAAACACCCGCTCGTTAAAAACTATCCGGAATATTATCTTCGCGTATGTCATTTTTGACTATCATTACTGAAAGATTTAAGCCATGGATAAAAATTTGTTGATGATTGAACGTGAATACGTAACCATGGAAACGCTGAAAGCAGGAAATTACCTCGCTGTAAAAAAAGGAGATTACGATCGCATTGTATTTTTAACAGAAGTGTATGGTGAATCGCTTCTTATTCCACCGAATGAAACAGTGAATGCAATTCCCATCCTTGAAAAACAATCGAACCAGTTTGAACTTTCAGCAACAGGAGCTTACATGATCCCGATGAAAGATCTGAAACTTACCGTCACACTTAAAAGCTCGCTCCCTGCACGCTAAGCTGATGTGAGAGCGATTTAAAAATCCTCATACAACAAATATTTTTTCCTGATCACGTTGTATTTTTTCAAATCATCTTCCCAGCTTTTGCGAATATTTTCTTCCGAAACTCCGTTGATGATTTGCTTCCGGAGTTGGTCAGTACCAGCTAGCTTGTCAATAAAATCGTTGAAGAATTTTTCTTTCGCCGGGTACGTATCGTAGAATGCTTTTAGCCAGTAGAGATAAATACGTTTAAAATTAACAGCGTACATTTCACCGAATTCAGAAAGATCAAATCCTTTGCATAGCGTATCCTGGTAAGGAGGATTTGCGGCAACACCCGGAATATTTTTCGGCATGAAAGAAACATCACCCTCCTTAAATCCGGGATAACCAATGACGCGAAAAGGTTTTGATGTTCCTCTGCCGACACTCACCTTTGTTCCTTCAAAAAAACAAACGGAAGGATAGAGATAGACAGCAGTCATGTCGGCAAGATTAGGAGAAGGTTTAACAGGCAACTGGTACAAATCTTTGTGCGTATAATTTTTCACTTTGATAACGGTGAGTTTGCATTGAACACCATTCCGTAACCAATGCTCGCCATTGAGCATGGTCGCATATTCGCCGATGGTTAATCCATACACTACGGGAACACTATTCATTCCTATAAACGAAGAAAAATTTTTATCAAGTACCGGCCCATCAACATAGAAGCCATTTGGATTCGGACGATCCAGAACAATCAGTTCTTTATTCTGCTCAGCACACGCCTCCACCACGTACTGCAATGTTGAAATGTATGTGTAAAAGCGAACGCCCACATCCTGTATATCGTACACCACAACATCCACGTCTTTTAAATCCTGTTCCGTGGGCTTTAAATGTTTTCCATAGAGAGAAATAATGGGCAACCCGGTTTTTTCATCCAACTGGTTGGCGACTTTCTGACCAGCCGAAGCATCACCGCGAAAGCCATGTTCAGGAGCAAACACACATTTTATTTTCAGATGAAAAGACATTAGACTGTCAACGAGATGAGTGTTCCCGATCATGGAAGTCTGGTTGGCAACAATAGCCATCGACTTATTCTTGATCAGTGGAAGGTACTCGTGGAGTTGCTCCGCTCCTGCATTCAGATCAGCATTGGTTTTTATCAGCATCTTTGAATCGGTCTGTGAAAAACAAACCTGGAAAAAGAATGCAAACGATAAAAAGAAAATTACTTTTGTCATACCTTCAATTCTAAACGTCATTGGTACCTGGTTGGTACCTGTTGATTTAAAGTCTGATATTCTGCAATATTACAAGATAAATCATTGAACTACGAATTATTCATAGCACGCAGAATCGTTTTTTCCAAACGCGATAACACAACGATCTCGCGTCCGATTGTCCGGCTGGCACTCATCAGCGTATCGCTTGGATTTGCGGTGATGATTGTCGCCCTTGCTGTAGTATCGGGATTTAAAAAAGAAATCCGTGACAAAGTAATTGGTTTCGGAGCGCACATCCAGATCAGCAATTACGATGAAAATAATTCGTACGAAACAAAACCGATCGACAGAAATCAACCATCCGTCCGGAGTTTAAAAAATATTCCTGAAATCAACCACGTGGAAGTGTTCGCTACAAAAGCCGGTATCATTAAAACAGGAGATGAGTTGCAGGGAGTTGTAGCGAAAGGAATCGGTAGCGATTTCGATTGGAGCTATTTCAAAAACAAACTCATTGCCGGCAACTATTTTACGGTGAATGATTCTGCAAAATCAGATGCTGTTCTCATTTCAAAAAACATTTCAAAGAAATTAAATCTGAAAGTCGGTGACCCGCTGGTCATGTATTTTATACAAAAGCCACCGCGCGTCCGTAAGTTTAAGATCACAGGCATTTATGAAACCGGGTTGGAAGAGTTCGATGACCTCTATGTATTCTGTGACCTCGCTCACATTCAAAAACTCAACGACTGGAATGTAAACCAGGTCGGTGGATTTGAAATCACCATCAAAGATTTTGACAAGCTCGATGAAACCGGTGCTAAAGTTTATTCCACCATCAGTTCTGATCTGAATGCAAGAACCATCCGCGAAATTTATCCGCAGATATTTGACTGGCTGAACCTTCAGGACGTAAATGGCATCATCATCATCGCACTGATGCTGATCGTTGCCGGCATCAACATGATCTCCGCATTAATCATCATCATTCTCGAACGCGTTAACATGATTGGTACGCTGAAAGCATTAGGCGCTTCCGGTTTCAGCGTACGTAAAATATTTCTTTACGTCGCTTCTTTTCTGATCGGAAGAGGATTACTCTGGGGGAACATCGCGGGAATCGGGTTGGTGTTACTACAAAAATATTTTCATTTTTTACATCTCGATCAGCAATCGTATTACATATCCTATGTGCCGGTGAATCTTTCCCTGTTCCACATCTTTTCATTAAATCTCGGAACACTAATCGTATGTGTGATTATGATGATTCTTCCAACCCTGATGATCACCAAAATCAGCCCGTTGAAGGCGTTGCGATTCTCGTAAGATTTTCTCTCTCTATCTCAGGGGAGTTTTTAAATTTGTAGCCGGAATATATAGAAGTATGAAGTATGAAGTATGAAGTTGGAAGTTGGAAGTTGGAAGTTGGAAGTTGGAAGTTGGAATCTGTAAACAGTAAACTTGAAGTCAAAAAATAAAAAAATAACATACAACTGATGTCACAGAATCCAAAGAAAAAATACTGCGAGAATGTTCTCGAATCAATCGGCAACACTCCGTTGATCAAACTGCATAAAGTTGTAGAAGGAGTGAAAGCGACTGTATTCGCAAAGGTTGAAACATTTAATCCGGGCAACTCCATTAAAGACAGGATGGCGCTGAAGATGATTGAAGACGCCGAGAAAGCCGGACTTCTGAAACCGGGTGCCACCATCATCGAAGGAACTTCGGGCAACACCGGAATGGGACTTGCCATTGCTGCCATCGTGAAAGGATACAAATGTATTTTCACGACTACCGATAAACAATCGAAAGAAAAAGCGGATGCATTAAAAGCATTCGGTGCCGAGGTGATTATTTGTCCTACTAATGTGGAACCGGATGATCCCAGATCGTACTATTCCGTTTCATCACGCTTAGTAAAAGAAGTTCCGAATTCATGGAAGGCAAATCAATATGATAATTTATCTAACAGGCAGGCGCATTACGAACAGACAGGCCCTGAAATCTGGGATCAGACAGATGGAAAAATCACGCACCTCGTTGTTGGTGCCGGCACAGGCGGAACGATTGCAGGAACAGGAAAATTTCTGAAAGAAAAAAATCCTGACATCAAAGTATGGGCGATTGACACGTATGGTTCAGCATTGAAAAAATTTCATGAGACAGGCATACTCGACAACAATGAAATATATCCGTATGTGACGGAAGGAATCGGCGAGGATTTTATTCCGCAGAATTATGACTTCAGTGTGATTGATCATTTCGAAAAAGTAACAGATAAAGACGCGGCGTTGTTCACACGTCAAATTGTACGCAAAGAAGGCATCTGGGTCGGTAACTCGGCCGGATCAGCCATTGCAGGACTTCTCCAGATGAAAGACAAACTGAAACCAACGGATGTGGTCGTCGTAATCTTCCACGATCACGGATCACGTTACCTGGCAAAAATGTTTAATGATGATTGGATGCGCAAGATGGGTTACCTCGACAAAACCGGAATGACAGCAGCTGACATTGTCGCTTCGAGAAAAAATATTGACCTGACTACGATTGATAAAAATCAAACCATTGGCGAGGCGCTTAAACTGATTACAGAAAACAATTACTCCCAGCTGCCTGTTACTTCCGATGACCGTGTGGTCGGATCGATCTCTGAAAATTTAGTGTTCAATAAAATTCTCCAGGATCCGAATTCGAAAAATGACACGATCGAATCGATCATGCAGGAAGCGTTGCCGTTTGTTGACATCACGACTCCGCTCGATGATTTATCAAAAATGATTTCCGGGGATCGTTCAGCTGTATTGGTAAAAGACTTTAAGGCGAACAGTAATTTTATTATTACGAAATCGGATATTGTAGAAGCCATGGCGAGGTAACAGTTATAACTTATCCCAAAATTAGTTAACAAATAAAATATATACCACGAAGGCGTTAAGACAGAAAGAAATTAAATGGAATAACCGGCAAAACATTTTGTGTCTTCGTGGTGAACAATATTATTGAGATGACTTCTAAAAATCTTTTCCAGCGTGAAAATAAAAGTTGATGATACCATTTCACTGGAACCGATCGATGACATTCATGCTGAATCTATTTTCAATTTAGTAAACACGAACCGGCTTCAGTTAAGGGAATGGCTGCCATGGGTGGATCACATGCAATCTGTCGACTTTATCAGGAATTTTATCGCAGACTCAAAGAAAAGAAGTGACAACAAAAGTGATTTTGCATTTGTTGTCATGAAGAACGATACGGTGATTGGAAGAATCGGAGTGTATAAAATTGATCATCAAAATAAAATTGGCTCAATCGGATATTGGCTGGATGCGGGATTCCAGGGCAAAGGAATCATGACCAACGCCTGCAAAGAGTTTGTCAATTATTGTTTTCATTCGCTCAACCTGAACAGGATTGAAATTAAGTGCGGAACAAAAAATTATACGAGCCAGGCCATTCCTGAACGATTGCATTTCAAAAAAGAAGGCATTGTGAGACAGGGAGAACTTTTGTACGATGAGTTTATCGACCTTTATTCGTATTCGATGGTTAAGAGTGAATGGCGAGATAAGTAGAATTAGTTCCGAAAATAACAACCCGACTTTTATCTTGCAAAATATTTCACGCAGAGCACGCGGGGGAGCAGAGTGTGCAGAAAAAAAAATTGCAGGAAATATTATTTGAAATGCATCTCCGCGTTTTCTGCTCCCCCGCGCGCTCTGGGTGAAAATAATTATCTGGATACCAACACCTGTTCAAGCTTTCGAACGGTAGTAGCCCAATCGAAATTTTTTCGGACAAACTGAAATCCATTTTCCGCCAACCGGTTGTACAGTTTTTTGTCATTCAAAAGCTCAACTATTTTCTCCGCGTATTCTTCGGGAGAATCAGCGATCAGCAGGCAATCATCTTTCGGCGCATGAATGGCATTGTTCGCACGTTCAGAAACGATGCAGGGAATTTTCATGGCCATGGCCTGCAGAATTTTATTCTGAAGTCCGATGCTGATGAGCATCGGTGCAAGATGAATACGCGATTGTGAAAAACAATTCCTCATATCATCGACCCATCCTGTCACTTCAATGTGATCACTGGCAAGTTTCAGAATTTCAGGAACCGGAGTAGCACCGGCAATGATTAATTTAATATCCGGCTTTTTCTTCCGCAGGATCGGCATCACTTCCTTCGCAATAAACATAGCGCTCTCCACGTTTGGAGGATAAGCCATGTTCCCGGAAAAGATCAGGTCGTATTTTTTTTCGGAGGGAATAGGATGATAAAAATTTGTATCAACACCGTTTGCGATCACATGAATCCGGTCGTGGTCAGGATGAGGAATTAATTTTTTATCCTGTTCAGAAATAATGGTGTGATGCGTAAAGTGATTAAAAACATCCCGCTCATAATTCAGCATCCGCTTCCACTCCATTCTAACAATAATTTTTCTGAGAAAAGAAGATCGCTCAGCCAGTCGTTGCAACCCGGTGCTGAATGCATCCATGTAATCAATCGTTTTGGGAATCCCTTTCACCCCCTTTACATATTCAGCCATTCTTACCAACTGGCAATAGATCACGTCCGGCTTCTCTTTTTCAATGATCTTATCAATCTTTCCCTGAAATTTTTTCGAATAAAAATATCCCACCTGGAAAGGAGTTCTTTTGAAAAATGTTTTACATAAATTCCACAGCACATTTCTGAAACTAATGTGATGAACCAGGATTTTTTTGCAGAACGGTTTCAACGCATCTAAGTGTTCCGGCAAAACATGTTTATCGCTGACAGCTACAAGTATAACATCGTGGCTTTTCCCTAGCTCTTTTACCTGGTGATAAGCACGCAACTTGTCGCCCTTTTCGAGCGGATATGGAAAACGGGAAGTAAGAAATAAAATACGCATAGAAACTCACTCTGAATTTCCCCAAAAATGAGAGGATGATTTTTATAAGAATGCAAAGATCGAAAAGTATCTGAAATTAAACGCGGTAATTATCTTTGCGACATGTTAGAATTTATTGATCAGTTGAACAGGAAAATAGTACTATCTGCTTTACCTAAACGCATTGTTTCATTGGTACCGTCACAAACGGAGTTACTCCACGATCTTGGTTTGGAAATTGAAGTAGCCGGCATCACGAAATTTTGTATTCATCCCGATGAGTGGTTCCGGTCAAAAACAAGGATCGGCGGGACAAAGAAAATCAACTTTGAAAAAATTCGGCAGCTAAACCCTGACCTCATCATCGGCAACAAAGAAGAAAACGACAAGTCGCAGATAGAAGAGTTGATGAATCACTACCCTGTCTGGATGAGCGATATTAAAAATCTCGGTGATGCGCTCGATATGATCATAAGACTCGGTGAGGTCACGGGAAAATCAGAACGGGCAGATGTTCTTAAAAATAAAATTGAAGATCAGTTTTATCTTTTGAAGACTCATTTAGATAGTGAGAACAGACATCGACAATACAAAACGGTTTATTTTATCTGGCAAAATCCGATGATCACAATCGGCAACGACACCTTTATTAATGATCTGCTTTCAAGATGTGGTTTCAAAAATATGTTTGACGATAGAAGCCGGTATCCTGAGATCGGAGAAGATGAATTAAGAAATTCCAATCCCGATTTAATTCTACTTTCATCCGAGCCCTTCCCATTCAGTCAAAAACACATTCAAAAATTCAGCCGTCTATGTCCTGGGGCAAGAGTAATGCTTACAGACGGTGAAATGTTTTCATGGTATGGTTCCCGATTGTTAAAAGCTCCTGATTATTTTCGTACACTTGTTGAGCAGATCAAGGCAGGTGACTAACTTTACAGGCATTCTTTAATCATAAATTCCCGGTGAAATCGCGAAGATTTTTTTACACTTTTTTTCTTATTCCGTGTTTTATCTTTTCATCCGGGTTTTCCTTTGGACAAAAAGTAGGATTGGTGTTAAGCGGCGGCGGCGCTCGCGGATTGGCGCATATCGGAGTGATCAAGGCACTTGAGGAAAATCATATTCCGATTGATTACATCGCCGGTACTTCAGCAGGTGCTATTGTCGCGTCTTTGTATGCACAGGGTTACACACCGGCGCAGATGGATTCGATTGTAAACACAGATGAATTCCTGAGTTCTGCTACAGGAGTGATTGACGAAAATTACTCGTACTACTTCCGCAAAAAGGAAGACAATGCTTCCTGGATGACCATAAAATTTTCGCTTGACTCGATCATTCAAACCACGTTGCCAACCAACCTGGTCAATTCCGTTCCGATTGATTTTGCATTGATGGAAAGTACGGCGGGAATTATTGCCAAGACCAAATACAATTTCGATTCTCTATTTATTCCATTTCGCTGCGTGGCAGCTGACATTGAAAATAAGCAAACTATTATTTTCCGTAAGGGAGATCTGGCACAGGCAGTACGCGCATCCGCGGCATTTCCATTTTATTTCAAACCGATCATCTTTGAAGGAAAAATTCTTTACGATGGAGGCCTGTATAATAACTTTCCTGCCGATGTTTTGCTGACTGATTTTCAACCCGACATCATCATTGGCGTAAATGCCTCCGGAAAAAATACACCGACTACGGAAGGTAACATCATCTCGCAGATCAGAACGATGATGACCACCCCGACCAACTTTTCTGTGCTATGTGAAAATGGAATTTTGATTGAACCAAACACCGACCAGTTTGGTCTTTTTGATTTCAGCAAGATCAATAATATTATTGAAGAAGGCCATAAGAGCGCACTCCTCAAAATGAAAGCGCTCAAAGCAAACATTCAAAGGAGATCAGACCCTTCTGAATTAATTAAGAAGAGAAAAATTTTTACTGACAATACTCCGAAAGTTGTGGTTGATAACATTGATATAACCGGTATCAATGCAAAGCAGGCAGACTACGTAAGACAAATTCTGAAACCCGGCAATGCGCCTGTTCCGCTTAAACGATTAAAGGCATCGTACTTTCAGCTGGTCGCGGATCAGAATGTGAAATCTATTTATCCGCTTCTGAAATACAACGAGACAACCGGCTATTACGATCTGAGTCTCAAGATCGCACAGGAAAAAGATCTGATCACCCAGTTCGGCGGCAACCTTGCTTCACGTCCCGTCAGTGAAGCATTTGTTGCGGCACAATATAATTTGTGGGGAAAGCGATCATATAGTTTCAACACTAATTTTTATTTCGGAAAACTATATACATCCGGTCAGTTTAAAATAAGAATGGACGCTCCTTCACGTCCGCCTTATTTCCTCGAAGCGGAAGCGACCGTCAACCAGTACGATTTTTACAAAAGCAGCAATGCTATTTTCACCGATCAAAAGCCAAGTTATATACTTAAGTCTGACTATAACTTCGGACTGAACTTCGGGCTGCCCGCACGTAACAAAGGAAAGTTTATTGCAAATGCCGGTTACATCCGGTTAGTGGATGATTATTACCAGACTCAGAATTTTCTTCAACGTGATACCGCTGATGAAACAATCTTTGATGGTTTCTCCGCATCCCTTCTGTACGAACGGAATACACTGAACAGAAAACAATACGCCAACCAGGGAACTTTTTTAAGCATGAAAGTTCGGTACACGACTGGAAATGAATATACAATTCCGGGGTCTACTTCTGTCGACCGAAAAACCTCTGAAGATACCCGCAGTTGGGTTCAGTTTAAATTAGTCTATGATAATTATTACAAACGCAAGGGGCGATTGAAACTCGGCTTCTATACAGAAGATGTTATATCGAATGAACCGTTCTTTGCAAACTATACTTCTACCCTGTTATCAGCGCCATCGTTTGAACCTGTATTGGAAACCAAAACACTTTTTCTTCCCAACTTTCATGCGCATAATTATCTCGGAGCCGGCTCACGCAATGTGATCATGCTTCAGTCAAATCTTGACCTTCGGATCGAAGGTTATGTGTTCCAACCCATCCGCGAAATCCTTTCAACACAAGATCTGAAATCGTATTACAGCGAGCGATTTCTAAAAAGATATTTCATCGCTTCGGGCGGAGTGGTATATCACAGCCCGCTCGGACCTGTCAGTATGTTTGTTAATTATTATGACGACCGAAAAAATCCTTTTTCATTTTTGTTCCACATCGGGTTTATTATATTTAACAAGGGGGCGCTGGATTAATTTGTTCTCGGTAGATTCAAATTCATAAAAAAAATTGAGAAATCAGGATTGAGAAACCGCGTTGATAATTACTTTATAAAAACCCTACAATTCATATGTGTAGATTCACTCCACACAGAAGCAAAGTAGATACCAGGATTGTATGATGAAATAGTATATTGAAATTCAACTGGCAAACTATTTGAAATATTTCGATGATCTTCCACTACTTGCTGACCAAGTATATTAACTATATTAATAAAATATTTTCCCGGCAAGAATGATTCAAAAACCAAATGAAGAATATCATTTGAAACAAAAGGTTTAATTTGAGCATTTGCACCTGGTAATTCATCAATAGCAGTTACGCAGTTTGTAGATAGTGTTCCTCTTGTG
>JAYVZS010000055.1:0-5390 GCA_043783155.1 Bacteroidota bacterium | reverse complement strand
AAGAAGTAAAACGAGAAGGTGTTGACATCATCATCGCGCTCGATGTGTCGAACAGCATGAAAGCGGAAGACATCAAGCCAAGCCGTCTCGAACGTTCGAAGCAGGCCATCTCGCGCCTGATTGATAAACTTGAAAACGACCGCATCGGAATTATTGTTTTCGCGGGAGAAGCATACGTTCAGCTTCCGATCACGACTGATTTTTCGGCTGCGAAACTTTTTCTTTCGTCGATCGACTGCGACATGGTGCCTACGCAGGGAACGGCTATCGGTGCCGCGATTGATCTTGCAACGAAATCATTTGTGGGACAAGACAACAAACACAAAGCGCTGGTGATTATTACCGATGGAGAAAATCACGAAGATGATGCTGTTGAAGCGGCGAAGAAAGCGAACGAAGAAGGTGTTATCATTCACACAATCGGAATGGGTTCGCCTGAAGGCGCTCCGATTCCTGTTTATAAAAACGGTGTGCAGATTGATTTCATGAAAGACCATGATGGAAATACGGTGATCACAAAATTAGATCAGATCGGCTTGGAAAAAATTGCCGCGGAAGCAAAAGGTCAGTTTATAAGGGCTTCTAACAGCGACGACGGGTTGACTACAATCATGAATGAAATTACGAAGATGGATAAGAAATCGTTCGGCACAAAAATGTTTACCGAGTACGAAGATCGCTTTCAGTATTTTATTGGCGCTGGTCTGTTATTTTTGCTGATCGAATTTATGATCTCAAACAGGAAAAGTAAGGTTGTTCAAAAACTTAATTTATTCGGGGAGGAGAAGAAATGAGAATGGATGTTAGAAAAGAGAAGTTGAAAACTGGAAGCTGGAAATTGGAAGTTGGATCAGTTGTCAGTACCGGGAAACGTATTAATATATTGTTTTTTTATAGTTTGCTTTTACTGCCTTCAATCATGATGGCGCAGAGTGAAGAGCGCAAGTTGGTACGGGAGGGAAATAAATTGTACAAAGAAAAAAAATACACGGATGCGGAAGTAAAATACAAAAAATCGCTCAACGTGAATAAGAATTCAGTCCCCGGAAATTATAATCTTGGTAATGCTTATTATAAAGAGGGAAAGTACGACGAGGCATCTCAGCAATACCAATCTGTATTTTCCGATAAAGACGCAAGTGATGCGCAGAAATCGCAGGCGTATCACAACGTCGGCAATTCCATGCTCCAGGCGAAAAAATATCCGGAGAGTATCGAGGCATTTAAAAATTCTTTAAAGATGAATCCGAAAGACAACGATACGCGTTATAATCTTGCGTACGCGCAATCGATGCTGCAGCAACAACAAAAACAACAGCAGCAACAAAATAAAGACAACAAGGACAAAGACAAAAAGAATAAAGACCAGCAGAGTAAAGATCAGCAAAACAAGGATCAGAAAGACAAACAGGAACAGAACAAAGATCAGCAGAGCAAGGATCAGCAGAAAAAAGACGAACAGAAACAAGCGCAGGAAAAAAAGCAAAAGATTTCCAAGGAAGACGCCGAAAAAATATTGCAGGCATTAAACAACGATGAGAAAAACGCGCAGAAGAAATTGAGTAAGAAAGAAACGACGAAGATTCAGATTGAGAAGACGTGGTGAGAATGGATTTAGGATTTTGGGAAAGTGAGAGAGTGAGTTTCCCGCATCGTCATTCCGAAGAAAACTATTTTAAAATTAGCAGAAGAATTGAATTTAAGATAAAGAATCAGGCATGCCGCGAGATTTCAAAATAGAAACAGAACGATTAATCATGAGAGAA
This sequence comes from Bacteroidota bacterium, assembly GCA_043783155.1. Taxonomy (GTDB): domain Bacteria; phylum Bacteroidota; class Bacteroidia; order AKYH767-A; family 2013-40CM-41-45; genus JAPLDA01. Next base: position 3,624 of record JAYVZS010000055.1, on the reverse strand, counting down.
TTTAGTTCTGATGATGTGGATGGAATGTTTGAATTGAACAGCGATGAAGAAGTGATTCGTTATACCGGCGACACTGCATTCGCTGATAAACAGACTGTGTTGAACCTGATCAACGGATACGAACAATATTCGAAATACAAAATGGGACGCTGGACGGTGTTATTAAAATCTTCAGGAGAGTATATCGGGTTTTGCGGTTTGAAGTATCTTTCCGACATCAACGAAACAGATCTCGGATTCAGGTTGATGAAAAAATACTGGAACAAAGGTTATGCGACAGAAGCATCCGTCGCCACACTTGACTATGGTTTTGATACATTGAAGCTGGAAAAAATAGTTGGACGGGCAGCAACTGATAACCTTCGCTCACTAAACGTACTTCAAAAATTGGGAATGGTTTTCGAAAAAGATTTTGTCGCCCATCGTGCCTGTCAACAATTTAGAATTACGCAGGGAGCATGGCGTAAACAAAGAGAATTGATTTCCGCTTCAAAGACGAATTAATGAAACGTATTCGAAAAAATATTTTTATAAAAATTTTTATCTCGATAGCAACCCTGCTTTTCAACCCGGCTTGCTTTTCAGTATTCGCACAGAATGAAACACTGACGGCTTCGGCATCGCCAACCAGCGTGGCTGTCGGGGAACAGTTGCAGATTACATTTTCACTGAATGGAAATGGAACAAACTTTCACGCTCCTACTTTCAATGACTTCAATGTACTGGCAGGACCCAACCAATCCACCAGCATGCAGTTTATAAACGGCAGCGTATCACAAACCATCTCCTATACGTATGTGCTGCAAGCCACGAAAGAAGGATCGTTCCGGTTCGGAAGCGCCACCATGGATGCAGGCGGAAAAAAAATCACCTCCAACCAGGTAATCGTCACGGTTGTAAAAGGCAATGCCACCGCGAAACAACCGCAGAGTGGTGCGCAGGGTAACCAGCAAAGTGCTGACGCCGCTATTGCCGGAGGTAAAAATGTTTTTCTGAGAGCAACAATTGATAAGTCCAATGTGTACCAGGGGGAAGGAATCGTGGTAACTTATAAACTCTATACAAAAGTAAATCTTGCGACCTATACCATCAGCAAACTTCCCGGTTTAATTGGTTTCTGGAGCCAGGATATTTCAAATCCCCAGCAGCAGCCGCAGTTTCATTCCGAAAATTACGAAGGAGTAAATTACAAGGTAGCGGAGATAAAAAAAATGGTGGTTTTCCCGCAACGTTCAGGAACTCTTCAATTGGATCCGATGGAGGGAGAAGTGATTGCACAAGTCCAGGTAAAACGTCAGCGTACGAATGATCCATTCGATCAGTTCTTCAACGATCCGTTTTTCAATTTAAACCAATGGCAGAATGTAAAGGTTGCGTTGAAAAGTGATGCTGTAAAAATCAATGTACGCGATTTACCTGCAAATGCTCCTGCTACTTTCAATGGTGCTGTCGGAAAATTTACTGTTGACGTCTCGATCGATAAAAAAGAAACCAAAGCACACGAACCTGTTACGCTGAAAATAAAAATTTCAGGAAAGGGAAATCTGAAACTTGTTGATCCGCCGAAGATCGAATTTCCTTCCGAGTTTGAAACATACGATCCGAAAATTTCTTCCAACATCACAGCAACAACGGCCGGAGTAAGCGGAAGCAAAACGTATGAATACCTTGTGATCCCCCGCAATGCAGGGGAGTTTAAAATTCCTGTAAACGGATTTTCATTTTTCAATCTCGAGAAAAAGCAATATGAATCGGTTCCACAACGCGATTTAATAGTGAAGGTGGATAAAGGAGATGAAACGATGACAACCACTGTAACGGGCGTCAGTAAATCAGATGTGCAGTTACTTGGCAAAGACATTCGTTTCATCAAAACAAATAAGCCGGCATTTTTCAAAAGTGGTGATTCATTTTTCGGATCCGGATGGTTCTATAGTTTTACGGCTGCTCCTGCCCTCCTCTTCCTTGCTTTGCTTGTCTTCAGAAGAAGATACATGGAAATGCAAAGCAATGTCGGATTATTGAAAAGTCAGCGTGCAAATAAGGTGGCAAAGAAAAGACTGAGCGCTGCGCAAAAATATCTCGCGGCCAATGACAAAGAAAAATTCCTTGACGAAATGTTCAAAGCGCTCTGGGGTTTTGTCAGTGATAAGTTACAGATTCCTGTTTCTGAACTTTCAAAAGAATCGGCTTCTGATTCGCTTCAGTCAAAAAAGGTTTCAGAAGAATTAATCCAACAATTTACAGAAACCATCGACAGTTGTGAATATGCCCGGTTCGCACCTGGAATGGCGGCAAGCAATGAGGATATATATAAAAGAGGAATTGATATTTTGTCGAAACTGGAACAGGCAATCGCGTCATAAGTGATTAAAAAAAATTGACTGCACGGAAAATCAGCTTGAATAAAAATACAAAATAGAAATAGAAAATGTTAAGAGCAATTTTAAAATATATTTTTTGCATCGTTTTCTCTGTGATGCTTTCATGGGTATTGAAAGCTGATCCGCTTGCCGACTATACTAAAGCCAAAGAGTATTACCAGAAGCAGGATTACGACAATGCGATCAAGCTATACGAAAGCATGATTAAAGCAGGAAATGTTTCCGCCGAAGTATATTACAACCTCGGCAACAGTTATTACAAAACAGGCAATCTGGCACGGACACTTCTCAGTTATGAGCGTGCTAAAAAAATTACTCCGTATGATGAAGACGTTAACTTCAACATCAAAATTGCTTCACTGAAAGTAGTTGACAAAATGGATGTTGTCCCCGAAATCTTTTACAAACGCTGGACAAGAAGTCTTGCTTTGATATTTTCGACCGACAGCTGGACAACAATTTTCCTTGCAAACGTTTGGCTGCTGTTTATCTTTCTCGCCGTTTATATCGCAAGCCGGTCTTCATCCCTTAAGAAATTCAGTTTTGTCGTCGCCTGCTTTTTTATCATCACCACCATCAGTACATTTTTGATTTCACAAAAAAGTTATGCGATTACGTTTGTGGATCAGTCGGCCATCATCACAACTTCGAGTGTGTATGTAAAAAATTCTCCGGATGAAAAAGGAAGCGACCAGTTTATCATTCACGAAGGAACAAAGGTGGACGTGCTGGATGAATTGGGTGACTGGAAAAAAATCCGTATCGCTAATGGAAGTGTGGGATGGTTGAAGGCGGGAGAGATTGAGGTGATTTGAGACGATAGATTGAAGTTTGGGTTACGTTTAATAAAATTTTTTTCAATCTATGAAATCAAATGAAAAAAATCGGGTTGCTTTCCGACACGCATAGTTACCTTGACCCGAAAGTTTTCGACTACTTCGGAAAGTGCGATGAAATCTGGCATGCTGGAGATATCGGAGATGGGACGGTGACCACTCAGCTGAGTAACTTCAAACCATTAAAAGCTGTATCGGGAAATATTGACGGCCAGAACATTCGTTCCATTTATCCTGTTGATCAGATTTTTTCCTGTGAAGAAGTGAAAGTTCTGATCATACACATCGGAGGTTATCCCGGAAATTATTTTCCTGAAGCAGAAAAGAAAATCATCGAACACAAACCACTCCTGTTCGTTTGTGGTCATTCTCATATTCTGAAAGTGATGCGCGATCAGAAATAC
>JAYVZS010000054.1:0-151827 GCA_043783155.1 Bacteroidota bacterium | reverse complement strand
GAAGCGTATCGGGATCTGATGGGAATTATTCCCCGCCCCTTGGGGCGATCGGAAAGAATTCCCATCAAATACTCCGCTGCTCTGCGGCGGAGATGTTTATTAGATTTTTTGTGACGACACCGATTGAGAAAATAATTACACCGATTTATTTTGAGGATGGCGAGTTCTTTATAAAACGTGAATCTCTTTTGAAACAATACTTTTAGAACTGCGGCCTCGTTATTCATTATTACTTATTTTTTATTATTCCGCTCCCTTTATCACAAACAAAAAAAGCTTCTCCCGAAATGAAAGAAGCCCCAACATCATGTTGTGAATATTATTTGTTCTTCAGGAAATCTTTTACGTGATCGTTATGCACCACTTCTTCCCTGAAGGTATAAGAACCGGAAGGAGTTTTTATCATCTTAATCACTTTTGAAAACTCTTTTCCTTTTCCGGATTTGAGTGTTGCAACTACTTTCTTTGCCATGGGTATGTATGTTTTCGGTTTACATGAAACGGTTTAAACTGAAACCGAATCATGCGAACAAATTTATTTAATCTCTTTGTGTAAGGTCATTTTCTTCATGATCGGATTGAACTTTTTCAATTCAATTCTCTCGGTGGTATTCTTTTTATTCTTGGTGGTGATGTACCTTGAAGTACCCGGTAAACCACTTGTTTTGTGCTCTGTACATTCCAGAATTACCTGGATTCTATTGCCTCTCTTTGCCATTGGAAATGATATTAATTGTTAATTGAAAAACTGTCAGCTGTTTGAATACTTCACAACCGACTAACTTTTCGGGCTGCAAATATAGTTGAATTTTTCTATTTTAAAAATTCTAATCCATAAATTTTCAGCGATTTCGCCTTAATTTTTGAGTAATCCTTCCACAATTCGTTCGACTGAAACACCATCTGCTTCCGCTTTGTAGTTCCTCACAATGCGATGACGCAGTATAGCTGGGGCTACAGCCTTTACATCGTCAATATCGGGTGAGAATTTTCCGTTTAAAGCGGCATGTGCTTTTGCCCCGATCACGAGGTATTGAGACGCCCGCGGACCGGCTCCCCATGAAAGGTAATTGTTTGCGTCCGATGTTGCCACCTTGGTATTCGGTCTCGTTTTCTGAGCAAGTGAAACAGCATATTGCAACACATTATCAGGAATAGGAATTCTACGGATCAGACTTTGGAAATAAACGATCTCTTCAGCCGAAATAATTTTTTCAAGCTTAGGAGTAAAGTCAGAAGTGGTATTCTTTACAACCATTACCTCCTGGTCGAAATCAGGATAGGTAAGCATCACATTGAACATGAAACGATCGAGCTGAGCTTCTGGAAGAGGATATGTTCCCTCCTGTTCAATCGGATTTTGCGTTGCCAATACAAAGAACGGAAGATCGAGCGGATAACGTTTGCCGGCAGCCGTTACTGCATATTCCTGCATGGCCTCGAGCAAAGCACTCTGCGTTTTCGGCGGTGTCCGGTTTATTTCATCAGCAAGAATAATGTTGGCAAACAGCGGACCTTTCACAAAACGAAAGTGACGCGACTCATCCAAAATTTCAGTACCGATAATGTCAGAAGGCATCAGATCGGGCGTAAACTGGATGCGATTGTAAGTTAATCCAAGTGTTTGAGCGATGGTATTTACAAGCAATGTTTTCGCAAGACCAGGAACACCAACCAGCAAGCAATGACCACGGCTGAAAATAGAAATGAGTACATCCTGCACCACTTCATCCTGGCCAATAATGACTTTACCGATTTCTTTCCTGAGACGTTTATAAGAGGCAACAAAATCCTCTACCGCTTCTACATCTGATGCATATTGTTTTGACATACTTTGATTTTAAATTATCTGTTGTTAGTTATATAATGTAGTTGTTGGTTCTTAGTTATTTTGTTTCGTCCAGTGTTTCAATGCTTCACAATTGCTGAACTCGGAGTTGATGTGAATGTAAGTTGTCTTTCTTCTTTTCGCCACCCATTCATTCATCACCTTGCTTTGCTTTTCCTGCAAAGCGACTTCCTGTATTTTCTGGTAATCATCTTTCAGATTCGCCTTATGTGGCTTGGAACGGTTTTTCACCATGACGATCCGGTATGCATTTTTCCCTTCCGCAGTAGTCATCAGTAAAGGGGTTGAAATTTTATTAAGCTGCATCGTATCCACATGAAAGAAAAGCAAACGATCCATTTTATCGGGAGAAAGATGAGTTGTTCCTGTCTCCGGATTAATCATTAAACCTCCGTTGTTGCGTGTATCTTCATCATCCGAAAATTTTTCAGATGCCTCCTCGAAACTAATGGAACCGCCTTCAATCTTTTTCCTGAGACTATCAAGAAAATTCACTGCTTTGATGAGGTCATCATCAGACACTTTCGGTTGAAGAAGGATATGACGAACATTGATCTGGTCACCTCTTCGTTCGATGAGTTGAAGAATATGATACCCGAATTTGGTTTCAATAATCGGAGAAATTTCTCCGGGTTTTAAATTGAATGCGGCGGCTTCAAACTCCGGAACCATCTGCCCTCTTTCAAAAAAACCAAGCTCTCCGCCTTTCTTAGCTGAAGTAGCATCCGTAGAATACAACGCAGCATACACTGCAAAATCTGCAGCTCCCGATAATATCTTCTGTCTGTATTCTTCAATCTGTTCTTTTACTCTTTTCTTTTCTTCACCATTTACCGGTGGTTTGCGAACAATCTGCGCCACTTCAAGTTCCGCATCCATGTAAGGAACGCTGTCGGCGGGAATACTTTCAAAATATTCACGCACATCATTAGGAGAAGCGGTCACATCATGTGTAATTTTTCCCTGCATGGTTTGAACGGTAATTTGTTCTTTGATCAAATCACGAAGTTCAGACTTCAACTGAATAATCGTCGTATGAAAGTAGTCTTCCAGTTTCTCTTCTGAACCGATTTGTTTGATGTAGAAACGCATTCGTTTGTCGAGTTCATTGTCAACCTGCGTCTCCGATACCGTAACGCTGTCGAGGTCTGCCTGGTTAATCAAAAGTTTCGAAAGGATCAGTTGATCAAAAATAAGGCACCGTCCGTTTTCATTTCGCTCACCCCCCTGTGCGATGTATTGATTGTACTGTTTCTCAATATCCGATTGAAGAATAATCTTACTTCCAACTACTCCTACCACCTGGTCGATTACTTTAGATTGCTGAGAAAAAGAAGTGGATGACGTGATCGTCAACAGGCAAAAAGTTAAGAAATGCGGATTGCGGATTCTACCTGCCCGCCGGACAGGCAGGGATTGCGGATTTAATCCCGACCTTCGATTGGCATACATCAATTGTATTACTGACAATAGAAACTTCTTAAAAATTTTCATAGCGGATGCAAAGTTAATTTTTTAATACACTTCGAAGTCGCCATTTTTTTTAGCGTTTTCAAATGCCTGTTGTTCCATTTGTTCAATCAGTTTCAGTTTTCGCTGGTTGATGATCATCGTCCGGATGTTGGTTTCTTCAAAGCCCAACGGGGATACACTGTTTTTTATTCTAAATCCTTTTATACTCACCAGGAAAACATTTGTCGAATCTTCAATCTCAATGTTCCTGTTGTTTTGAAGAAACTGTTCTTTATCGTATGTCTTAATGGGAATTTCTTTTAACAGATCATCGAACAAAAGCCATACATTTTCATCGAGGTAATAGTTTAAAGCATACTGATGACAATACTCTGTAAGCAACGCTCTGTCTTTTTTATTATCCGATTTATACCATTGTTTCACTTTTTCGATCTTAGGTGATTTATTATTCAGTTTCAGATAGATAACCTTTATTATATTATCTTTTAGTTCAAAATTATTCTGATTGTTATTGTAGAATTCTTCTATCTCGTTTTGAGAAATAATAGTGTCAAGTTTCTGTCCGATCAGCGCTTTTTCATACGCGTACGTAATGAGCGAATTGCGGTATTCTTCCAGTTGTTTTTCAACATCTTTCTTTTCGTTATCGAGGTTATTTTCTGCTTTATGCAAAACAACTTTTTGCCTGATCCAGTTCTGAATAAAATTCTTTGTTACCGAAATACTATCTTGTTTTGAAGAACCGGGTGGGACAATTCCGGTCATATCTTCCGGATAGAGATATAGGTCATACACGCGGGCTATAGCATTTTTCTTATCAGCACTTTTCCTGAAAAATCTGCATGAAGATACCGATAGCAAAGCCAACAAAAGAAACATCGGGTACGCCTTCTTCATGAATATCCGCTCCGGATTTTGCTTTTAAAACCAATTACCAAAACTAAAATGGCGTTCCCCCAGGTATCTGAATGAACGCCATTAACAATTTTTTATTGAACTTTATTTCGTTACCGTATCAACCACTTCCTGGAAAACCTTAACAGGATATTTCCCGCGTAAAGAGACGATCCAGTCTTTTTCAAGATAGGTTTGATAATCAGCTGTTACAATTCCCTTTGCTTCTTCAAGCGTTTTCGGCTGAGAAGGGAGCACCTTCTTTACATCTACAAAAATAATCTGGTTATTTTTCTTCATATCCTTTGTTATTCCGTCAACCCATGGAATAGAATCGATGATTTCATTATCGCCTTTTGAAAACTTTCCGGTCCTTATCTGCAAATTCAATTGTGAATTTTTGTTAATGCGGGCAAGCAATGTATCCACATCGTCAATCTTTTTCATTTGCTTCCTCACCTCTTTTGCAATATCAATTGTAGCGCACGTATAAATAATTGCATCGAGTCGATCGCCCCATTTGTAATTGTTTTTATTTTTCTCATAATATTCTTTCAGTCCGGTGGTGTCTTTCACTGCTTTCGACCATACTTTTTTATCGGTAAGTTCGAACAACAAGATACCATCGCGGTATTCCTGCATCAGATTTCTAAAATCAGGATAGATGGAATCGAGATGACTTTCTTCGTAAGCAATACAACTTTCGTTCACCCAATCGTTGTAACCGGTATTCGCAGTTACAAGAGGAGTTGAGTTTGACTTACGTGACTGATGATCTTCGAGGTATTTTGAAAAATCCTGTTGTGTGTAATTTGAATTCGCGAGCGTGAACATTACATTTTTCAGTTTCGATGCAGTTTCTCCAGTCCACTTTCCCTGTGTAAGAGTAGTGTCAACAATTTTCATAAACTCATCTTTTGCTTTTGGCATTTCTCTGAAATTATATTTTAGTTTGATCCTGTTAATCATGGATGACTTGCTTAGTTCAGCGCGCGAATCTTTACCCACTTTCGATTTCAGATCGGCTAAAAGCTCATCGTATGTTCCCAAAGGTTTTTTCTCCAATAGTTTGAGAATGTGCCAGCCGTAAGACGTTTTGATTGGAGAAGAAAAGTCGCCGATTTTTTTCAAATCAAAAGCCGCTTTTTCAAACTCCGGAACCATTTTACCTGTACCAAACATCGGCAGGGCTCCTCCGTTCTTTGCTGATCCCTGGTCGTCCGAAAATTTCTTAGCGAGGTCTTCAAAAACTTCTCCGGTTTTCAGCTTCCCGTAAATCTCATTAATCTTCTGAACGGCAGCAACCGAATCCTCTGCCTTAATTCCATTAGCAGCTTTCACCATGATGTGTGCAATTTTCACTTCACCCTGCGCTTCTCTTGTCTCAGTCACTTTAATAATGTGATATCCAAAACGGGTCCTTACCGGCATTGAAACTTCTCCTGGTTTCATGTTGTAAGCAGCCGTCTCAAAAGGATAAACCATTTGAAGTACTGTGAAGTAACCTAAATCTCCACCGTTATCTTTTGCGGAAGGATCATCCGATTTTTGTTTTGCAGCAGTTGCGAAATCCGCACCTTTCAATACCTCCTGGCGAATACGGATCGCTTTGTTGTAACTTTCAAGAGTATCCTTCGGTAAGGCATCAGGAGCAAGTTTCACGAGGATGTGGCTGGCGCGGATGTCTGTTTTCAACCGGCTGTATGCTTCCTTTAACAGGTTCTCGGTAACGTCTTTGTCAACCAGGTACGGTTGCGCAAGTTGTTTGCGATAGCCGCTCAGTTCATCTACAAACGATTTGGCTGTGTCCATCCCCAACTCCATCGCTTCTTTTACTTTCAACTTATAGTTGATGTACAGGTTCAGGTAATCGTTGACAGATTTTTTATCGTACGATGTTTCTTTGGTGTTATTTTTCTTGAACACACGTTCAAATTCACCTTTGCTGATGTTTTCTCCCGCTATGGTAAGAATAGTCTGATCCTTTTTTTCCTGTGCAAACAGATTTGCACAAAGAGCCATGGTCAGTGTGAATGATATAAATGATTTCTTGTTCATAGTAACTGATTAATTTTTTAGGAGGCGCAAACTTACATGATTCATCTTGAAACACAAAACTACCGGATACATGTAAGCTCCTTATTTTCAGCATAAAACAAAAGAAACAGAATGGAGAAAATGAATACCTGATCGTTGTGGTTCAAAAATGATTTTGGGCGCAAGTACTATTTTTTTTCTGAATGATTCGTGAAGGGAGGAAGTTGGCAGTAGAGGTAAGCAGTAGCAGTATGCAATGAAGAGAGAGTGTGGGCTGGCAGTAGCAGTAGGTAGTTGGCGGTAAGCAGTAGTAATTTTTTTTATCTGAGTGTGATAAAAATAAAAAAACAGTCCCTCCTCTCGGCGGGACTGTTCTGATTATTTTAGTCGGTGAATATTAATTCGCTTTCGCCATCATAGCTTCTTCAACTTCAGCAGTTGGTCCGTAAAGTTCAGGTTGAACGGCTCCCAACACACGGTAGTAAGAACTAAGCTGACCACGATGATGAATGGTATCGAAAAACATCATCCAGCAAAACTGCATCAAAGGAACTTCCATGATTTTCATCGATCCCCAATAGGCGGCAACCTTTTTATTCATCCAGTCATTTTCGCTGCAACTTTTTACAAGTTCAATCAGCTTAACACTGCTTTCTTCAATGTCTTTTGCTGCTGCTTCAACTGATTTGTAAATAGTCGGACTGTTCAAATCAAATTTCCCTTCGTTGATAAGATCCGATTTTCCCTCCCGTAATGCCTGGGAAAGTTCTCTCGCATGCGGACCTATGTGGTTCACAATTTCCCATGGTGAACGGAATTTAGGGTGATGATGCATGCTGATTTTGCTGATGTCGTTCGGTAATGAACGAAATGCTTTTGCCGTTACAGCGCTGTCGTGCTGCCACGAGTTAATAAAGAATTCCTGGTTTGTCATGATGTATAAATTTTATTGTTAGACATAGATTAAGGATTCATTTTCTTAATCTTTTTTTGTGTCTCAAATGTACTTGTAAACTCAACACATTATTCGCTTGTTGAAAAAAATACCGGGTTAATGCAATGGAAACAACTGTCCCTGAATTCAGAACAATCAGATAATAAATCACATCGAGCAACTATCTTGAATAATTTGGAGCTTCTTTAATGATGGTTACATCGTGTGGATGATTTTCCCTGACCCCGGCAGCGGTGATGCGGATGAAACTTGCCTTCTGTAAATCAGCGATGGTATGCGCTCCGCAATAACCCATGCTGGCTCTCAACCCTCCGACTAATTGATAGAGCTCCTCTGCAAGTGTGCCTTTGTAAGGAACACGACCCACGATTCCTTCCGGAACTAATTTTTTAACATCATCGGTTTGCGATTGAAAGTAACGGTCTTTGGAACCTTCCCGCATGGCTTCAATGGAACCCATACCGCGGTACAATTTAAATTTTCTTCCTTCGTAAATCATTGTTTCACCCGGCGACTCTTCTGTTCCCGCGAGCAATGATCCGAGCATTACCATGTGTGCGCCTGCTGCAAGCGCCTTTGCAACATCTCCTGAAAAACGAATACCGCCATCAGCAATCACGGTTACACCAGAATCTTTGATGGCCTGCGCCACCTGGAACACAGCAGAAAACTGGGGGACACCAACACCTGCAATTACACGTGTGGTACAAATAGAACCCGGGCCAATTCCGACTTTCACGGCATCAGCACCGGCTTTCACGAGCATGATGGCAGCGTCGGCGGTAGCAATGTTTCCCACAATGATCTGAAGTTTGGGAAATTCTTTTTTTACTTTTTTCAACGCCTCTATCACACCTTGGGAGTGACCGTGTGCAGTATCCATCGTGATGACATCGACACCCGCCTCCACCAACGCTTTGGTACGCTCAACAGCATCTTTCGTAATTCCGATCGCCGCACCCACACGCAGTCGCCCCCATTCATCTTTGCATGCAAACGGTTTGGATTTTATTTTCAGAATATCTTTGTAAGTAATTAAGCCAATCAGTTTTCCCTTTTTGTCGATGACAGGAAGTTTTTCTATTTTATATTCCTGCAAAATATCTTCGGCTTTCTTCAGGTCAATTCCCCCGGTGGCAGTAACGAGGTTTTCTTTTGTCATGATTTCCGAAATCGGGCGGCGCGGATTTTTCTCAAAACGCAAATCCCGGTTCGTACAAATGCCGACCAGCACATTGTCTTTTGTCACCACCGGAATACCACCAATCCTGTAATCCTTCATGATCTTGAAAGCATCGCCCACCAGCGCGTCTTTGTGGAGCGTTACAGGGTCATGAATCATTCCGCTTTCAGAACGCTTTACTTTTTTCACCTCGGCTGCCTGTTGATCGATGGTCATATTTTTATGGATCATTCCGATGCCGCCTTCCTGTGCAATCGCAATGGCCATGCTCGATTCGGTAACGGTGTCCATCGCGGCGGACATCACAGGAACATTCACTTTGATCTTTGATGTAAGTGAACTGGAAACATTTACTTCGTTTGGAAGGATGTCGGAATAAGCCGGAACGAGGAGGATGTCGTCGTAGGTAAGAGCTTCTCCGAGAAAACGATCTTGAGCAACTTTCATAAGCGGAATTGGATTTGAAAAAAGTTGCACGCAAATCTACACGTTTCATCCCGCTTACACAACAGGAAAATAATCACGTAACATTATTTGGCTTCACCCCTCCGGTCGACGAAGGCGATGCCAACCTCTTTCTAAAGAAGGATACTTCTCTGTCATATCGATAGATGCTTCTGAAGCCAAGATTTTTTTGAATAGTAGTGATGTAAAGCTATTCCTCTTGGTGAATCACAGATTGGTGGATCACAGAAAAAACTCCCCGGATGAATTCATGCGGGGAGTTTTTTCTTATCAGTAATTTAGTTGGTGTTCGGAGACTTTACCGGGTGGTGTTTTTTCCGAACTCCGAATTATATTATGCCCTGCTTATTACTAAATAATTTGAATGTTCACTACCTGATCAGGGTAAGTGTACCTTTCCTTTCAATGTCGGTATTGTCTGTTCCTGTCACCTTAAAGAAATAGACGTAAACTCCATCAGGAGCAAGTTTGCCTTTGTAAGTACCATCCCATCCCTTCTTTGGATCGGAGCTGTGAAAAATAATTTCTCCCCACCGGTTGTAAATATCCATGTTAAACGATTCACCTTTTGTAAATGATTTGAATGGATTGAACTCGTTATTGACACCAGAGCCGGGACGGAAAGCATTCGGCACAAATACAATCGGTTTCTGATCAACACATACCTTGTTAGAACGGCTGGTATCACTGAAGCCAAACATATCTCCACTTCCTTCAAAGGCTTCTACATAATAACAGAAAGTACCTCTTGAATAAATTTTGTCAGACACATTATCAATCACATGACCGGAACCAAACGCGACTGCATTGATGACTCCATCAGGGACATCATCCACACTCCTGTAAAGCAGGTAATGATCGACACCGCCCAGCCATACTTCATAATCATTCCAGTCAAGCGTGTTTGAAATATCATCATTCGGAATTGCCGTCAGATAAATAGTACGCGCCACTTCAGAGGTAAATGCATCCTGGTTGCAACTATCAACAGCAATTACTTTATAGAAGTAACTTCTTTCACTTGTCTTAGCTGTAAAGTCCGTGTAACTGAAATTAGGACTTAATGGATTTGCCGGTACAGAAGCAATCACAGAAAATCCTCCTCTTGTTTCAGCACGAAGTATCTTGTAACGCATGATATCTGCCGCCGTATCCACATACGCCCTGATGGTAACCTGATTGTCACCGGTTATTGTAGCTGTATGAATGTAAGAGAAATTAGGTTCTATCAGGATATGCGCTTTTATGCAAACCTGGTTTGACGTTGACGTTCTTGTAAGAGATGTTGCATCATTCGCCCTGACGAAATAGCAATAATTCGCATTCTGCGTAAGATGGGTATGTAGGTAAGTTGTTTGATTCGTGTGGTCAATTAATAAAACCGGACCTCCGTTTTCGCTCGCGTAAATATCGTACGAGACAGTGTCCGGCCAGTTCCTGTAAGCGTTCCAACTGAGCGTAATCGAAGATGAACACACATCAAGTAAGCCGGATAGAAAAACAGTATTTTGAGGAATACAAGGCGCGCTTGGATTTTGGCAACTGTCTATCGCCAATATTCTGAAGGGAACCGATTGAAGAGAAGCATCCAGGTTTGATGAATAAAATGTGTTGTTGATGCCATATACAGTATCAATTGGAGTCCATGCGTTTGAAACAAGCGTAAGGATCACATAGGCATACGTATCTAATGAAGTATCTGCTTTCCAGGCGACAGTAGCAAATGAGTTAGCGTCCATCGAAACGGAATCAAGTTCAGGAGTGAATGGCGGAATGCGATCCTGGAAGAGGTCAGCCCCGATACTTGATACAGATCTGCATCCCGACGAATCCTGAACTTCTACCCGGTATCTTACCGTGTCGTTACAGATTGTTATCGGATCTTCATACGTAAGTGTTCCCGGTTGCAAACCAACGGAATCAATTAGTGACCAGATAGTCGGCGGATATTCTCTATAGATATAATAGTAAGGATGATTTGTTGGAATTAAAGGATCATGAATTGAGTTCCATGTAAGATGCGCAAAACCTGTTCCCGTATTCGTCGCTGAAAGTCGCATCGTCTGAACTGTGTCACTCAAATTATCAGCACTATTGTAATTATCACACCCTGATTTAACTGTAATCCGATAATAGGCTGGCTGATTGTCTGCATTCGCTCCAACATGCGTATAACTGGTCGTGGAAATATTTCCGATACTGTCTAAGTAAGTAAACGGACCGTTCTGATTGGTTGAATAATAAATGTAGTACGATCTGAAACTTCCTGCAGTATCTACGCCCGGAACCCAGTTTAATGTTACATCTCCGCTTGGCAAAACTGAAACGCACCTGATGTGAGGCGGAGCAGCAAGAGGAGGCGGAAGAATTACAATTGTAACTGTGGCGGTTGAGATTCCCGGAATCGGACAATAATCATCAGTAAACTTAAATACAAAATGATAGACGTTTGAAAACGTTCTGCAATTCTGATTGAACCCAAGCTGACTACAGGACGTTTGCCATCTAAATGTATCAGCATAATTAACAAAAGGAAAATAGGAAAGCGGACTCGGCGACAAGGTGGCACATGGTGGATGAAGACAAGGTCCGTTCGCATTCGAATAAGTCGGATCAAATTCAAGACCGGACGCGGAAAGGCTTAATTGTTGAAAAACAAAATTCTGATCCGCATCAAGATCCCTTCCGTTAAAAATAAATTGCACAGACTGCCCGGCATATACTGTGTCATTGTAAAATGAATGCAATCCGGTTGTATGGTCGATAAAAGGAGGCGTCAGTATCGGTGGATTATTATGATAACCTACCTGCACATCAGGACACGTTCCTAATACGACTTGAATATCCCTGAATATTTCTGCTATTTTTTCACCGCATTTATATGCAGAAACTTTAATGACAAAAACGAATGTGCCCGAAGTATAGGAAGTATAACTTACTTCACCACTGTTATGATCCAGAACAACGCCAACATTACTAGCGTTTTGGGAAGGGCCCGGTAAAGGATGATCAAAAGTATAAGGCGATTGAAATTGAATTTGTGGAGCATTAAAAACACTTGCAATCGTATTACTATTCAAAGGAAAATCCCAGTCATATACCAATGAATCAAGTTCATCGTCCACAGCATTGTGATTGAATACAAAAGGATAACCGGTACAAATAACGGTCCGTGGAATTTCATAAAAACGAGGTGAACTGTCATAACAAGGATTTGCAAACCTGTTTTGGTAGGCATACATTTTTGCCCGTAATGTAAAACCCGCCTGAGATTGGCTCAGATTCACAATCGCAATATTGCGGGCCTGACTCGTCCACCAAAATGCCCAACCAGCTGCAGGAGGAGTTAGGTTTGGAAATTGAATAGGTGCCGATGTATAAACAAATTCTTCAACAGCTCCCGGAATGGGTGATAAACCGTGCTGGTAATTATACAGGGCTTGTGTGCATGTAATCTGATTACCACCTGGTTTGCAATGAGGTGAGTTATCAGTTGCTGAATCAAGATTAAGTGAAATACCTGAAGAAAGACCTGGCACATCAGTTTCCAGAATGAGTGGTGCAGGCGGCAGTGTTGTTGTCGTGTTACAGTCGCGGTATATTTTCATGTGAAAAACATACAGACCATTTGACTTGCATATCCATGTAATCTCTCCTCCCATCAGGTGAGTCGCACATATTTTCCCGCCAAAAAGTGAGAACAGAACAACGAATAATAGAATAATTTTTTTGCTCACGGTCTATTATTTATTAAATCATTAATAATGAGAGTTCAAAGCTAACCTTTTTTGATCCTGAAAGCAATTATTTTTTACCAACTACTACCTCATAAAAATCACCCGAATTCAGATATTTTTCTGCCAAAATCACTAACTCTTCCGATTGAATATCCCGGACTTTTGTAAGGTACCGCTCAAAATAATCATATCCCAAACCATGCAGCCACAGGCCTTTCCAGCGATCTGCCAATTGAAACGCTCCATCAATACCCTTTAAAAAACTTCCGGTCATAAAGTTCTTCACCATCTCCAGTTCATTTCCTTCCACCGGTTCTGTGCTCAAACGTGCTATCTCTTTGTAGATTTCATCAATCGCTTTGCCTGTCACATTTGCTCCCACTTCTGTCGAAATAAAAAAACATCCGGCATCTTTCATGGACATCAATGCAGACCCGATACCGTATGTATACCCTTTATCTTCTCTGATGTTACTCATCAGCCGTGAACCAAAATAGCCGCCCAGCGCTGTGTTCAACACCGTCATACCAACAAAATCAGGGTGCGTTTTATTGAATAAAACTTTGCCAATACGAATGGCTGACTGAACAGCTCCCTTCTTTTCGATTATGTGTATTTTTTCTTTAGCCGACTGAATGGCTGCAGAAGCGCGCGAAACACTTTTGCTTTTTTTCCAATCGTCTTTCCCGAAAAATTTATTGAGAGATGCCGCTGTTCCCGGTTTCACTTTTCCCGCAACCAGGATGCAGCAATTTCCGCTTTGATAATTTTTCTGATGATATTGTTGCAATACGTCCATGTTTAAACTCTCATAATCAGCGGGGGTTACATAATGACCATAGGAATGATTAGCTCCGAACAGTACCTCACTGAATTTTTTACGGGACACTGAATTTACCTTTTCACTTTCCACGATCAGTCGCTGCCTGTTATTCTGGATGAACGTAGAAAGATCATTCTCCGGAAATACAGCATCGGTGATTATTTCGCGCAGTACCGGTAACGTTTCGTCGAGGTATTTGTTCAATGTAAAAAGTACCACCGAACAATAGTCGGATGATTCTTCTGTTTCATAAAACGCCCCATACGCGTCAATCATCTCGGCAAGCTGCTGAGATGAATGTGTTGAACTCCCTTCGCTCAGCATTCTGTTTGCCGCCGAACTGATAATCGGTTGAGCCGGATCAAATGAAGCGTCCGTAAACAGGAGTTCAATTTTCACCAAATCCTGAAAACCTGCGCTGATGGTATATACCGGAATTCCATTATCAAGGGTTGATATTTCCGCTTCCTGAATTTTAATTTTCCCGATGTCATTCAGGGCCGGAATTTTTTTTCTGTCAATCGTCTCAATCATACTTTCCATTTATTTTTTCGCGAGGTAATAAAGTGTTGAACAGTTTGTGTCCATGAATATTTCCTGTGCCTGCTGCAGGATATTTTCAGGAGTTACCGCTCTGTATTTTTCAATTTCTGTATTGATCAGATTTACATCGCCCTGGTATTCGGCAATGGCAAGATTAAGTGCGCGGCCGGCAAGATCAATTTCCGAAAACACCATTGTTGACTCCACTTTGTTTTTAATTTTCGACAGCTCTTCGGCATTTACAAGTTCCTGTTTCACTTTCGACAGTTCTTCGTCCAATGATTTTTCAGCATCTTTCATCGAAACACCCTTCACCAGCTTCCCTTCCACAACCACCAGGCTCTTGTCAAAATCGGCGGTGGCATACACGCTGATTTCAGAAAACAATTTTTGTTTTTTCACCAGCTCATAATACATCCGTGATGATTTTCCACGCGATAAAACATCGGTGAGCAAATCAACAGCATAAAATTCTTTATCGAGCCGCGAACAGCTGTGGTATGCTTTATAGATGGAGTCGTACGGAATCTTTCGCTCAACCGTGAGTTCTCTTCTTTCAGTTTGCCTGGGTTCCGGAAGATATTTCCGTCGCTCCTGTGTTCCCTTTTTTATTTCCCCGAACCAGTTTTCTGCCATCTTATAAATGTCGTCCGTTTTCACATTTCCTGCAACAACCATGATGGCATTGTCAGGACAGTAATATTGGCGGAAAAAATATTTCACATCATCCAGTGTCGCATTTTCAATATGCGAAATTTCTTTTCCGATCGTAGCCCATTGATACGGATGAACTTTGTAGGCAAGCGGACGAAGCAACAGCCACACATCGCCATAGGGCTGGTTGAGATAACGTTGTTTGAATTCCTCAATCACGACGTTGCGCTGAACATCGAGACTCTTTTTTGAAAACGCCAGACTAAGCATCCTGTCGCTCTCTAACCAAAAAGCGGTTTCAAGATTTTGAGCAGGAAGCGTGAGGTAATAATTGGTGATGTCGTTGTTCGTAAACGCATTGTTGTCGCCGCCGGCCAACTGAAGCGGGCCGTCATAATCGGGAATGTTGACAGAGCCGCCGAACATGAGGTGTTCAAACAAATGAGCAAAACCGGTTTTCGCAGGATCTTCATCCCGAGCTCCAACTTTATACATAATATTTACCGTCGCTAATGGTGTGGATTGATCTTCGTGAACAATCACCGTTAAACCGTTTGATAATGTTGTCTTATTGAATTGAATCATATTGTATAAACAGAAATTATAAAAAACTAAATTCTCCCGCTTCGATCAAAAATTAAAGTTAACCGGAAGGTCGTAAAGATACTTGTTTTGTTTACGCTCGGCGCTTTCACTACAGCTCGTTTTCTTCTTAACTTGTTCACATCTTATTCACATCAGAATAATGGGAGATTATGTCGTACTTTACTCCTTGAACATCACTCAAACATCGCATGAAAAAAATAATTCTGATCCTGATCCTCTCCGATCTTCTTTCTTACAATGCTCTTGCCCAAGGTTCATCTACAGACCGAAAAGACCTGTATGACTTACTTGAAACACGGCGAAAAAAATTTGAAGCATATTCAAATTCTCTTGAAAAGAAAAGTGGTTTCTTCGGAAACAAAACGAAGAAAGATATCCAGCACAGTACGGACGTACTCTCCGAAATTGTTGAAACCGACAACCGGATTATCAGTTCTCTCAACCACGTAATTGACTTCAGAAATTTCGAAAAAGTAAATACCACATATAATAAATTTGAAAGTGACGAACGGCTCACCAACCTGCAGCGTGCTACCGATACACTCACCAAACAGGTAGACGCACTTGCGATTTCAAACGTTGCATTGAAAAGCCGGGCGGGTAAATTGAAGTGGCTCGCTTACCTGCTTTCATTTGGTCTTGTATGGGCATTGCTTTCTCTCAGGAAAAGAAAATCAGTAAGCAGCCAATGAAACAATCGTTTCGTCATGTATTCAGAAACTTGCATCTTTGTAGAAACAATTACAGGAATTGAGAAACCGTTTAAATTTTATTTCGATACTATATTCCAGACCTGCTTCAACTCTGCTCAGCAGGACCGCCGCAAGCTGTCACCCTGAGCGTAGTCGAAGGGTGCGCGCGTCCTTCCTACTTCTCACATTAAAATTTAAACGGTCTCCAATACAGAAAATATTTTTTACGCTGATCGCTGTCTCCATCTTTTTCGGTTGCAAAAAAGAACATGAGCGACCGCAATGGCAAGTAAACCTTGTGGGACCTTTGCTTCATGCTTCCTTAGGTGTTGAGAATTTTATTGCAGACTCACTTCTGCAGTACGACAGTTCGCATGCGGTGAGCATTGTTTATGAAGATACTTTTTACAACACGTCGCCCGATTCACTTTTACAGATTCCGGATACCATCATCCCAACTGTGCTCACTCTTCCTTTTTCATTTCTATTGCAACCGAACACACCATTCTATTCATCCAGCAACAATACTGTACTTGGCATTTCGGGAGTGGAATTGCGACAGGCGACAATCAAATCAGGATTTATCCGCATTGAAACACATAACAGAATACCCATGCGCGTGATCTATACATTCACCATTCCTAAAGCGAAACTGAATGGAATCCCTTTTCATTTTACAACGACGATGAACGCTGCTCCACCGGGAGGATCCACTGACTTTGTCGGGATGTACGATCTGTCGGGTTACAAACTGGACCTGACGGGCCCAACGGGTAACAGTGTGAACACACTCACCTATAACATAGCTGCGCAAACTGATACGGGCGGAGTTGCCAGGACTATAAACGCCGGCGATACGCTTGTAAATATTTCGGCAGGACTGCAAAATATAGTTCCCTATTACGCGAAGGGGTACCTCGGTCAGAAGGAACTTGATGAAGGCCCTTTCTCAAGGTACACGCATCTTTTTTCTCCGATTCAAAGCGGGAGTTTCCGTCTGCAAGATGTAACCATGAAAATTAGCATTCAAAATAATATCGGCGTTGACGCCCAGGCAACAATCAACTTGATGAAATCATTTAACACGATTTCAAACACATCTGTTCATCTCAACGCACCATTGCTGATCAATCATATCCTCAATATCAACCGCGCTTCTGAAACCGGAAACCCATTGTATCCAGTGAACCCAACGGATTATGTTGTTGTACTAAACAATTCAAATTCCAACCTGAGAACGTTTCTTGAAAACCAGCCCGACCGCATCGACTATGCACTCAAGTTGAATATAAATCCCCTTGGAAATATTTCTGGAAGCAACGATTTTATTTATACGGATTATCTTGTGAATGCAAAAATCAGGATTGACATGCCGCTTTCTTTCGCGGCCGATCATCTTTCATTTGCTGACACGTCTTCGTTTAGTGTTAAACATGAGACCGACTACGATGCTGTTGGTGACGGAACACTCACATTAATCGCGGACAATGGTTTCCCTTTCGAAGCGGCCGTGCGGCTCTTCCTGCTTGACGGAAATAATCATTTTGTGGATTCGATTCCCATTTCAACGACCATTGCGGCTGCATCTGTTGACGCGAACTATAAAGTGATTACCCCCAAGAGAACATTGATTCCGGTGTATGTGGATGCAGCAAGAAGACAACGGATTTATAATGGCGGAAACCTTTCGGTGTATGCAAGTTTTACCACTCCGGCTTATCCGCAGTCCGTGCAGATTTACTCCTATTACAAGCTTGATCTGAAATTAGTGGGTGATGCTCCCTATTTAATCCATTGATTTGTGAAACACATTTTAACTTCTCTCGTCATTCTTTCTTTATTCCTGTCAGCGCGAGCTCAGACAGTAGATACGACCGTCCGAAACAATGATCGTTACGTAATCAGGAAAATAAAAAATTCTATCATCGTCGCTTCTGATTTTTATTTTGCAAGTAATGCAATCACCAACGAACTTGCGAAAACTTATTTCTTAAATGGTTTTATTACCGACGAAATGAAAGATGGTGTCAGCAAACATCTGAACGACAAGAACAGATTAGGAGGCGACTTCACGACCGAACTTTACTTCACTAACAAACCCGATTCCATGTTCGGATGTACGAACATGCTGTGGTTTGTTGGTGTAAAAAACATCAATCACATCAACTCAGAATTTACACGAGACTTGTTCGAAGTGTATTTCAGGGGAAATAAAAATTACATCGGGAAAGATGCAACGTTAGGAGAATTTAATTTACTCTCACTGAAATATCAACAACTGCAATTTGGTCTCGGGAAAACACTAAAGAAAGACTCAGCGGTTTTTGACTTTCGCGCAGCATTGGGTTTTAACATGGGACAGCAATTAGTTCGTATCCATTCTCCGAAGGCAGATGTATATACCGCCGACATTGGCGAATACCTCGATGTAAATGCTAAAGTGGAAATTCACAACAGCGATTCATTGCATAAAAAATTGGGATCGTTTAACGGGTTTGGATTCTCAACGGATTTATATTTTGCAGCCGATCTGAAAAAAAAACACTATTTTTCTCTCAGCATCAGCAACCTTGGATTTATCAAATGGAACAATCAATCAACGGAACTGAATGCTGACAGCAGTTTCCGGTTCAATGGAATTGACGTGACGCAGGTATTAAACTTTGCGGATACCATTAAAAGTACGATCAACGTCGACAGCACATTAAGGCAACCATTTCTTTCAAAAAGAAAATACAATTCAACTACATTGTTTCTTCCCGCTAAAATAGAAGTGCTGTACATGCGCACGATCAGAGACAATAAAATAAGAGCCGGCATCGGGGCGAGCTACATGTTAAATGCGGACTATTTTCCGGAAGTTTATCTAAAGGGAGATTACAGCTGGAAAAACAACAGGATCACACTGAGGCTGTCGTATGGTGGCTACACGACATTTGGAACAGCTATTTATTACAAACATTATTTCGGGGCCCGTTACAACATTTCTTTTGGAAGCAACTACATCAATGCATTGTTTAACCCTGACAAAGGCGTTTCAGAAAGCGCACGCGTTACCATCACCGGAAACTTTTAACTTCGCATCATGAACTGGAAAGGATTTTTATTCGTCGTGTTTTTTCTGACTGGCGGAGTGTGTGCAACCGCGCAGATAAAATTTCAGCGTTCCTATGGCGGAGCCATGTTTAATGAAGGCAGAAGCGTCAAACAAACTTTTGATGGTGGATATATTATCGCGGGCTCAACTTCTAGCTTTGGCTTTGGAGCTACTGACATGTTATTAATAAAGACGGACGGTTTAGGCAATGGGGTTTTCGCGAAAACTTTTGGAGGCGTCGACATTGATCGCGGATATGATGTAGTTCAACTGAATGACAGCGGATATGCCATTTGCGGATATACTAATAGTCTGGGAAATGGCGGGTACGACGGATACCTTGTTCGCACTGATAAAAACGGAGACACCCTCTGGACGAAAACATACGGAGGTACTGATTGGGACTTCTTATATTCGATTCAACAAACTTCAGACAGTGGATTTATTCTGGCGGGAGAAACCTTTAGTTTTGGAAACGGGCAAAACGATATGTATCTCATCAAAACAAATTCTTTAGGTGACACTTTGTGGACGACTACTTTCGGTGGCGATAGTAGTGAAGTAGCTTATTCTGTTCAGCAAACTTTTGACGGGGGGTACATTCTTACAGGTTACACAAAAAGCATGGGAGCAGGAGAAAAAGATGTTTACCTGATTAAGACTAACTCACTCGGTGATTCACTCTGGACAAAAGTATTTGGTGGAATGAATGACGAAGAAGGTAATTGCGTGAAACAAACTTTGGATAGTGGCTACATTGTGGGTGGTTATACAGCCAGCTTTGGTCTGGCAGGTTACGATGACATCTATTTAGTTAAGACAAACTCAAGTGGTGATACCACATGGACCAGATCAGTGGGGTCACCTGACAATAAAAGAGTAACATTTCTTGTTCAAAGATTAGATGGCGGATATGTGCTTGTTGGATCAACTACGGGCCAAGGCAATCCGGATATTCTGTTTTGGAGGACAGACACAACTGGCGACTGGATTGGCTCTGGTTCACCCGGAGGCCTCAATGAAGACATTGGTTATTGCATTCAAAAAACTACTGACGGGGGGTATATTATTGTTGGAAACACAAAAAGTTTCGGGACTGGCCTTTTAAATGTTTTCCTGGTTAAGATGGATAGCACCGGTTCATCAGGGACATATAATTCAGTAAACGATCTTGCCAATAACAAAAATCACATCGAGGTTTTCCCAAATCCGTTTAGCAGATTCACGACTATTATCATTCACCCGGAAATCAACCAGAATGAATCGGCTTCTTTTGAATTGTACAATGTGTTCGGCGTTGAGGTCAGAAGTAAAATAATCAAGAATGGAGAAACAACTTTTCAACTTTCAAGAGAAGATTTGCCTGCCGGGGTTTATACTTACAAAATCCTTTCAAGTGAAACTATAATCGGTGTCGGGAAAATTATTATTCAATAATTCGATTTCATGATCTTTTCTAAAAATAAATTTTCTAATCTAATTCTTCCACTATTATTTTTCCTGTTGAATTTAATTCTAAAAATTATTTTTCTCGACAACAGGGATATCGCAATGGACGAGCCATTCAGTATTTTTTATGCCCAAAAAAATCTGGGTGGAATTATAGAAATGTTAAAGACGGAGAACAATCCGGCATTTCATTTTTTCTTTCTCCATTATTGGATAAAATTATTCGGCATCTCAGCCTTTTCAGTAAGATTTCCTTCGCTTTTATTTAGTTCTTTGACAAGTGTCGTGATTTTAAAAATCGGCGAAAAATTCTTCAACCTAAAAACAGGAATCACGGCAGCTTTGATATTTACGTTTTCGACCATGCATATCTTTTTTTCTCATGAGGCAAGAGTCTATTCTTTATTTTCTCTCCTGACAGCACTTTCATTATTTTTCTTTTTGGAGATCGCTAAAAACCCGAAAGCGAAGAACAATTACTTCTTTCTTTTCTTTTCAAACCTGCTGCTTATTTACTCTCACTACTTTGGCTTTTTCGTTATTGCCATCCAATTATTTTCCTTGCTGTTCATTTACCGGAACTTCGGGGCATTAAAAAAAATGCTGATTATTCTTGTAACTCTTCTCATCTGTTATATCCCTAACACAATTGTTTTCATCAACCGTTTTCTTGTTACAACAAGAAACGGAACGTGGGTGGCACCGCCAAAATTAACGCAGGGCTATGGATTTCTGAATCTATTCATCAACAACCGATACAATATGCTCGTATTGATTTTAATTCTCCTGGTTAGCGGAATTATATTGATGCGTCAAAAAAAAATATCAGAAAAAATCAAACTATTCTCTGAAAACATTTCATTTAAAATTATTTTGACGTGGTTCCTTGTCCCCTATTTCACCATGTTCCTCATCTCTTTTAAATTCCCTGTATTCATTGACAGGTATATTCTTTACACCTCCATTCCATTTTACCTGCTTATCGCTTCGCTCATCAATTATCTTTTCGAAAAAGAAAACTATAAAAATATTGCCATCGTCTTCTTTACGGGAAGTTTAATTTTTACTGTCGAATTAAATCCGGATAATTACAGACGATCAAAAGAGGTAGCTGATAAAATAAAAAAAATGAAAAATGAAAACACGATCGTTTTTATTGCACCTGATTTTGCTGACTTAGGTTTCGCTTATTATTACAACATTGTTTATTTTAAAGATTACACCAACACGAGAAGATTTTTAAACAAGGAAAATATCTATCCGATTGGAACAAAGGATGACGCAGAACATATTTTGGAAAACAGAAATGACGATGTAATCTATCTTCAGGCTGGCAGCGAATTCAATGATCCGAAGAATTTAATCTACAACTATTTTACAAAAAAATACAAACACAGCGAAAAGTTTTTGGTTTACCAGATTTACATCATCACTCACTTCTACAATTGAGTTCCTTTCCCTGGCAATAATATTCGTTTTTTTCCTTTGTATAATTAATAAGAATCACGTAGGTTTGCGTCAAACAATCCATCCTTATGAAAAACATGATCCGCAGTATCGCTTTCCTTTCCCTCGTATCCATTGCATTCTTTTCCTGTACCGGGAAAAAAAATAGTGCTGAATCCGAAATGGCTTCCGATTCTGCCGCCATGAAAGCCGATACTACTCCTTACAATACAAAGGCGGACTTCAAGCTCTCTTTTACCATCGCCAACCTCCCCTCGCCTCTTGATGTTATCAACACGGTGTACAGTACCCAGGTTCCGTTCGACAACACACTGCTGAACCCGACTGATAACAGCGAAAAATATGTAAGCGCTTACAAACGCGCCATCAATTACGGTATTTACGGAGTAGACATGGCTTACATTGCTTACTACGGCAACAAACAGGATCTGTATGATTATTATTCCACCGCGAAAAAATTAGCCGGAACATTAGGTATGGAAAAAACATTTGAGAAATTCTCTGATCGCTTTAAAGAAAATTCCGATAACAAAGATTCCGTGATGGTAATTGTTGACCAGGCGTATGCTGAAACGGATAAATACCTGCGCACCAACGACCGCTTGCTCACCGCTTCATACATCATCGCCGGAGCGTTTATGGAAAGTCTTCACATCAGTTCTTCGCTGATGAAAAACCAGGAAAAAAATGCGAAGTTCAACGATACCTTTAATAAAATTTACGAACAGAAATTAGTCCTCAATAACCTCGCTGACCTATTCAAAGAATTTAAAGACAAAGAATCAATGGAACTGGAAACTGATCTTCAGAACATCAAAAAAGTCTACGACGAGCTGAAAGATCCTTCTCAGATCAACAAGGAAAGTCTCCAGAAAATATCTTCTACTGTTGCTTTGGCGAGAAACAGGGCGACGAAGTAAATAACGGTCATAACCTGATGAATTCCGTCAGAGGTTATCGGTGTTGAACGTTTGTGAATTGTTTTGAATTAACCAATGTCCAATTTTCAAACAATATTTAATTTATAATTTATTATCCGACCCGTCTTTTAAGCAACCATTTTAAAAAATTTATTCATTCATTTGATCAATGGTAATTGGTTATTGGTAATTTTAATTTTCCCAGTCATCTGATTTTATGAGCGAAAAAATTCTAAGGGCTTTGATGCAGTTGTTTGCCATTGTGGCGAATGCGGAACGCCTGACCGCGCAAAGCCGGAACATCGTTGAAACTTTCCTGAAGCAGCAGCTAAATCAGAACTTAGTTGAAAAATACCTCCAGGTGTTTGATGAATTTATCGGAGCTCAACAAGGCAAAGTAGACGCTGAAAAAATAAGGAAGCGTACTTCTGTTAATTCGGTGAAGGTGCTGAAGATTTGTACCGACATCAACCAGGAACTCAACCAGCGACAGAAATACATTGTGCTGATTCGTCTCCTCGAATTCATCCACTCTTCTGACGAAGCGATTGCCGAACAGGAATGGGAATTCGTATCCACCGTTTCCAGTATTTTTAATATTCCAGACAGTGATTACAAAGATTGTCTTGCGCTTGCCGGCAAAGCTGCTATTCCGGATTCAGATTCATTTCTGCTGATCGACCACAACAAGTCAAACGCATTTCAGAAAACCCGACACGAATACAATGTAAATGTGCAGGGAAAAATTCTGATCCTGTTTATTAAAAGTGTCGGCATTTCATTTATAAAATATTCGGGTGAAGGCCAGCTCACGTTGAACGGACAAGCGATGAGCAACGATTTCGTACAGGTATTTACGCAAGGCTCGGTGATACGCGGAACTAAACTTGAACCGGTTTATTACAGCGATGTCATTCATCGTTTCCTGCAAATCACAGGTCAATCGAAAATAAAATTTGATGTTGGAAAAGTAGAATTCAAATTTAAAAACGGAAAGATCGGATTACATCCTATTAATTTCTCGGCGAAATCGGGCGAACTGATCGGCATCATGGGAGGAAGCGGCGCGGGAAAATCAACACTGCTGAATGTTTTGAATGGAAACATGATTCCTTCGGAAGGCGAGGTGTTGATCAACGGATTAAATCTTCATACTGCCGGAAAAGAATTGGAAGGCGTGATCGGTTATATCCCGCAGGATGATTTGCTGATGGACGATCTTACCGTTTTTCAGAATGTGTATTACAACACGAAACTTTGTTACGGTGACCTCGGCGAAGAAGCCGTTACAAAAAAAGTTCTCGACCTGCTTGAAAGTCTCGGCTTAACGGAAACGAAAGATCTGAAAGTCGGGAATTCACTTGACAAAACAATCAGCGGCGGACAACGTAAGCGCCTGAACATCGCGCTGGAACTGGTGCGCGAGCCGTCGGTTCTTTTTGTCGATGAACCTACTTCCGGATTATCGTCCCGTGATTCTGAAAACGTAATGGACCTGCTGAAGCAACTTTCTATCTCCGGAAAATTAATTTTTGTTGTTATTCATCAGCCATCATCCGACATTTTTAAACTGTTCGACAAATTATTTTTACTCGACAACGGCGGTTACCCGATTTACTACGGGAACCCTGTTGATTCACTGATCTATGTTAAGAAAGTGGTGGATCATGTAAACGCCGATGAAAGCGAATGTGTAACCTGCGGAAACATCAATCCCGAACAATTGTTCTCCATCATTGAAGCGAAAGTGCTTGATGAATTCGGGAATCCTGTGAACACGAGGAAAATTTCTCCGGCGGAATGGAATAATTTTTATAAAAAAAATGCAGGCGGCAACACTGAAGAAAGAAAAACAAAAGAAGGAGAAATCATCAACACGTCTAAAAAACCTTCACGCATCAGGCAGTTTGGAGTGTTCATCACCCGCGACGTTCTCTCTAAACTGAGCAACAAACAATACCTGCTCATCAACTTCCTGGAAGCTCCGCTGCTTGCTTTTGTACTGGCTTATCTGATCCGTTATCACCAGGAAGGAAAGACATATATCTTCCGGGAAAACCAAAACATTCCGGCGTTTCTTTTCATGAGTGTGATTGTTTCAATTTTTCTCGGATTGTCGGTGAGTGCGGAAGAAATTTTCCGGGACCGGAAAATTCTAAAGCGTGAATCTTTTCTGAACCTGAGCAGGTTGAGTTACCTGCTTTCAAAAATCGCTGTGATGTTCATGCTCTCCGCTTTGCAGACAGTTTTATTTGTGGCCATCGGCAACAGCATTCTCGGCATCAAAGACATGTACACCGATTACTGGCTGGTTTTATTCTCGACCGCCTGTTTCGCAAACATGACCGGGTTGAATATTTCATCCGCATTTAATTCCGCAGTTACTATTTACATTCTCATTCCGATTCTCATTATTCCACAGATTCTTTTGAGTGGCATCATTGTGAAGTTTGAAAAACTGAATCCGACCATCAGCACGCATGAAACGGTTCCTTTCTTTGGCGAGATCATGGCTTCGCGTTGGGCTTTCGAGGCACTTGCCGTCAATCAATTCAGAAGTAATAAATACGAGGAGAACTTTTTCGAATACGACAAATCAATGAGTCGTGCAACTTTCAAAAAAGATTTTCTGATTCCAGAACTCATCAAACGCACCGACTATTCTATTTTCTCTCTGACACAGCCGGAAAAAAAACACATGCTTGCTTCCAACCTGCGGCTGCTTTCAAATGAAATCAATACGGAGATGGGAGAATATCCGACTCACGCATTTTCAAACGTTCATTCCCTGACGGTTGCTTCCTTCAATGAATCGGCGGGCAACGAAACAAAAAAATATTTAAACAATCTTCAGACAAGTTATATTGAACAATACAACAAAGCCAGTGATCACAAGGAAAAACGGATTGATCATTTTCAAAAAACATCCGGTAGTGACGAAACGTTGCTGAAATTAAAAGACGACTACCAGAATGAAAGTCTTGAAGAATTGCTGAAGAACCAGACTGAATTAGTACAGATTGAAGAAGCCGACAATCATTTGATACAGCGCTTCCAGCCGGTGTTTATGGAAGGTAAGCCCGAATCATTTATCAGAGCGCCTTTCTTCGCGTCACGAAAAAACGTTTTTGGAAATTATTTAGAAACGTATTACGTGAATATCCTCGTGATCTGGTTCATGACGATCTTCGCCGCCATCGCCTTGTATTTCGACTGGCTGAAAAAACTGATCGGGCTGTCAGAGAAGTTTTCATTGAGGTTCAAGAAATAATGTCTCTTCGAAAGTAGGGATTAGCCCCTCTCCCTCGCAGAGGGGTTGAGGTGAGGCCAATAAGACAGAAACCAATGGTGACGGCACATTCAAAGTGACAAAAAATATTACCAGGACAGTAGTGATAAAAAATTAAGATCGTTTTACGAGTTAAACAAAAACTTTTACCAATTACCAGCGAGGCAGATCAAATGAAAACCTTCTCAAGATTATTTCTGATAAATTAATCTCATGAAACAGTAATCAGTTTTACTTTCCCTTGCATCGACCGTGTTTTTATTAAGGCAAAACGAAACTGGTAGTGGCCGGAACGGAACTGATGCTTGAAAAAATTAAACGACCGGTCAAATAATCTTCATAAACAGATGAATTACTAAAGTTCGTGCAAATTCCGTATGAGGCAATATAAACGGTTTGTCCTGAAACAAAACCAAGATTAATTATATCGCTGAAGGGAATATCAATGACTGATTTCGATACATTTACATTAATGTTTTTGGTCATGTAATCAAGATAGGTGGTCGGATTTGCTGAGACTGAAGGTGTGGCACCTATGAATACAATCTGGGATCTCTGCTTTGAATTAGGCGCGACACTATCCAAAATGAAAGCATCAGTAGCCGTAAGAGAATCACGTACACCAAGGACGTTAAAATTAGGAATGGAACTGATGCGAATATCATTGCGGAAATACAATCCTCCTCCAGTGAATTGTTGGCTGAAAACAGAGTTGGTTCCGAATCCGGTTTTCTGATAGGTAAGATTGTATAGGCCCGTGGAAAGATTCTGAAACTCGTATTTGCCAGTGGAATCCGTATAGGTGGTATCGTGAATATTGTCAATAGTAACCATTACATTGGCCATGGAAGTCAGCAGTCGGCTTCCGTATTGATCGAACAACAAGACATAGCCCGCAAGAGTTCCTTTTAGCGCGGGTCCGGCAGCACCGATAGGCCCCTGATTGCCGGTAGGTCCCTGAGCACCCTCTTTGGTGCAGCTTTGTAAACCAATCAGACTGCAACCCAAAATGAAAGTTGCAGTAATAATATTAATTTTTCTCATGGTTGAATGAATTTAAGTAACCTCGACTACTCAATAATTGAAAAGTTTAATCTTGTTGATAATAATTTATCCATTTACATCGATTAGAAAAGTAAAGCTGAGGTAGATTATGGTATACGACAAATTGCATTAGCCAGACAATCCCGATGTTAGTACAGTCAATATTTGAGCGCATTTGAGATTTATTAAAGCAATTTTAAAACCGAATTAATACAATGGTGCGATTTGTCGTACATCCCCGAAGCGAAGAATAGTCATACCAAAAATCAACAAACAATATTTATCTTCGCACTCCCATTTTAACGGCATCATTTAGTTAGAAATATTTGTAATCAATACACACTATGAATTACGATTTAATCGTTATCGGAAGCGGACCAGGAGGATATGTAGCAGCCATTCGCGCTTCACAACTCGGAATGAAAACAGCTGTCATTGAAAAAGCGGAGTTAGGCGGCATCTGCCTGAACTGGGGTTGCATACCAACTAAAGCATTATTAAAAAGCGCGCAGGTATATGAATACCTGTTGCATGCACAGGATTACGGAATGAAAGCGTCAGGAGTTGAAGTTGATTTTCCGTCCGTTGTAAAACGCAGCCGTGGTGTTGCTGATGCCATGAGCAAAGGCGTTCAATTTCTGATGAAAAAAAATAAGATCGACGTCATTGCCGGATTCGCGCTGGTAAAACCGGGTAAAAAAGTGGAGGTGATAGATGCGGAAGGAAAAACAACTCTATACGAAGCAAAGCACATCATCCTCGCAACAGGAGCGCGTTCGCGCGAACTTCCGAATCTGAAACAGGATGGAAAAAAAATAATCGGGTACCGCGAAGCGATGGCGCTCGACAGCCAGCCGAAATCAATGGTCGTAGTCGGGTCCGGAGCCATCGGTGTTGAGTTTGCATATTTCTATCATACACTTGGAACAAAAGTTACCATTGTTGAATTCATGCCGAATGTTGTTCCTGTTGAAGACGAAGATATTTCCAAACAGCTTGCACGCTCATTTAAGAAATCGGGAATTGAAATCATGCTTGAGTCAACCGTTGAGTCTGTTGATACATCCGGTAAGGGCTGTAAGGTAAAAGTGAAAACAAAAAAAGGAGATGAAATATTAGAATGTGATGTGGTACTTTCCGCTGTTGGTATTACACCCAACATCGAAGGCATCGGACTTGAAGAGACGGGCATTGCAACCGACAAAGGAAAAATTTTGGTGAATGATTATTACCAGACCAACATGCCGGGATACTATGCGATCGGTGACATTGTTCGCGGCCCTGCGCTCGCACACGTTGCATCGCATGAAGCGATTACGTGCGTGGAGAAAATCGCGGGATTAAATCCTGATCCGATTAATTATAATAATGTTCCCGGATGCACGTATTGTCAGCCGGAAATTGCTTCTGTCGGTTACACTGAAAAAGCTGCGAAAGAAGCTGGCTATGAAATCAAGGTTGGAAAATTTCCATTCACGGCTTCCGGTAAAGCAAAAGCAGCGGGTGCAAGTGAAGGTTTTGTAAAAGTAATTTTCGATGCCAAATACGGTGAGTGGTTAGGCGCACACATGATTGGGGCGAACGTGACCGAACTGATTGCCGAAGTAGTGGTGGCACGTAACCTCGAAACAACCGGTCATGAAATTATTAAATCGATGCATCCGCACCCTACTATGAGCGAAGCTGTGATGGAAGCTGTGGCTGATGCGTATGGGGAGGTGATTCATATTTAGTTCGGAGTTCCGGGTTCAAAAAAAGAAAAGTCCTTCAGTAAATCACTGAAGGACTTTTTATTTTATCTAAATGAAAGATTATTTCTTCAACAGGTCGCGGATCTGCGTAAGTAAAACTTCCTGGTTAGAAGGTGCCGGTGGTGCAGAAGGTGCGGCTTCTTCTTTCTTCTTCATCGCATTTATAGGTTTCACAACAAATACAAAAATTGCAAGGGCGACAATAATAAAGCTGAAAACTACCTGGATAAAATTACCATAATTAATACTTACAGCAGGCACTACTTTCCCGGCCGCATCTGTGCTGGCCGCATGGATAATAAATTTCAAATTGGTAAAATCGACGCCGCCAATTAAATAACCAATCGGTGGCATGATAATATCTTCAACCAGTGAAGTTACAATTTTTCCGAACGCAGCTCCGATAACAACACCGACAGCTAAATCAACCACGTTACCTTTTGAAACGAAGTCTTTAAATTCTTTAGTAAATCCCATAGTAGTTTGTTTTTAGTGTTAATGAATTAATTGATAGAATAATCACGCAATATAAAAAAACTTTTTAAAGAAAAATTATTCTAAAAAGTATCACTACTGTCCGACAAAAAAGATACTCTCCTCTTGAAATATCTATCGATAGCAGGGATTAACCCCTCTCCCTAGGAGAGGGGTTGAGGTGAGGTCAATAAGGCAGAAACCAATGGTGACGACATATTCAAAGCGACAAAAAATATTCCCCGGACAATAGTGAAAAAGTATGAGACGTTTAATTTTCATTTCAAATATTTGATATCGAACATGCTTCGACTCCGTTCAGCATGACCCCGCGCATGATGTCGAACTGAGCCGAAGCACAGAGCGAAGCCGAAATGCGCGTAAGCAATTGTGTTTTTATTGATATAAATTAAAGCAGTTTATACGAGCACAAAAAAAGTACATGGTGATCACTTTTAATTTTCTGACATTTGCCTGCGTCTAAAAAGAAGACAGCCAGACATGTGCGGAATTGCCGGTATTGTTGCATTCAATGAAAAAGGAAAAACAGCGTTCTCAAAAATCGGGAATGCCGTGAAGTGTCTTGATAAAAGAGGTCCCGATTCAAACGGAACTTTTATAGATGGCAACGTTGTGCTGGCACACACAAGACTCTCCATCATTGATACATCTTCTGCAGCATCGCAGCCGATGACGGACATCAGCGCACGCTACACGATTATTTTCAACGGCGAATTCTTCAATTTCAAAGAACACAAACCTTTTCTTGAACAGAATGGAATTCATTTGAAATCCGAAAGCGACACGGAAGTACTTCTTTATTTATACATCCTTGAAAAAGAAGAATGCCTGAAACGTGTAAACGGTTTCTTTTCATTTGCTATTTATGACAATGAAGAAGAAACACTTTTTATCGCACGCGACAGATTTGGTGTTAAACCGCTTCTCGTTTATTCCGACGATGATTCGTTCATGTTCGCTTCGGAGATGAAAGCACTCATGGCCATGGGTATTCCAAAAGAGTTAGATGTTGTATCGTTGTTCACCTATCTACAACTCAATTATATTCCAGGACCGGAAACAGTTTTTAAAGGAGTGAGAAAAGTTGAGCCGGGGAGTTACTTAAAGGTCGATGTGAAAGGTCGGCAGTCTGCAGTGGACAGTCGGCAGATCGCCGTCAGCAGTTCGCAGTTCGCAGCTGGCAGTTGGCAATCGCGGGTTCAAAGAAAAAAATATTACGAGATTCCATTATCGGTTTCGAAATCAAGTCTCAGTTATGATGAGCAGCAAAAGGAATTATTTAGGTTGCTCGACAATTCGGTTCAGCGAAGATTGATTTCTGATGTACCGCTTGGTGCTTTTCTCAGCGGTGGAATTGATTCATCCGTGATTGTTGCTTTGGCTTCACATCATACTCAACACCTCCATACATTTTCGATTGGCTTTCGCGATGAACCGATGTTTGATGAAACACGCTATGCAAATTTAGTCGCTGAAAAATGCAAAACCAACCACACGATTTTTAGTCTTACCAACGATGATCTGTTCGACAACCTGTATAAAGTGCTTGATTACATTGACGAGCCGTTCGCTGATTCCTCCTCGCTGGCTGTTTACATACTCAGTATGCACACGCGTAAACATGTAACCGTCGCACTTTCAGGAGATGGTGCTGATGAGTTGTTCGGCGGCTATAACAAACATGCAGCTGAATGGAAGATCCGGAAAAAAGATGCGGCAGCAAAAGCGGTAAGGTTACTCGGCCCCCTTTGGAAAATCCTTCCGCAATCGCGCGATTCGAAAGTCGGAAATAAGTTCCGTCAACTCAATAAATTTTCTGACGGAATGAACATGTCTGCGAAAGAAAGATACTGGCGATGGGCCGGCTTTGAAGGCGAATCAGAAGTTGAAAATCTCTTACTGAAGAAAGTTACCGCGCAGACGCAAAGTCTTGCTGAATATTTGCGAAGAAAAGAAAATATTTTGAAATACATCAAGGAGGACGGAGACATGAATGATGTTCTCTATTCTGATATGCATCTTCCTCTCCCTTATGCGATGCTGCCGAAAGTAGACCTGATGTCGATGGCAAATTCGCTGGAAGTAAGAACACCTTTTCTTGACTATGAAGTTGTCAACTTCGCTTTTTCGTTGCCGGTCAGTTCAAAAATTGATGATGATGGAAGAAAAAAAATTGTGCGTGATGCCTTTCGGAAACTTCTGCCGGAAGAACTTTACACACGAAGAAAACAAGGATTTGATGTGCCGCTTTTAAACTGGTTCAACCATGAATTGAAATCATTGATTGCGGATGATCTCCTTTCTGAAAAAATAATCCGTGAACAAAACATTTTCGACCCTGAAGCCATTCGTCTGTTGAAGAAAAAACTTTTCAGCGGCAGTCCCGGCGAAGCAGTTGAGCAGGTATGGGCTTTGCTTGTTTTTCAATATTGGTGGAAACGCAATTTGAAAATTTGAAAATGTGCAGATGGGTAAATGCCGGTACATCTTTTTTCTTCCTTCAACATTTCAATTCATAAATACTTAATCACATAAACACTCAAACACTTCAATACTTAAACACTTTTTTTCTCTATTTTTACATCTTCCCTTTCGATGAATAAGAAACCGAAAATCTTACACACCATGACATGGCTTGCCAAAGGCGGAGGCGTCGACAACAACGTCTTTCTCACCATTGATGGATTGAAAGATGAATTCGAGTTTCACCTTGCTGTTGGAAATGAAGTCTATCACAACCCCTTTGTTGAAATTGAAGGACTAAAATTTATCGAGTGTAAATATCTTGTTAGGCCGCTCAATTTTTTCAACGACCTGAAGGCATTATTTTTTTTCATCCGCCTTATCAGGAAAGAGAAATATGACATTGTGCACACGCATGAAGCGAAAGCAAGTTTACTATCGCGTCTTGCCGCCTACATAGCAGGATGCAGGTACATCATTTATGGTTTGCATGGCGTCACCTTCAACGATCCGATGAGTTATCTGAAACGAAAATTTTACATTCTCACTGAACGATGGACGGTGGGTGTAAGTGATCTCATCATAGGCGTAAGTAAAGATGTGATCAGCCATTACCACCGGCAAAACATCGGTTTGAAAATTCCTTTCAAAGTCATCCACAGCGGGATTGACATTGATAAATTTATGAAAGAAGATCAATCAGCAGAATCAGGGAAAGAAACACTGAAAGCTTCTTTAAACATTCATCAGGAGGATATCATACTGATTAACATCGGACGTTTTTCCTTTTCAAAAGCACAGCGGTTTACGATACAAAGTTTCGCTGCATTAAAGAAAACGAATTCACATTTGAAATTAATTTTAGTTGGAGAAGGTGAATTGACAGACGAATGCAAACGATTGGTGAAAGATTTAAAGATGGTGGATGATGTTATCTTCTATGGATTCAGTGACCGGATCGGAACACTTTTATCGATCGCAGACATTCATGTGCTTACCTCTCTGCGCGAAGGTTTGCCAAGAGTTGCCGTGGAAGCATCGCTGATGAAAGTTCCTACCGTTGCTTTTACTGTGGAAGGAATCGGAGAAGTGATTACGAACAACGAAAGCGGGTATCTTGTTCCACCAAATGATGTACACGCATTGACAGAGAAAATCAATGACCTGATCCGTTACAAAGAAAAAAGAAAACTATTCGGAGAACGGGCATTCGAACATGTTAAAAAAGACTGGGATTCAAAACTTATGATTCAGCAATTGAGAGATGTGTATAACCAATCAACTTCTGATTCATTCTAAC
This sequence comes from Bacteroidota bacterium, assembly GCA_043783155.1. GTDB lineage: Bacteria > Bacteroidota > Bacteroidia > AKYH767-A > 2013-40CM-41-45 > JAPLDA01. The sequence continues at coordinate 118,641 of JAYVZS010000054.1, read as the reverse complement.
CTATGATGAATGCATTCACAGTTGACCTGGAAGATTGGTACCACGGAGTCGGAATCCCGGTCGCCGAATGGAATCAATATGAAAAACGATTGATGATCGGTTACACGCGTATTATGAGTCTGCTCCGAAAGTATAATGTGAAAGCTACTTTTTTTGTGTTGGGAAAAGTGATTGAAGAATTCCCGGACATCATCAAAGAACTAATTGAAGAAGGACATGAAATTGGCTGTCACTCCTACTCTCACACTGAATTATTTTATCTCAATGAAAAAAATTTTGAAAAAGAAATCCATGATTGTATTGGCTTGTTGACACCATTTGGAAAAAATTATTCCGGATTCCGGGCGCCTTATTTTTCCATTGATAAAAGATCGTGGTGGGCATTGGATATTTTGAAAAACAATAATTTCCTTTACGATGCCAGTATTTATCCCGGCGATAGCAAACGAACGGGCGTTGTTGGCTACCGGAAAGACATTCACAAAATGGATTCAGGTTTATGGGAAGCGCCGGTCTCAACGTTCAAGTTGTTGAATTTCGATATTGGACTTGGGGGAGCTTACTTTCGTATCCTGCCATACAAATTATTTTCAGCCAAACTGAAAACTATCAATAAAAACAGCCCGGGAATATTTTACATTCATCCGTGGGAACTGGATGAGCATCACCCTTACCTCTCTTTCTTATCTTCGCGAAGAAAAATTCCTCATTATTGGAACCTGAATAAAACAGAACAAAAACTTGATTTGTTGCTTCAGGATTTTCAATTTTGTCCGCTGATCGATTTAATCAACAAAAAATAAATTTCAATTTAATGAGCCAACACAATCATACCGAAACTAACCAGGTCGCAACTTTTTTTGAGGGATATGCAAGCGGCTTCGATAGCATTTACGGTCATTCTGAAAAGAGAAGCGGATTCCAAAAATTAGTCGACAATCTTTTCAGACGCACCATGTTCATGCGGTTTCAGAAAACACTGAAATACACTGCAGAGCCATCCATTGTTTCCATCATCGACATCGGTTGTGGGCCAGGACATTACTGTTTGGAGTTTCTCCGGCAACATAAAAAAGTAACTGGCCTCGATTTATCGGAAGAGATGTTGAAGATTGCTCAACGAAACATCAACACGCTCCAGGTAAAAGGGGAGAAAAATTTTATTAAAGCGGATTACTTAGCCCATCCTTTTGAAAATAAATTTGATGCTGCCTGTCTGATGGGTTTTTTCGATTACATCAAAAACCCCGTAGATATTCTCTTAAAGCTAAAGAAAGAAATCAGCAAAGAAATTTACGCCAGCTTTCCCAAAAGCGGCGGCCTTTTAGCCATGCAACGTAAAGTGAGATACAAACTAAGGCATTGCCCGCTTTATTTATATTCTAAAAATGATGTGACAGGTTTAATGAAGCAAGCCGGTTTTAAGCAGTTTGAGATTCAGGATTGCGAACGGGATTGGTTTGTGAAAATAAAATTGTGATCGGGATAGTTGAGACGAAATATATTGCGTCTGTACAAATCAGGTAATTTTCCTTTTTTCTTCTTATTTCACCGAAAATATATTATTTTCCTTCGTATTATTGTTTTATTTTTGTTCGCCTTGCTAAAAGAAAATATGCGAAAACTGTTTCTTCTGTTTTTTATTATTCCGTTTTTTTCCTGCCGAACCATTAATCCAAGCCTGATGTTTAAAACAGGTAACAGTTACGTATTTGCAACTGATTCCGTTAGTAACCAGGCAACTGAATACCTGATCGCTCCATTCGATCACCTTGACATGAGAATTTTTACCAATGATGCCTTTAAGCTCGTCGATCTTAATCAAAGCGTTTCCAATATTTCTCAAATCAACTACTTCCTTGTAGAATTTGACGGTTATACAAAATTACCTCTTATCGGAAGAGTGAAAGTAGCGGGAATGACTATCCATGATATTGAAAAAATGCTGGAGCAACGATATTCCCTGTACTACATTTCACCATTTGTCGTACTCCGTGTCCTAAATCGCCAGGTATTAGTTTTTCAAGGAGATGGCGGAACCGGAACAGTCGTCAATCTTCAAAATGAAAACACGACATTGCTTGAAGCACTTACACTTGCCGGTGGAGTTCATGCAAGGGGAAAAGCTTATAAAATAAAACTAATACGCGGCGATTTAAAAAATCCGCAAATTTTTGCTATTGATCTCTCTACCATGGAAGGAATTAAAAAATCGACCCTTGCCGTTCAATCGAAAGATATTATTTACGTGGAACCATCGCCTGACTATTCTTCAAAAGTGCTGGCTCAGATTACGCCTTATGTTGGAATCCTTACCACCGCTTTATTGGTTATTAGTTTATTAAAGAAATAATAAATTATGCCAAAAAAAAAGATAACCAATTTTAATGAAGAGTTCGACCTGAAACTCTTTATCATCATCGCCAAAAATAATTTTTATTACGTGGTTATTTTAATGGCGCTTGGTCTCACCTTTTCATATCTCTACCTGCGCTATACTCCCAATATTTACCAGAGCCAGTCGGTCATCAAAATTGATGTGGTAAACAATGCGACGGCGATTCTGAATATCAGCAACAGCGCGATTGAATCAGGGTCTGCAAGCTCTCTTGCCGGAGATATTGAATTGATTCGTTCGCGCGTCATTCTCACACGGGCACTTTCAAAACTTCCGTTACAGATCAGCTACTATTCCAAAGGAACAGTTTTAATTAATGAACTTTATACAGGCAGTCCGTTTATCGTTGATGTGAATGTGAAAGATACTTCGGCAATGGATATTCCGATTTACATTGATTTTGAATCTGAAAACAGAATTGGTCTCTCCTATTTTTTTAATGGAAAAAATAATCACGGGGTATTCAAGGCAAATGAATTGATTCAACTTCCTGAATTCAGTTTAAAGTTGACCACCCTCAATTACAAGAATATTGTAGAGCACCAAAATGCAATAAAGAAACAGGCCTACTTTTTTGTAATCAATAATCCGGAAACAAATCTGAACCAGTACATACGCCTCATCAAAGTTTTTCTCTTAAATCAACAAGCGCAAACAATCCAGGTCGTTTACAATGACAATAACACCTACAAATCGGCAGACCTTGTAAATGCCATCGTAACCGAGTTCAACGCATACGACCAGGAGAGAAAGTCGGAGCGAGAAACCAAATCGCTTGAGTTCATTGATGAAACACTCACAAAAATAGATTCAGGACTTCGGAATTCCGAATTTTCATTAGAAGCATTTAAGAAGGATAATAAAATCCTGAATCCGACACTCAATGCAAGTGAAGACCTTGCTCGGATCCACGATTATATCAATCAGCGTTCGCTGGTTCAGCTTGAAGAAGCTGTTATGGATCACCTTGAAAAAGAATTAAAACTGAATACTGAATACACCAGTCTGATTGCTGTGTTGGCAGGCACGTATACTGATCCTGCCATCTTAGCGGTGATCAGCAGCATTCAAAACCTTGAGAGTGAAAAACAGAAACTGAAATTGCAGGCAACTGATGAAAACCAGGGAGTGAAGGCGCTCCAGAACCAGATCAGGGGCCAGCGTGAATTGCTTTTGCAAAGCATCAACAATGCCCGGCTTGCGTTGCAAAATAAAATTAGCAATATTGACCTGCGAATTTCAGATTTGGAAACCAGGTTCAGCGAACTTCCCAGTAAAGAAGCGCAGTTAAATCGCCTTCAGCGTGTGTTTGATATCAACCAAAAATTTTACGCCCTGCTGCTGGAAAAGAAAGTAGAATTCGCGATCAGCAAAGCCGGTGTAGTTCCTAATAATATTATCCTTGAGAAAGCCTATCCGAACCTCACCCCCATTTCACCGGTTCGAAAACTGATTTTTGCCGGAAGTCTTGCCATCGCCTTCTTCATCAGCTTAGTTATCATCTTCCTGAAATACCTGATGTACAATGAAATTACTTCGCTCGAAGAAATTAATCAGTACACGGATGCAGCGCTGCTTGGTATTGTTCCGAAATATAAAAGTCCGATTCCGGTTTCACAGTTGCTGGTGGATAAAAATCCGAAGTCAGCCATTTCAGAATCGTTCCGTTCGATCCGTACCAACCTCCAATTTATTTCGAATGATCCCGGGTCAAAAGTAATCGGTATCACCTCTACAATTTCCGGTGAAGGAAAAACATTTGTTGCCATTAATCTGGCCGGTGTTATTGCTTTTTCAGATAAACGTGTCGTCATCATTGACCTTGACATGCGAAAACCGAAAATTCACCTTGGATTCAGTGTCGAAAATATCAGAGGAATGAGTACTATTCTCATTGGTAAAGATCATCCTGATGCCTGCATCAACAAAAGCAATTTGAAAAATCTTGACTTCATCACTGCCGGACCTATTCCGCCGAACCCTTCTGAGTTAATTTTAAGTCCGAAGATGAATGAACTCATCGACTACCTGAAAAACCTGTACGACATTATCATTATTGATACTCCGCCGGTAGGAATTGTAACTGATGGTGTGAAGATTATTCAGAGCGCCGATTATCCTGTTTATATCTTGCGTGCGCTATATTCAAAACGAATGTTCATTCAGAATCTGAACAAGCTGATTGACGAAAATAAAATGAAAAAATTATCGGTCGTTCTAAACGGAGTGGAAATGTCGCGTTTCAAATACGGCTACGGTTACGGCTATGGCTATGGATACGGATATGGTTATGGTTACGGTTATTATGATGAAGAGGCGAAAATTAAAATGACACGCTGGCAAAGGATTTTGTCAATTTTCAAAAGTTCTTAGTGGCTGTTTAAGTTTCTATCCGAAAAAATTATATCGCAAGCGAACCCTTCGACTTCTGCTTGGCTCAGCATTAACCTGAGCACGATATCATCCCGAGCCGAAGTGTGTGCGATAACAACTTTTTGAAATATAATTTAAACAGTCTCTCACTATACCAACCGGATTTTTTTAAGGCAATCGGACATGAATTTTATTACTACTCCATTCGAAGGATTAATCATTATTGAACCGAAAATTTTTCGTGATCATCGCGGATATTTTTTTGAATCCTATAACAAAGCGGAATTTATTAAAAACGGAATTCCTGTTGAGTTTGTGCAGGACAATCAATCATTCAGTAACAAAGGTGTATTAAGAGGATTGCATTTTCAGCTTCGTCCTTACGAGCAGGGAAAACTAATCAGGGTCGTGAATGGTGGAGTGCTCGATGTTTGCGTTGACATCCGTAAATCATCTTCCACATTCGGAAAATATTTTTCCATTGAGTTGAATGAAAGAAACCAGCAGATGCTCTGGATTCCTGCCGGCTTCGCTCACGGATTTCTGACGCTGGAAGACAACACCCTCTTTCTTTATAAATGCACCACTCTGTACAGCAAAGATTCTGAGCGGGGAATTCGCTACGATGATCCTGAAATAAACATCGAATGGGGTGAAAAAAATCCTGTATTATCGGAAAAAGATTTGCAACTTCCGTTATTAAAAGAGCTTATCAGTTTGGTTTAAATGTGTTAATTTTTACTTTTGCAATCCTGAAAAAATACTTACCAATCGTATCTATACATGACCGATTTAAGCCAGCACCCTTATTTAGTTTACGGCGCTTTTTTTATTGTCTCCATTTTATTTTCGGTGTTGATCAATAAATTATTTCTAAAGTTTGTGCAGACACTTGGTATCAGGAACCAGTCAGAACCCGTTATACGCTGGAGTTCGCAGGCGAAACCTGCCGTTGGCGGTTTTTCATTTTACATCCTTTGCCTGTTGTCGGTTATCACCTACTCCATTTTCATCGACACCAACAAAGTATTTCTCAACAAAGAATTTATCGGCTTCCTCCTTGCTACAATGCTGGGTTTTCTTCTTGGCCTTACAGATGATGCCTACAACACGCGACCGTGGTTCAAATTTTTTACACAGGTTTCCTGCGGAATCATCCTTGTTTTAACCGGCACATACATTTCGATTTCCTACATCCAGCCAATCAATTATTTCATTACGATATTCTGGGTGGTTGGAATCATGAATGCGCTGAACATGCTTGATAACATGGACGCCATATCTTCCACTGTTTCCATCTCCATCATTTTATCCGCTCTCGCCGTGATGATTCTTCACAACGATGTTCAAAGCATTTATTTTATCATCATGATTGGTGTAATGGCAGGAATCATCGGTTTCCTCTATTACAACTGGCATCCTTCAAAAATGTATATGGGTGATACGGGAAGTCAGTTTCTCGGCGTTTTTCTCGCTGCCATCGGAATCAAATACCTGTGGAATGCTGAGCCGCCAAGCGGTGAGTTTATCAGCGCCCGGAATCTATTGCTTCCGCTGATCGTCTTTATTATGCCGGTTATTGATACCACCACCGTTGTGATCAACAGGATCGCAAAGGGACAATCTCCTTTTATCGGTGGAAAAGATCATACGACACATGCGCTTGCTTATCTCGGATTGAGCGACCGGCAGGTTGCATTGGTGTTCTGGCTGATCACACTCATCTCACTGATTATTGTGGTGGTCGCAGAAAAATTTCTCCTCGAATGGAATCATGTATACACGGTTCTTTTCTCCGCCTACTTCATGCTCATGTTTGGGGTGTTTTTCTATGCAGCGAGAATTAAAAGGACAAAGTAACCTGAACCTTCTTTACCATTATCTTTATCGGCTCAACAACTGTTTCCATGAAAAAATTCCTTGTCTATGGATGCTTCTTACTGCTTGCCGTCACTTTTTTAAAAGTTTTTATTTTCTCGATCGGCAATCCTGATGATGAGTTTGCAAAACTCTTCCGGGAAAATCATCATACCTATTCACTAAACATACTGAAAGAATTAAGTTTTGCTGATGAAAAAGTTCCCTTGAAAATTTTTGATGTAAAGGAACGCCTCGATCGCGAGATGCTGGTGAATGTGTATTGGCAATCGCAAACACTGTTGCTGATCAAGCGCGCCCACCGCTGGCTTCCTGTGATCGAACCGATTCTCAAAAAAAATAATATTCCGGATGATTTCAAATACCTCGCCGTCGCTGAAAGCGGGCTCACGAATGTTGTTTCACCTTCTAACGCAGTCGGCTTTTGGCAGTTTATTGAAGCCACGGGAAAAATGAACGGATTGCTAATCACCGATGAAGTGGACGAACGTTATAGTGTTGAACGATCTACGGAAGCGGCTTGTGCATTTTTCAATAAAGCTTATACTCAATTCGGAAGCTGGTCGCTGGTGGCAGCTTCCTATAACATGGGAACAACAGGACTTGCGAAGCAGATTGAAAAACAAAAAGTAAAAAACTATTACGATCTGTTACTAAATGATGAAACATTTAGGTATGTCTTCCGCATCCTTGCTATCAAAGAAGTGCTGAATCATCCTCTTCAATATGGATTTTATTTCCGCATGCAGGACCTATACACTCCATTTGTGTGCGATACGTTGACGATCGACAGCACAATCGCCGACCTCGCCGATTTCTCCATTCAGAATAAAACCAATTACAAAACGCTGAAGCTTTTGAATCCATGGCTTCGACAAAATTATCTCACCAACAAAGACAGGAAAAGTTATTCAATCAAAATTCTTAAGCCGGGATATGCAGGTTTGGAGGACGGAGAGGGTTTGAAGTAGGTTTTATAGTTTACATATTATGCGATAAAATTTAATTATGAAAGTAACCATATTTTTTATTTTATTAAGTGGCAGATCTTATTCTCAGCCAAATTCTGACAAAGAACAAATTCTAAATCTTTACACTTGTTTTAAAGCAAAACCTACTCTGCCACATGTCTTTTATGAAAGGCAATGAATTATTAGAAACCGAACAATACGACCGCTCAATTAATAATTTTCAGAAAACTATAAATTAAGATAGCGCTTATTGTGATTCATGGCTCATGCCGGCTTACTGCCATCGGAAACAACATGAATATCCAAAGGCACTTGAAGCCGAGGCAGTACAGACTTTTGCCGTTTGGCTTAAAGCAACTTCAAACTGTGTGCAAGAAATGAGCTTCTCAGCCGGTCGTCAAAGCCGTTTCGGCTGTCGCTTCTGTAAAACAAATAGAGAAGCAACCCAATCGTACAAGAATCCCCCCATCTGTTGCCTCACATTTTACTTTGCTCGCATCAGTTTTTAATAGTAAGTTTCGAAGCAAACTGAATCAAAAACAAAATCATGGAGTAGAATTGACTTTCCCCCGCGCTTTATTCCGTTCTTTGCAGTAAAATCTGTTCTTAAACTTATGCATACTTATTTAGTCTCTTTCCGTTTACTCCTATGTAACTAATGGATGATGATGCTTTGTTGCGCAATTTAATAGCAGGTGATAAAGCTGCATTTAATGAACTGGTGATGCTCTATGGAAAAAGAGTAATCAACACTTGCTACCGTTTTTTATTGGACAAAGAAGATGCGGAAGACATTTCGCAGGAAGTTTTTATTGAGGTATTTCAATCCATCAAATCATTTCGTGGCGATGCAAAACTTTCAACATGGATTTACAGAATTGCTGTAACAAAATGTTTGGACGAAATAAAAAAACGCAATCGTAAAAAACGCATCACTTCACTTGGCAAAATACTGCATCTGGATGAAGTGGCACACTGGATTGGTGGTGGAACAATGCCCGACAAACAATTGCACGAAAAAGAAAAAATGAAAGAAGTGATGCAGGCATTAAACGCTTTGCCCGACAGCCAACGGGTAGCTTTTACATTGAGCAAAATTGACGGCTACACCAATTCCGAAATTGCCGAGATTATGAATACGACGACACTTGCCGTCGAATCATTGGTGTATCGTGCCAAAAAAAAAGTAAGCGAAGAATTAGAATCTATCCTCAAAAAATAATTTACTAAAAGTGCCGGAACAGAAAATATTAATCGTCAAACTAAATAACAACAATGCAAGAGCAGGAATTAAATAACAGAGTTTCTCAAACACTTCAGGAGTTTGAATCAATGGAAAACATTCAGCCGTCATCAGAATGGAATGATTCATTGATGCAAAAATTATCTGTCGCAAAACCAAATTCAATAGCAAGATTTTCTTCGTCAAAGTATGCTTTATTAATGTTACTTGTTGTTATTGCAAACATTGGTTTTATTTTTAAAACAACGATGAATGAATCACAGCAAACCCCAAGTCGGGAGAAAGAATTACAAGTGATTTCAAAAGAACTATTGAGTAATTCAAGTTCAATAAACAATTAAGGCATGGATATTTTTGCACAAAAGAAATTATTAGTTCGCTTGGTAATTCTGCTTACTGCATTGAATTTATTTTCAATCGGTATTTTTTTATGGAAAGATTTTTCGCATCACCATGAACCCGAATTGTTTCCACACCAGAATGAATATCGTGATGTGTCAACTGTTTTGCAGAAGGAATTAAACTTAACTGATAGGCAAGTTGAACAAATAAAAAATCTTCGTTCCGATATTTTTGAAAAAGAAAAATCATTGGCAACAATCATTCGTAACGAAAGAGATTCCATGAATGAAACAATGTTTAATAAAACTACAAACGAAGAAGAAGTAAAAACTTTAGCGAAAAGCGTTGCCGACAATGAGTATCAAATGGAACTATTGCGAATTGAACAGGCACAACAACTAAAAGCAATTTGCACTCCCGAACAGTTAGAAAAGTTTCAAAATTTAATTTTAGAAATCAGAGATTATTTCAGACCAGATAATCAACCGAAAAAAAAATAATTTAATGATAGTGCCGAAAATAAAAAATAGTATCGTCTTAATAAATGTGATTCATCAATTCTAAAAACGCGGTAAACAAATAAAATGAAAAATAAAATTCCAGGTTTAGTTATAATTATTTCTCTATCACTATCAGCAAACAATGTAAATGCACATCCTCACATTTTATTTTGCCCAACCGCACTAATATTCTTCAAGTAAATTTGTAAACCGTTTAAACTATTCGCAAGTTATTTAATCAAAGCGCATCTAACTGCTAAAACATACATATCTCAACATTCATCATGAACAAAAAACACACCGTACTCTGCCTGATAATTTTTCTTTTTACAAAAAATTTATCAGCTCAATACAATTCGCTTTGGATTCCCGACACTATATCAGGAACAAATTTTAATTTGACACTTAATGACACGTTCGCACAATTGCGACCCGGCAATCAAACAATAACAGCAGGAATTAACGGCAGTCGGTTTTGGGGACCCACTTTAATTTTTAATCAGGGTGATACTGTACACATGAATGTGCAAAATAATTTGAATGATTCAACAACTGTTCACTGGCACGGAATGCACCTGCCTGCTGTGATGGATGGCGGACCTCATCAGATAATTCCGCCCGGCACAATTTGGCAACCTTACTGGAAAGTAACCAACAACGCTGCTACTTATTGGTATCATCCGCATTTGCATAACATGACAATGGAGCATCTTACCAAAGGACTTGGCGGATTTATTATTGTGCGGGACCCAATAGAAGCTGCATTGACATTGCCGCGAACTTATGGTGTTGATGATTTTCCAATCGTGTTAACAAGCAGAGGTTATGATGCAACTAATCAATTTACCGTAACAAATGGTGTAAATATAAGTGAGTACGGAGATTACATGTTAACCAACGGCACTCCGAACGCGCAGGTAAGTTTGCCCAAACAATATGTGCGCTTGCGAATTTTGAATGCTGAAATTGAAAGAGGATATAATTTAGGATTCAGCGACAACAGAACTTTTTACATTATTGCCAATGACGGTGGATTATTAAACGCACCTGTTGCTGTTACGAGAGTGAAACTGATGGTTGGAGAACGCATTGAAATATTAGTTGACTTTAGTGCTGATGCTGTTGGTTCAAGTTTAGATTTAAAAGCATTTAATACTGGACAAGTATTTGGTTTCCCCGGTGCAGAGCCACAGCAAAGCGGAATAAACGGAAGTTTATTAAACAATCATGACTTTACCGTTTTGCATCTCAATGTTGCCGCAACAACGGCAACTCCTGTTATAACAATGCCTGCAACACTTGCAAATAATATTTATTGGACGGCTGCAAATGCAACAGTAAACCGCACAGTAAATGTTACTCCGGGTACCGGAATAGGTCTTGCAGAATTTGCTTTTGATAATGCCGCTTTTGTTTTAAACACAATTAATAAAACAGTAAACGTAAATACAATTGAAGAATGGACCATTGTAAATAGCAATATTTTCAGTCACGCTTTTCACATTCATGATGTGCAATTTAAAATTGTTGCAAGGAATGGCAATGCATCTGCAGTCGGAAATTACGAATCAGGTTGGAAAGATGATGTGTATTTACCGAGAGGAGAATCCGTTTCGTTTGTAGCTAAGTTTGAAGATTATTCTGATTCCATTCACCCGTTTATGTATCACTGTCATTTTTCAAATCATGAAGATGGCGGCATGATGGGACAATTTGTTGTTACAGGAAATACAACAGGCATTAACGAGCCAACACAATCGCCAAAAGATTTTTCGCTTTATCCAAATCCTGCAAACAATAAATTATACATCTCTTTTGATGACCCTACTATGCAGGCGTATTACATAAAAATTAATAACACAGCAGGCAAAACTATTTACATGCTCCCGCGTCCGCAATTGCAAAATGGAATTGACATCAGCACGTTGGCAAAAGGAATTTATGTATTGCAATTGACTGATGAAAAAACAAAAGTCACTGTAACTAAAAAATTTATAAAGGAATAATTTAACGATGAGAAAAGAATTTTTAAGCCACGTTAAACCAACCGCAGGTTTTATAAACAAAGAGCATCTAAATTCTACATCTCAAATATTTCAACAATCAGTATGATAAAAAAAATCACACTTCTATTTGCATTAATAATTCTATTTAAAATAAATGCATCAGCGCAATCATACAATACACTTTGGATACCTGACACACTATCGGGAACCACATTCAACCTAAATCTTAAAGACACGTTTTCACAAATACTTCCCGGCAATCAAACTATCACAGCAGGTATTAACGGAAAATTTTGGGGACCCACTTTGTTTTTTAATAAAGGTGATACTGTCCACATGAACGTGCATAATTATTTGAATGATTCAACAACTATTCACTGGCATGGTTTTCATCTCCCCGCTGTTATGGATGGCGGTCCGCATCAGATAATTCCTCCCGGCACCATCTGGCAACCTTACTGGAAAGTAACAAACAATGCTGCCACTTATTGGTATCATCCGCATCTGCACACGATGACTGAAGACCAAATTATCAAAGGTTTAGGCGGGTTGATAATTGTAAGAGACCCTGTAGAATCCGCATTGGCATTGCCACGCACGTATGGAGTAGATGATATTCCATTGGTGTTAACTGACAGAGATATTGACGCATCAAATCAATTTGTAAAAGTACCTTATGGTGACAGCATGATGGTGAACGGAACATTGCGTCCGCAATATTCAGTGCCTGCACAAATAGTTCGCTTTAGAATTTTAGATGTAGCAATTGAACGCTCCTTTAATATTGGCTTCAGCGATAACAGAAATTTCTCCGTGATTTGTTCTGACGGTGGTTTGCTCAATGCACCTGTTTCTGTAAACAGATATTTATTACATGCAGGTGAACGAATTGAAATTCTGGTTGACTTCAACGGACAATCCGGTACAGCAGTTGATTTAAAAGCATACAATGCTTCGCTTACACCTAATATTGCAGGTGGCGAAAGTTTTGCAGGAGGACCATTTGGAAATTATCTTGGTCATTTAGATTTTACTATGCTGCATATAAATGTTGCAGCGCAAACAGGTTCTCCAATCACAACAATTCCAACAACTTTAACTACTAATGTTTTATTAAACACTGCGAATGCCACTATTACAAGGCAACTAACAATAAGCGATAGCACAGGTGTTCCGAATATTCTGGGACCAAATGCTTTCATCATCAATCATAAACTTTTTAATATTAATTACAACGAGTACCAGGTTCCTATTGGTAATACAGAGATTTGGCAAATTACAAGTTCATCTGTTTTCGGTCACCCGTTTCATATTCATGATGTGCAATTCAATATTGTTTCTGTTAACGGAGTTGCTCCCGTGCCTGCACAGGCTGGTTGGAAAGATGTTGTTTTTGTTCCTGCCCGATTGAGTCCCGGTAACCCATCCATTGTAAAGTTTATTGCAAAGTTTGAAGATTATGCTGACAGTCTGCATCCGTTTATGTATCACTGCCATATTTCACTTCACGAAGACGAAGGCATGATGGGACAATTTGTTGTTACAGGAAATACAACCGGTATTAACGAGCCAACACAAGCGCCAAAAGATTTTTCTCTTTATCCAAATCCTGCTAACGATAAATTATACGTGTCGTTTGCTGACCCATCCATGCAGGCATATTATATAAAAATAAACAATATATTAGGAAGAACTATTTACATGCTTCCGCATCCGCAATTGCAAAATGGAATTGACATCAGCACGTTGGCAAAAGGAATTTATGTATTGCAATTGACTGATGAAAAAACAAAAATCACTGTAACTAAAAAATTTATTAAACAATAAATAAAAATGAAAAAAATAATAATTGCATATCTATTATTTGTAGTTGTATTATCTGCAAAAGCACAGCAAACAGTAGGATTGTTTACACAAAACGCAGGTTCGTTAGATGGCTATGTTTTGTTTGCTCCTATTCGCTCGGATACCACTTATCTTATTGATAAATGTGGCAAAAAAATTCATCAGTGGGCAAGTCCCCACAATCCCGGCATGTCAGTTTATTTACTTCCTGATGGAAGTTTATTACGAAGTGAAAAGATTCAGAATGCAGCCTTCAACGGTCAGGGTTCTGCAGGTGGAATGATTGAAAAATATGACTGGAATAATAATCTAACATGGTCTTATACTATTTCAACCGCTACTGAAATTCAAAACCATGACATTTGTCCGTTGCCAAATGGAAATATTATTGTAGCAATATGGACAAGTTACACTGCTGCACAAGCAATAGCAGCTGGTAGAAATCCAACAATTGTTGGTAATTCTTTGTGGAGTGCAAAATTAGAAGAGATACAACCGGTAGGCGCTACAGGTGGAAACATTGTGTGGCAGTGGAATCTTTTTGACCATCTTGTTCAGGATTATGATTCAACAAAAACAAATTACGGTGTGGTTACAGACCATCCTGAACTTCTTAATATTAATTTTAATGGTACTAACACCGCCACACAGGTTGACTGGATACATTTGAATTCGGTTACCTACAATCCAACTCTTGACCAGGTACTATTTAGTTCTCATAATTTAAGTGAAATATATATAATTGACCATAGCACTACTACTGCGCAAGCAGCTACCCACAGCGGAGGAAATCATAATATAGGAGGTGACTTTTTATACCGGTGGGGAAATCCGCAGGCATATAACAGAGGTACTGTTGCAGACCGGAAATTATTTCAACAACATAATCCTACATGGATTCCTCAAACATATCCGGGTGAAAATAAAATTATGATTTTTAACAATGGTGTTAACAGACCGGGTGGCAATGCTGCTTCCGTTGATATTATTTCGCAACCCGTTGATGCCTTTGGTGATTACACTTTAGCTGCCGGTCAGCCATATGGTCCTATTATTACAGATTGGACTTATATGGCTGCTGTGCCGACAAGTTTCTACACACCTGTAATGGGTGGTGCTCAAAGGCTCATAAACGGGAACACTTTAATTTGCGAAGCTACAAAAGGACATTTCTTTGAAATAGATTCTTTAAGTAATATAGTATGGGATTATAAAAATCCCGTTGATAGCACAGGTCCTATTTCTCAAGGCACCACGACTCACGCGAATGAAACATTCAGATGTGTTTTTTATCCTACCCATTACAATGGTTTCATCGGACAAACATTGACACCAGGAAATCCAATTGAATTGAATCCATTGCCATACAATTGTACAATGGTAACAGGATTGAATGAACCTAATAATGTTTCTGATATAATTTCGCAAGCCTATCCTAATCCTTTTAAAACACATATTAATTTCCAATCAAAAAATGAGGATAAACTATTTGAATTAAAGAATTGCTTAGGGCAAATTATTTATAGTGGTCAGCAAATCGAAACACAAGATTTTTCATACTTATCAAATGGAATCTATTTTTTACAGATCACAACCACTAAAAACAAAATCACTGTCACTGAAAAAATTATTAAAGAATGAAAAATAAAATAATCAAAACTTGTTCTGTATTCGCAACTACAGCTGCGCTAATCTTAGTTATTTTTATATTCCAAAGTTTCCGTTATGAAACAAAATCAATTATTGGTAACTCCATTAATGATTTCAGATTAAAAAATATTGACGGAAAAACCATTTCATTGTCTGATTATAAAAATGCAAAAGGATTCATTATTGTTTTCACTTGTAATCACTGCCCGTTTGCAAAATTGTATCCGGATAGAATGAGCAAGTTGAACACGAAGTACAAATCATCAGGCGTGCCTTTAATTGCAATCAGCTCAACAGATACAGTTGCGTATGAAGAGGATACTTACTCTAAAATGATTGCGAAAGCAAAGCAGGAGAAATTTAACTTCCCTTATTTATTTGATGGCTCACAAACAGCGGCAAAAAATTTCGGGGCGCAAAAAACCCCACATGCCTTTGTCGTGTGGAAAGAAAAAGGAGAATACATAATTAAATACAACGGAGCCATTGATGACAATGGTGCCGAGCCGGAGAAAGTGAAAAATCAATATGTCGCCAATGCTGTTGACGCTTTGCTGAAAGGAAAAGAAGTTGAAATAAAAGAATCAAAATCGTTGGGCTGCCAGATACACTTTAGAAAATAACAAAACCTAATAAAAAATGAAAATCAAAAACATTTTAGTCATACTCCTTTTTCTCTTGAGCAACTTCCTTTCTGCACATACCATTAATTATGATAAAGTAATTTTAAGGCATTGGATTGTTGAAAGGGAAAACAAATCTGTTGACGGTTCTTTTTACATGTATAAAAATGAAAATATTTTTATAGAAGATGCGAATAATAAAATTGTAAATTATCCAATGGCCTATTTTTCTAAAGAAGACCAGGCGTTTGCACTAAAAAAAGCGGAATGGGTAAAAGAATTAAATTACAAACCGTTTGTTCAAAATTCAAAGCAAGTTGAAAGGCAATCTCCAATTTATTTAAAAATTTTAATTGTGGTACTAATTCTCATCGTACTTGGCTTCTATTTTTATAAAGTTGCAGACAGAGCGAAACTAAAATATTTAATTCCTATTTTATCAGTTGGTGTAGTTATGACACTGTTCAGTTTCACAACTAAAGTTTTTCAATCCATGCAAAGCATAACAGATCCTCTTTTTGTTGATTCAGCTTTCACACCATTCAAACCCAATGTTTATACCCACTGGGATGCTAATTATTTTTATGTAGAATCAAACGGCATACCTGCTACTCATCCAATGATGACCGGTATTACAAACTGGCAACAGCAAGTTCCCATTCCGCAATGTTATGTCGGCAACAATGCCTGGAGCATTCCATTAAGTCCGGTTCTTGCAGCGACGCCTGTTCCCGTAAGTCCTGCGCATTTTACAAGAGGTGCAATTGCAGTTGCAGTAAATGGTATTGCTATTTTTAATCCTTATACAAATACAGGTGCTGATGCATTTCTCACAGGGCAATTAGATAATTGGGGCGGACATTGCGGACGTGCAGATGATTATCATTATCACATCGCACCCATGAGTTTGTATAATTTCACTTCACCAACTTTGCCCATCGCTTATGCATTAGATGGTTTTGCAGTGTATGGAAATTTAGAACCGGATGGTTCTGCAATGGCTCCGCTTGATACAAACAACGGGCACTTCGGCACAAACGGAGTTTATCATTATCACGGAGTGGCTGCCGCACCTTACATGATTGGCTACATGGTTGGAGTTGTAACTGAAGACACAACGCATCAAATTATTCCGCAGCCACATGCAAATCCTATTCGTCCGGGACAAAATCCATTGCCCGGTGCAGTGATTACAAATTGCCAACCCAATGCAACTAACAACGGTTACACGTTGACATATACATTAAGCGGCAACACTGATTCAATGGTTTACAATTGGACAACTGGCGGTCAATATGTTTTTAATTTTTACACTCAAACGGGTACTACTACTTCCACTTACAATGGTTTTGTTCCCTGTGTTGTTCCAACATCGGTAAATGAAATTGTTGCTGCAAATAATGATGTGATGATTTATCCGAATCCAACTCATGAAAGTTTTTCTTTGCGATTAAGTAATGCTGTTCAGGAAAAAGATGTTCAGGAAATTTCTATTTATAATTTGAAAGGTGAATTGATTTATAAGACGCAACATTATCAGCAAACCACTGCAATTAAAAATTTAGCAAAGGGCGTTTATGTTGTGAAAATTCAGTTTCCAAAAAATCAATTGACTAAAAAGTTAGTTGTTCAATAACGAATAAATAAAAACAATTAAGTAAAAATTAATGAAACAATCAATTTATTTATTCTTATTCTACTTCCCTTTTTTTGCGAACGCTCAATATATGGGAACTGCTTCCGTCACTCAAGGATTAGCAATAACTACATCTGCTAATCTTTATTCGTGCACCAATGGAAGAATCACCGACATCGGTTCTATTACCGCTACTGATGCTACCGTTTGGACGGTGCCTGCTGTCGTTAATTTTACAAACACCTCTTTTCCGTTTGCATCCAACCTTTACAATCCTTGCACGGGCGCAACGTATGCAACATCTGCTTTAGCATTGGCTGCATTAAATGGTTCTGATATTATTAACATTGACGCAAACGGGGAATTAATTACCGCTTTCATTTTTGCCGACAATTATTTTGAAATGTACATCAATGGAATTGCTGTCGGCAAAGACAATGTTCCTTACACGCAATTCAATTCAAACATTATCCGCTTCAGGGTTAACAGACCTTTTACGATTGCAATGCTGTTAGTTGATTGGGAAGAACACTTGGGAGTTGGTTGCGAAAACAATAATGGTTTTCTATATCACATGGGAGATGGAGGAATGGTGGCGGTTTTTAAAGATTCGTTAAACAATATTATCGCAACAACAGGAAGTGATTGGAAAGCGCAAACTTTTTATACGTCCCCAATCATTGATTTAACTTGTCCGGCTGAAAATGGTTCACAGCGTCTTTCAAATAATTGCAGCACACAAGATTCAAACAATGGAACAAGTTATTACGGTTTGCATTGGAGCAGACCATCAAATTGGATGGACGCATCTTTTAATGATTCAATATTTCCAACTGCAACAATTTATTCTAACGCAACTGTTGGCGTAAACAACAAACCTGCCTACACCAATTTCACAAACATTTTTGACGACCCTTCCGATGATGCGCAATTTATTTGGAGCACCAATCTTATTTTAGATAATGAAGTTATTGTGCGGCATACTGTTTCTTCCATCACTGGTATAATGCAAAATGGAAACATGAATAAAGCAATTCACATTTTCCCCAACCCTGCAAAAAAAGAATTTCAAATTACTTTTGACAGCACAATTAAAAATAACCAAATAATAAATATCAGCATTTTTAATTCTTCCGGAGAGAAAATTTTTGAGACCGCTAACTATTCAGGAAAAGTCTTCCTGGATAATATTCCTTGCGGAGTTTATGTCGTTAAAATCACGGTAGGCGATTATCAATTTAATCAAAAATTAATTATTCAATAAATGAAAATAATACTTCTCGTTGCTCACTTTTGCCTGATTGCCATAATAACCTTTGCACAAAACACCAACAAAACAATGTTGCGATTACCCGACACAGGTGAAACAACAAGTTACACAACAACATTTGGAGAAGACAATGACTATACAATCAATGCTCCATTTTTTATGCTGAATGGAAACGGAACAGTAACCGACACCATCACTGGATTGATGTGGCAACAAACTGACGGAGGAGAAATGACAATTGAAAATGCAATCTTATATTGTGATACACTTACGCTTGGAGGTTACACAGATTGGCGATTGCCTAACGCACACGAATCATTTAGTATTCTCAATCATCAACACAGCAATCCTGCTTTAGATGTTTCAGTATTTACAGCAACACTTGCCGAATATTGGTGGACAAGCGACCGACAGGCAAACGACAGCAACAAAGTTTGGGTTACAAATGCGGGAGGAGGGATCGGCAATCATCCTAAAACAGAAACCATTAGTGCAGGCGGAATAAAAAGATTTCATGTAAGAGTGGTGAGAGACATTACAACTCCATCGGTAATTCCAAATCATTTTACAAACAATGGTGACGGAACAATTACAGATAATCTCACGAATTTAATTTGGCAGCAAATTCCTTATGCAGATACACTGACATGGGAACAATCGCTCACATACGCTGATACACTTTCACTAACAGGCATACGAAACTGGCGTTTGCCCAACATTAAAGAGTTGCAATCCATCACTGATGAGACGATGATCAGTCCATCATTGAACACAAATTTCTTTGGTGTAATGAGCGCAAACAAATACTGGTCATCTACAACCTTACCGAATCAAACAACCAAAGCATGGTATTTGGATACACAATTTGGAATTACAACGTATGATTTTAAAACACTCAAACACAATTTAATTTGTGTAAGTGGAAATCTAACTACTACCGGAGTAAGCGAAATTAAAATATCGGGTACGATAATTTATCCGAATCCATTTGCTTCAACCATTAGTTTAAAAAATAAAGATGGCGATGAAATATTTGAACTCACAAATTGTGTCGGACAAATAATTTATTCCGGAACAAATATTGAACAACAAAACTTTTTCTTTCTCACGAATGGAATTTACTTTTTAAAAGTATTTGACAAAACAAATTCTGTAATCAAACTTTTAAAAGAGTAAATATTTTTCAATGAGCTTATTTGAAATCATAAAGCAATATCTGCAATTAGGATTTACGCACGTAATACCATTGGGATTTGACCACATTCTTTTTATTTTAAGTATTTTTTTTCTTAACTCTGATGTAAAATCAGTAATCATTCAATGTTCTGTATTCACAGTTGCACACAGCTTATCGTTAGGGCTAACCGCAGCGGAATACTTCATACCGTCATCACAAATAATAGAACCTCTCATTGCAGTATCTATTCTATTTACTTCCATTGAAAACATTGTTCACGATAAAATAAACACGTATCGTTTAGTAATCATTTTTCTTTTCGGCTTAATACACGGAATGGGCTTTGCTTCTGCTCTAAAAGAAATTGGAATACCGTCCACTCATTTTTTAAGCGCATTGCTTTCCTTCAACTTTGGTGTTGAGTTCGGACAAATTACCATCATTCTTTTAGCATACTTTTTAATAAGTAAATGGTTTAGCAAAAAAATTTGGTATAAAGAAAGAATTGTATTTCCGCTATCAAGCGTCATCGGTTGCATTGCATTGTATTGGACAGTTGTGAGAATATTTTTTGCCGGATAAGAATTTCTTCATCATAAAGACGGAAGAAAACAAAAGCCCACCCACAAAAAACATACTCTTAAAAACCGCTACAAGCCACCCTCAAACCAACGTTTTTAACAGCATGTTTTTTTTCACCCTGGAAAACTAGATGAGCAAAGCTGTTAAATAAATCTGCTCCATTCCTGAATATGGTCTCATTCTTTTATATTACTTAGTCGTCAAATTGATGGGAGTATCGGTTCGTATCAAAATATGTCAGAACAGAAAAAGAAACAACAAAAACCATTTGCGAAGGGAGACCTGCAATTGAAACATGTTGGAAAAGTAAATATTTCAAGCGTTGCAATTGCTCCCGGAAAACTAAAGATCACACTGGCGATCGTAATTGGCCTGTTTGCTTTCGCTCTCTATTTTCAAAGTATTTCCTTTGACTATACACTTGATGATACTGCCTCTGTTGCCCAAAATAAAATAGTCAACAGGGGATTCTCAGGAATCGCTGACCTGCTCAAATCAGACTACTGGTTTGGATATTCCGGAAATATACGAGTGCCGCAGTACAGGCCAGCTTCCCTCATCATGTTTGCCATCGAATGGAATTTCTTTCCCGGCAATCCGCACGTCAGCCATTTCATGAATGTATTGCTGTATGCGATTACCTGTTCCCTCCTGTTTATTTTACTTTATAACCTATTTAAAAATCAAAAATTAATTTTCGCTTTTGTCTGCGCACTTCTATACGCAGCTCATCCCATTCACACCGAAGTTGTCGATAACATTAAAAGCCGCGATGAAATCCTATGTTTTCTTTTCGGCATTGTTTCATCCTTGTTTGTCTTAAAATATTATTCAAAAAACTCGATCCTCTATCTCGTATTGGCAGGATTATTTTTGTTCTTTTCGCTCACATCCAAAGAAACCGGAATAACATTCCTTGTCGTCATTCCCCTGCTACTCTTCTTTTTCAAAGACACTAACTATAAAAAAATCGGAGGTATAACATTGGTGTTAGCCGGGGCAGCGGCTATCTATTTATTCATTCGTTACAAAATTCTCGAATCGATTCCTGTGGTCTACCAGGTTCCATTACTCGATAACACGATGGTGGGTGCAGAAAATTATTTCAGCCGGGTGGCAACAGCATTTTATATTTTATTAAAATACCTTCTTCTTTTAATTGTACCTCACCCTTTGTCATCCGACTATTCTTTTTCACAAATAGCGATCCAGACATTCAGCAGTCCTGCTGCTATTTTCGCCCTGTTCATTTACAGCGCGCTTGGATTTTATGCTATTCTCACTCTCAGAAAAAAAAATATCTTATCGTTTGCCATCCTGTTCTATTTGATTACGCTTTCGCCTGTTTCCAATTTATTTCTTTTAATCGGATCTACGATGGCCGAAAGATTTATGTACATGCCGTCGCTGGGCTTTTGCATAGCCATCTCTTTCTTGCTTCTAAAATACTCAAAAACGAAAAACATCAACCAGGAATACAACGGGATAAAACAATTCTATTCTCTGAATTCATCCGTTTTACTTATAGCTTTTTTACTGACAGGAGTTTATTCTATCCGAACTTTTGCGCGAAGTCAGGACTGGAAAAGCAACCTCTCTTTATATAGTCACGATGTAAAAATTGTGGAGAACAGTGCGAGGATGCATTACAATCTCGGAGTCGCTTTGCTGCACGATGCATATTACCTGGAGAAAAACAGCGAAGCAAAAAAAGAAATTTTGCTTCAATCCATTCATGAACTGGAAACTGCATTAACAATTCTCCCCTCCTACCAGGATGCACATAAAAGTTTGGGCTTTCTCTATTTAAAAAACGGAGAGTTTGAAAAATCAATTACTCAACTTGACTTGTATACAAAATCTAACCAAACTGAAGCGGACGTTTTCAATAACAAAGGATGTGCGTTATTGGGTTTGGAAAATTATTCGCAAGCTATTCCTGTTTTTCAAAAAGCAATTGACCTGAGTCCGCAAGATACTGCCGTGTATAAAAATATAGGACGTTGTTATGTTTACCTGCATCAATATGCAAAAGCCATTGAAAATTTCAGCAAGTGTCTTGAACTTGATTCAACGGACAGTGAGAACTATAAATTTATCGGTCTCAGTTACCAATTAACGGGCGATAGCGTAAAGGCGAAGTCATTTCTTGAAAAAGCTGCTTTGATAAAGTGATTGATCGTTTCGGAAATTTATTTCATCTCGATTGTTTTTTGAGCAACAGGTTTGTGATCACCAGAAATACTCCGCTCAGACATGAAACGTTTTTGGTTTGTTTAAAATACTTTACATTTGTTACTGTTCGATTTTATTTTAACTGAATTTCCAAGAGAAAACTAACTGATGAGCCAACTTCTTTCTATTCAATCCAAAGACGACATTCTTCCGGAATACCGCGACACTCCTATTGGATTGCTTCTGGAATACCATAATTTAAACAAACCGTTTGACGAGTATCAAAATGCAAAATTGCTTGTCGGAATGTGCATGGACAACCGGAAGCATTTGCACATGCCTGATAATTTTTCTTTCATCATCCGGACAGGTGGTGCCAATTTAAGGTACAGTGAATTTAAAGTTTCGTTTGCTGTTTCTGTTGGCGGAGTCAGACACATCGCACTGATCGGACACAACCACTGCGGCATGGTCAACCTGATTTCGAGAAAAGATCAGTTCATCAAAGGACTGGTTGACGTTGCGGGCTGGGACAGAGACCAGGCGGAAGATCATTTTCTTCACTTCGCTCCGATGTATGAAATAGGAAGTGAAACAGATTTCATTCTGAGCGAAACAAAACGACTGCGACTTCGTTATCCGAACATCAAAATTGCGCCGATGCTTTACCTCGTTGAGGACAATAAACTCTACCTGATAAAAGAAGATTAAAATAGATTCATCATTTAATTAATCTTTTATCTGCCGCGCCAATGAGAGAAATGGAAAAATTATCCTGCTTTACTTCGACACTTTATTCAATATCGGTAAGATGAACTTCTTGTTGAATATTTATTTTGAATGAACAGGTGAAATTATTTTACTCTAATTATTTTTTCAAGATCATTTTCCAAAACGTTTTCCTGATTAAATATGTCAACTCGAAATAAAGCAAGTACCATCGGTAATGTATTTTCCGTCATCAGGCAATCACTCAATGGCGAGCAGATGGATTATACACAGGGAAGCATCCGGAGAGCAGTGATCCTGCTGGCGATCCCGATGATCCTCGAGCTAAGTTTAGAAAGTGTATTCGCAGTGGTCGATATGTTTTTTGTAAGCAAACTGGGAAAGAATGCGATTGCAACTGTTGGCTTAACAGAATCGGTATTGACCATTATTTATTCGATCGCGATTGGTTTAAGCACAGCAGCTACAGCTGTGGTGGCAAGAAGAACGGGCGAAAAAAATCCGGAAGCGGCAGCGCATGCGGGAGCGCAATCACTGATGATAGCTATATTGGCAACACTTGTTTTAAGCATTGCCGGAATGGTGTTCGCAGGAGATATATTATCGTTGATGGGCGCGAGCAAAGATGTAGTTTCTGAAGGAACCATTTTCACACGCATTATGATGGGTGGAAGCGCCGGAATTTTTTTATTATTTCTCATCAACGGAATATTTCGCGGAGCCGGTGACGCAGCGATGGCAATGAAAAGTTTATGGATTGCCAGCATCATCAACATTATCCTCTGCCCGATTTTCATTCACTTCTTCGGATTAAAAGGTGCCGCAATCGCAACTGTCATCGGAAGAAGCACGGGAGTGTTTTACCAATGCTATCATCTTTTTAAGGGAAGTGGTATTTTAAAATTTCATTCCCAGCATTTCAGGTTCGATGCGGAAGTCATTCAATCTCTCATTAAAATTGCATGGCCAGCCGCTTTGCAGTTTATCATTGCCAGCGGAAGTTGGATCATACTGGCGCGTTTAGTAGCCGAAACAGGCGGAACAACTGCGTCAGCAGGTTATCAGATAGCGATTCGCAATGTCATATTCTTTATTCTGCCCGCGTGGGGATTGAGCAATGCAGCAGCAACATTGGTGGGACAAAATCTCGGAGCAAAGGAAATAGAGCGGGCTGAGAAAAGTGTTTTCCTCACGGCAAAATACAATGCCATCTTTATGGGATTCGTCACCGTGCTGTTCGTTTTTTTCGCGGACCCGATCATCCGGATTTTTACAAATGATGAAGCGGTTGTCAGCTATGGCGCCAGGGCCTTGCGAATTATCGGAGTCGGATATATTTTCTACGGCATTGCGATGGTGATGACGCAGTCGCTGAATGGCGCAGGAGATACAAGAACTCCGACCATCATCAACTTTGTTTGTTTCTGGATGTTCCAGGTTCCGCTCGCGTATTTACTGGCAAAAGGTCTCGATATGAAATCTACAGGAGCTTTTATTTCCATACCCGCCGCGGAAACCCTGATCGCTTTGGTTGCCTGGTACTATTTCCGAAAAGGCAACTGGAAGAAAGTGAAAGTGTAGCGCAGCAGCATTCTGAAAGCATTTGGTTATTATGAACAACCGTCTGTTACAAAATTAGTCCGGTTCATTTTCCGTTACTCACGTAAACAGTGGTACATTTGAGCAAATGAAAAATAATTTCCTGAAAAGCATTCCAGAGCCGTATCGAAATCTGCTGAAGAATAAATACTTCATCACAGCATTTTCTTTTTTGATATGGCTTTCATTTTTTGACCGGAACGATTTCATCACTCAGCATGCTTACAGAAGTAAACTTCATTCTCTTCAGAAGGAGCGTGATTACTACATAGAAGAAATCGTGAAGAACAAAGCGGAAGTAACAGATCTTCTCACGAATCAGAAAAACATGGAGAGGTACGCGCGAGAAAAATACAGGATGAAACGCGACAATGAAGATGTGTATGTAATTGTTCAGGAGAACACAGCAAAGAAGTAATTTGCATCGCACTCTCCAATTACCTGTATTCCCCGAAGACCTTCCTCATCACGTCAGAAATTTCTCCCAGGGTTGCATAATTTTCTACGGCTTCAATGATACAAGGCATCAGGTTCGTATTTTCTTTTGCTGCGGTTTCAATTTTTAATAGTGAAGAAGTAACTCTTGATTGATCGCGTTCCGCTTTGAGTTTTTTCAGTTTATCAATCTGCAACAAACGGATTGAATCATCAATTACAAAATATTTATCGAACGGTCTTTCTTCCATCGTAAATTTATTCACGCCGACGATGATCCTTTCATTCTTTTCAATGGATTGCTGATAATCATACGAAGCCCGCGCAATTTCATTTTGCATATAACCTGATTCAATCGCGTTCACCGCTCCGCCCATGGCATCAATTCGCTGAATGTATTCCCACGCCTTCGCTTCCAGTTCATCGGTAAGTGTTTCAACAAAATAAGATCCTGCAAGCGGATCAACGGTATCCACTACTCCACTTTCATGAGCGATGATCTGCTGCGTACGAAGCGCGATGCGAGCCGCTTCTTCCGTCGGCAAACTCATGGCTTCGTCGTACCCGTTCGTGTGAAGCGATTGTGTTCCGCCAAGCACAGCTGACAACGCCTGCAAGGTTACACGCGTTACATTATTCATTGGCTGCTGCGCAGTGAGTGTTGATCCACCGGTTTGCGTATGAAACCTCAGCATCATCGCGCGTTGATCGGTAGCACCGAGCTCCTTCATGATATTCGCCCACATCCTCCGCGCTGCGCGAAACTTGGCTGCTTCCTGGAATAAATTGTTGTGCGCGTTAAAGAAAAACGAAAGTCGTTTTCCAAATACATTGATGTCGAGACCTTTTTCAATCGCTGCTTTCACATACGCTTTGCCATTGGATAAAGTGAAAGCCAGTTCCTGGACGGCTGTTGAGCCGGCTTCACGAATATGATACCCTGAAATTGAAATCGTGTTCCACTTCGGAACTTCCTTCGTGCAGAATTCAAAAATATCGGTGATGATCCGCATAGAAGGTTTAGGCGGATAAATATATGTTCCGCGTGCTGCGTATTCTTTCAACAAATCATTTTGAATGGTTCCTGAAATTTTTTTCAGATCAGCGCCTTGTTTCTTCGCGAGCGCAATATAAAATGCAAGTAAAACAGAAGCGGTGGAATTGATCGTCATCGATGTAGTAATATTCTCTAATTGAATTCCGTCAAACAAAACTTCTACATCGTTCAATGAATCAATAGCAACTCCGGCTTTCCCCACTTCTCCTTCAGAAAGTGCATGATCAGAATCGTAACCGATTTGTGTAGGAAGATCAAATGCTACCGACAAACCGGTTTGTCCTTGTTCCAATAAATAATGATAGCGTTTGTTTGATTCTTCAGCCGTCGAAAAACCTGCATACTGGCGCATGGTCCATTGCTTACTTCGATACATGTCGGGCTGAATACCGCGCGTGAATGGAAACTCACCCGGAATTTCTTTCAGCGACTCATGAGAAAAATAAACCGATTTAATTTCTATTCCGCTTTCCGTAAAAATCCTTTTCTCGTCCGACATTTTTAAAATATTTACTGTGTTAGAAATCCTGGTATACTTTTATAATCAGTTAATCATCAAATCATCCGAGTAATTGCTTCGCTTCAGATTTTAAAAAGTCAATTGCTTTCTGAGTCGGAATACCTTCTTCTTTCATCATCTGTTCAAATATTTCTGAACTGAGCTGAATGCCGTTTGCATGTTGACCTACCTGACTATAGGCATTGTTGATCATCCTCAAAGTATCTTCTTTTGAATTTTTCACCACTTCCCATGCGGAACCGGAAATGTAAATCTGTTGTGAAAGATTGTGTTCAAATTCGGCGCGGATGGTTGCAAGCAAATCGCTGTGAAGCTGCGTCGCGGAAACACCGGCGCGATGCGTTCTGACAAGCAAACTATTCGGAGAAATGCGTTCGAGAAATAAAACCAGCCGCTCGAATGCCTGTAACTTTAACGGGAGCGATTCTTTTTGCATGGAACGTTTTACTTCTATGATCTGGCGTTTATAACCTCTATCAAGAAATTTTTTCACCAGCATAAACATGGCAAAGAACACCAGCAGTGCCGGTACAAAGTAAAGTAACGTACCAGCTAAGTTTTTGGAGATGTCCATACAGAAACAGATTTCAGAATGAGGTAAATGTCGGAATTATTTTATTCAGGATACTACGTTCACGATGGAAGCAAAACAGAATCAGTTTGAATGATCACGAATTACATCCGCTTTGCCGAGGTAATCAATCAATCCGATTAACGCCCTTCCGCGATGGCTTATTTTATTTTTTTCATCTTCAGTCATCTCCGCAAATGTTTTACCGGTTCCTATGGGAAGAAAAACGGGATCGTATCCGAAACCTCCCTTGCCTTTCGTTTCCATGGTGATTTCTCCTTCAATAACTCCATCAAAACATTTCTGTTCATTTTCAGTGATGAGTGCGATAACGGTTTTGAATCTCGCATTCCGGTTTTCAACACCTTTCATTTCAGTAAGTACTTTCTCTACGTTCTCCTGGTAACTCGCATTGAGTCCGGCAAAGCGGGCGGAATAAACTCCCGGCCTTCCTCCAAGTGCGTCAATTTCCAAACCCGTATCATCAGCAAAGCAAGCCATTCCATATTTTTCAAAAACATAGTTTGCCTTTTGCAATGCATTACCCGTGAGAGTTGCAGATGTTTCCGGAAGTTCATCATCACAACCAATGTCCCGGAGACTTAGAATCGTAATCGAATCCTTCAGCATCGCTTTAATTTCCTTCAGTTTATGTTGATTATTGGTCGCAAAAACCAGTTTTAATTTGTCGCCTGCCATGGTTGTATTCAGTTAATAAAATGCAAATATATCAAGCGGGAGTAATTAGTTCGGAGTTGGGAGAAAATAAAGCGTGCAGGCAAAGTCACCGAACATTCCAGAAAGAATCGAGACAGGCAACCTAAATTACGAATAGCTAATAAATTGTACTTTCCTTCGAATCCACTATTAAAAAACTCTTGCTGAATTTATTTTGTACTTTTGGATTTTAAATCGTTCAACCAATAAAATCATCGTTCTATAGCTATGAAAGTTGCTTTAATTACGGGTATCACAGGACAAGACGGAGCTTACCTCGCGGAGTTCCTCCTTAAGAAGGGTTATGAAGTTCACGGCATCAAAAGAAGAAGTTCGCTCTTCAATACCGAGCGTGTGGATCATCTTTATAAAGATCCGCACGAGACCAATGTGAAATTTAAAATGCATTATGGTGATCTCACCGATTCCACCAATATCATCCGCATTATACAGGAAGTTCAACCCGATGAAATTTACAACCTCGGCGCAATGAGTCACGTAAAAGTAAGTTTTGAAACTCCTGAGTACACTGCCAATACCGACGGCCTCGGTATCTTGCGAGTGCTTGAAGCGGTACGTTTACTCGGCATGATAAAAAAGACAAGAATTTACCAGGCCTCCACATCTGAACTGTATGGTCTCGTTCAGGAAATTCCTCAATCAGAAAAAACTCCTTTCTATCCACGATCTCCTTATGCAGTTGCAAAAATGTATGGCTACTGGATAACGGTGAATTACCGCGAAGCATACAACATGTTTGCTGTAAACGGAATTCTTTTCAACCACGAATCTCCATTGCGCGGAGAAACATTTGTCTCCAGAAAAATTACCCGTGGTGTCGCACGCATTGTACTGGGATTGCAGGACCAGGTATATCTTGGAAACCTGGATGCCAAGCGCGACTGGGGACATGCAAAAGATTACATCGAAGCGATGTGGCTGATGTTGCAGCACGACAAGCCGGAAGATTTCGTGATCGCTACCGGCAAGACTACTCCTGTTCGCGACTTTTTGAAAATGGCTTTTGCTGAAGCGGGAGTTGAAGTAGAGTTCAAAGGAAAAGGCGTGGAAGAAAAAGCATTTGTAAAGTCATGCAGCAATCCGAACTACCAGTTGCCGGTCGGAAAAAATGTGATGAGTGTGGATACCCGGTATTTCCGTCCGACAGAAGTAGAATTATTACTTGGCGATGCGACAAAAGCAAATACAAAATTAGGATGGATACCCAAGTATGACGTAAAAGCGCTTGTGAAAGAGATGATGGAAGCAGATATTGATTTATTTAAACGTGATAAGTATTTGAAAGAGGGAGGACATAAAGTTTTTAATTACCACGAATAAATTTCCCAATTTCCATCTTACAATTTCCAGCATTTAGTTTCCATCTCATGCACAAAGATTCCAAAATATATATTGCCGGTCATCGCGGAATGGTTGGCTCTGCCATTGTTCGACAATTGAAACGACAGGGTTTTGAGAACCTTGTAATGCGTACATCGGCAGAACTTGACTTAAGAAACCAGCAAGCCGTTTCTGATTTTTTCAAAGCAGAAAAACCGGAGTATGTTTTTATCGCTGCTGCAAAAGTTGGAGGCATCAATGCAAACAATATTTACAGGGCTGAGTTTCTGCGCGACAACCTTTACATCGAGTTAAATGTGATTCATTCGGCATACGAAAGCAAAGTGAAAAAACTTTTGTTTCTCGGTTCTTCCTGCATCTATCCAAAACTTGCACCACAGCCATTGAAAGAAGAATACCTTCTTTCAGGATATCTTGAAAGTACGAATGAGCCGTATGCCATCGCAAAAATCGCCGGCATAAAATTATGCGAATCATACCGAAGCCAATACGGATGCAATTTCATTTCTGCGATGCCAACCAACCTATACGGGCCGAATGACAATTACGATCTTGAAAACTCTCATGTGCTTCCTGCATTGATCAGAAAATTTCATGAAGCAAAAATAAAGATGGTGACGGAAGTAGAAGTCTGGGGCAGCGGAAAACCATTTCGCGAATTTTTACATGTGGATGATCTCGCGGAAGCATGTTATCTGTTGATGTTAAATTACAATGAATCGTCCTTTCTTAACATCGGGTTTGGTGATGATGTAACCATCAGAGAGCTTGCTGAGATTGTAAAAGAAGCGGTTGGATTTTCCGGAAAAATTATTTTCAACGCCAGCCGGCCTGATGGCACGCCTAAAAAACTGATGGACTCAACACGCATTCACCAGCTGGGATGGAAACCAAAAATTAATTTAAGAGAAGGAATTGCGGCAACTTACAAAGAATACCGGGATCGTTTTGGCAAAGACATTGCCTGACTTTTTATTTTTTCAGGATTTCAAATTATCGATAATAAGTTGCCTTTAATTTAATCCCGTTAAAAAAATGACAGGCAGTGAACCAGGTAAAGAATAAATTCAAGGGTATTTAATCATGATGCTTTAAATTATGTGCGGTATATCAGGATATGTTGGAGAAGGAATGGACGAAGGCAGCTTCATGCACTCGCTGAATCGACTGTCGCATCGTGGTCCTGACGGATGGGGAATTTGGAAAGAAGAAAATATTTTTCTCGGTCACCGGCGTTTGGCCATTATCGATTTGTCTGAAACCGGCAAACAACCGATGGAGATTTTAGACAGGTTTGTCATTTCATTCAACGGCGAAATTTACAATTACAAAGAGTTGAGAACCGAACTCGAATTGCTCGGCTATGTTTTTAAAAGCAAATCGGATACTGAAGTACTTCTGTATTCCTTTGCTCATTGGGGAAAAGCGTTTCTGAAAAAGGTTAACGGAATGTGGGCTTTTGGTATCTGGGACAAAAAAGAGAAAACACTTTTCTTATCGCGCGACCGCATCGGAAAGAAACCTTTATTCTATTCTTATGTAAGAAACGGATTTGCATTTGCATCAGAAATGAAAGCGCTTTATCCTTTCCTGAACGGAACAGATATCAATTTCGATTTACTTGATGAGGCAAAGAGAAATAATTTTTCTTATGAAATAACCGACCGATGCCTGGTAAAAAATATTTCTCGTTTTCCTGCAGGAAGCTTTGGCATTTATAAGGATGGAAAACTGGTCATCGAAAAATTCTGGAATCCTCTGGAGGAAAGAATCGCTGTTCCCAAAAATTACCGAGACCAGGTGGAAATGTTCAGAGAACTTTTTTTTGACGCATGCAAAATAAGAATGAGATCTGATGTTACTGTCGGGACTGCATTGAGCGGTGGTATTGACTCAAGCGCGGTGATTTGCGCGATGAACCACATTTCAAAAACGAATTCAGTAGATGTTGACTGGCAGCATGCCTTCGTTGCTACATTTCCGGGGACCGTCATGGATGAAACCGAATATGCAAAATCAGTCACTGACCTGATCGATATAAAAGCCGACTTTGTTGAGATCGATCCCATCCGGGAACTGAATGAATTGTTTTATCAGTCATACATGTTTGAGGAATTATACTCTGCACCTACCATTCCGTTTGTTCAATTGTATCGTCAGATGAAAAATAAAAATGTTAAAGTGAGTATCGATGGACATGGCGCCGATGAATTATTTGGCGGTTATGCATTTGATTTAACCACAGCCCTTATCGACTCGCTCCCAAACGTTTTCGAGTTCAGTCAAATTGCAGGCACTATTTCAAATTGTTATGTACAACCGCAAAATAACTATTTCAATAATTTGAAGTTTGCATTAGTAAACAAATATTCATTTATCAGAAAGCTCGCGAAAGAACCTGCCTTGCAAAAAAAATATGCTGATTTTGATTTTCTGAATTCGCGTTTATATGAATCGACTTATCTCAACATTCTTCCAACTCTTTTGCGAAATTACGACAGGTATTCGATGATAAACGGAGTGGAAATACGAATGCCTTTTTTGGATTACCGGATTTTACAATTTGCATTTTCAATTCCTTACACGTCAAAAGTGAGAGGAGGATATACGAAAGCAATCGTCCGCGAGGCGCTGAAAGGAATTATCCCCGAAAAAGTTCGTACACGTAAAAGTAAAATCGGGTTCAACTCTCCTATTGACGTATGGGTAAAAAAAAAGGAGTTCAAAGAATGGCTGATGGATGAAATGGAAACTGCAGATTTCCGAAATTCATCTACAATTAATCCTTCAGAGACAAAAAATGCCATCACTAAATTAATTGAACAGCGGGAAGAAAATCCGTTAAGCGGAGGGCAATTGTTTGAAAAAATAATTCCGTACATTTGGGAAAAAGGGTTAAAGATTAATCAACATGTCTGAACCGGTTCCAATCGTACTTTTTGTTTACAATCGTCCCCTGCACACAAGACAAACACTGGAGGCATTGTCAAAAAACATCTTAGCTGACAAAAGCAGGTTAATTATCTATGCTGACGGTCCGTCAGAAAATGCAACTGAATTACAACGTCAAAGAATCGAAGAAGTAAGAAAATTAATCCGCGAAAAATCATGGTGTTCGAAAGTCGAGATTGTTCTGCGTAAAAAAAACTACGGGCTGGCAGAATCAATCATCAAAGGGATTACTGAAACGATCACTACTGCCGGAAAAATAATTGTGCTGGAAGATGATTTGGTAACGTCTCCCGGTTTTTTAGTATATATGAATAAGGCGTTGTCGCTCTATGAGAATGAAAAAAAAGTAATGCACGTATCGGGATATATGTTACCCGTGAAAGAAAAATTACCGAAAACTTTTTTTTATAACGCTACCTCCTGCTGGGGATGGGGAACATGGACTCGTGCATGGGAACATTTTAATCCGGACGCGAAAGAATTATGGGAACAATTAGAGGCAAGCGGGCGAATGAAAGAATACACATTGGATTTTACGAATGGTTTTGACAGTATTTTACTGGATACTATTTCTCGCAAAAACAATTCATGGGCGGCAAGATGGCACACCAGTATATTTTTACTGAAAGGACTTTGCCTTCATCCCGCTACAACATTGGTCCGTAATATCGGGCACGATGAATTTGGAGAACACTGTAAAGAAGAATGGTGGTCAGACATTTATAACAATCAAAAAATTGCCAATAACATCGCGGTAGAACCCATCGAATTAATAGAGTCGGAAAATGCACGGGAAGCCGCAAAGAAAATATATACTTCACTTAACAACCCGCCCATCTGGGTGAAAGTGAAGGAGAAATTGAAATTATTATTCTAAAAAAGTTTTATATTGATGAATCAGCCACTCGAATGGACGGACGACCTGACAAAAAATTTCTGGAATTATTATTCGAACTTTCCTGAGTATTATTTTACGTATCAGTACGGCGGAACTATTGTGAGTGAATTTTCAAAATATTTCAAAGCCGGTAGTGAAGTACTTGACTATGGCTGTGGAACAGGTTTTTTAATAACACATTTATTAAAATACGACGTGGATATTTATGGCACCGATGTTTCCGAGAACTCCGTTGAATCGGTCAATAAAAAATATGCAGCGAATAAAAATTTCAAAGGAGCTTCGTTGTTAGATGACCTCATCAGAACGAAAAAGAAATTTGACGTTCTATGTGTTGTTGAAGTAATTGAACACCTAACAGATCATCATCTTGACCAGTTGCTGAAAAACATCAAACACCTGCTGAAGCCGAACGGCATTGTCATTTTCACCACTCCGAACAATGAAAAATTATCCGACTCAATTGTTTTTTGCCCCTGCTGCGAGCATACATTTCATCGCTGGCAACACATCAGAAGCTGGAATTCGGAAACACTTACAGTATTCCTTGACGGAAAAGGATTGCATGTGAACACTGTGTACACGTTAAACTTCTCCGGATCGAGCAGGAAAAATTTCATCAGAAAAATTCTTTCTTCTTTAAAAAACAAGATTCATACTCCCGTTTATCCGCACCTTGTTGCGGTATGCGGTGCTTAAAGAATATCAAACATCATTAAGTAGTTGAGAAATAATTCAGATGAAACACGAACAGTATGATTTTTTTTTGAAGCCGCGATTTAATTTAGATACCGCAGATACCAATCAACAGGAAGAAATATCAGAAGGAGAGTTAATTTCAGTTGATGCTGATCACCGGAAATTTAATATTCACAAGGGCATCGCCCGCTTTGTAAATAGTTCCGTCAGTTATGCGGATAGCTTCGGGCTACAGTGGAATGAATTCCGAAAAGAACAACTTGACAGTTACTCGGGGCTGCCAATTACTGAAAACAGATTTTGGGAAAACACAAAATGGAATCGTTCTGAATTAGCGACTAAAATTGTGTTAGAAGCCGGATGTGGCGCCGGACGTTTTACAGAAATTTTATCAAAAACAGGAGCGCATATTGTTAGTTTTGATTTATCGTCGGCGGTAGATGCCAACTACGCAAACAACAATGAGAAAGAAAATGTTTTCATTTTTCAGGGCGACATCTATGACATTCCATTTCCCGACCAATATTTTGACAACATTTTTTGTTATGGAGTTCTGCAGCATGTTCCTGATCCCGACCTTGCCTACACTACTTTATTTAATAAACTCAAACCCGGAGGAAAAATTTCAATTGACTTTTACTTTAAAACAACTAAACTCTCTCCCTGGATTCAGCCGAAATATTTTTGGAGGAAGGTCACTACTAAAATGTCTTCTGCCCGGCTTATGAAAATCATAAAATTTTATATTCCGTTTTGGTTGCCCGTTGATACACTGATCAGGAAAATACCTTTCGTCGGCGATAAAATACTTGCTTGCCTGTTAATTCCTTGCTGGA
This sequence comes from Bacteroidota bacterium, assembly GCA_043783155.1. Taxonomy (GTDB): domain Bacteria; phylum Bacteroidota; class Bacteroidia; order AKYH767-A; family 2013-40CM-41-45; genus JAPLDA01. The sequence goes on along the minus strand of JAYVZS010000054.1, from coordinate 83,597 downwards.
ATTATACCGGAATCGGCTTGTCATACAAACAAAGAAAACAATGGGCGATACTTGATACCTTCGATGCCTTATCGGCAAAATATGATCTGCCAAAAACGATGGAGGAAATTAATCAAATGATTGATTCAGACCACAACGAATCTGTTGAAGTATTTTATGGGGGCACAGGTGTGGTGGCTAATGTTGTAAAAAAATAATATGTGTGGCATCGTTGGATTTTGCGGATTAAATGATCTGGATTTACTCACCCGGATGAATAATACTCAAACCTACCGTGGTCCCGATGATTCAGGATATTTTTCGGATGATGCGGACCAGGTAAACTTCGCGATGAGGCGTTTAAGCATCCTGGATATTCAAGGTGGACACCAGCCGATGTCTAACAATGAGAAAGACACCTGGATTGTTTTTAACGGAGAAATATTCAATGCGCCTGAATTAAGAAACCTATTAGAAAGTATTGGCTATGTATTCAAGACGGATCATTCTGATACGGAGGTGCTGATTCATCTGTATAATCATTACAAAGAAAAAATGGCCGGAATGCTAAACGGAATGTTTGCGTTCGTGATCTATGATAAAAAAGAAAAGAAGATTTTTGGTGCGCGCGACCGGTTTGGAATAAAACCACTCTACTATAGTTTGTCAAACGGTAAATTTGCTTTTGCCTCTGAACTTAAATCACTGATGATTTGTCCGTGGCTTGGCAAAGACATTAATTACCAATCGCTGTATCACTTTTTTTCTTTCCAGGCAATACCTTGTCCCGGTACCATTTTCAAAGACGCGAATAAACTGCCGCCGGCTAATTATTTTTCTTATTCTCTCGCAAACAGAACCTTCACAACTAATTTGTATTGGACGCCGAACTTTAGTAAACACGATGAGACATTCAACATTGCAGAATGTGAAGAAAAAATTCGACACGAATTTATTGAAGCCGTGAACCGATGGACGTTAAGTGACGTTGAAACAGCATGTTCTCTTTCGGGAGGAATTGATTCCTCTGCTATTGTCGGAGCCATGTGTCAAAGCAATCCAAAGAAGATAAAAACTTTTACGCTCGGATTCAACGATGCTGACGATATGGATGAACGGGCATTGGCAAGAACTGTGGCGAACCTGTGGAACACCGATCATCACGAAATTATTATCAGTGAAGACAACCTGCTCGATGAAATCGATACAATGATCTGGCATCTTGACGAACCTTATGCCGGCGGGCTGCCTTCGTGGTTTGTGTATAAAGAAATGTCTAAAAGCGTAAAAGTCGTGTTCACCGGTACAGGCGGCGATGAGCTATTTGGTAACTATGGAAAATGGAAATTCTATAACAACTACAGGGATCATTTGTATGTCATAAGAAAATACATAAAAGAAGGAGGATCGCTGCAAGATTGGTTCAAATGGAAAAACGGCGCGCTACACTATCCTTACTTTACCGATGGGTTTAAGATTAAAAATATTTTTAACCCGACTGTTACCGCCGGTCTGAAGACTTCAGCATCGTTTGTACAAAACCTGTGGGACGGTGCATCAAAAGATAAAAGGAATGCCGTGGCTAAAGTGGATTTATCTATTCAACTTCCTGAAGAATTTCTTCTGATGACAGATCGCTTTTCGATGGCGCATTCTGTAGAAGCGCGTACACCGTTTTTAGATTCACAATTCGCCGATTATGTTCTGAGTATTCCTTCCGAAATAAGAAGCCGCCCTGATAGTCTGAAGTATTTATTTATCGGTGCAATTGGCAATCTATTACCTCCTGAATTAATTACGGCTCCTAAAAAAGGATTTACACTTCCGATCAATAGGTGGATGAAAACGAGTTTAAGACCCCGGATAAATTATTACTTTGATAAAAAATATATGATCGAACAGGGTATTTTTAATCCTTCTATCGTCGAAAGTATTGTGGAACCTTTTCTGAATTCCAAACAACAGGAAGCATGGCCACTTTGGACCTTGCTGATGTTTCAGATGTGGCATGATAAGTTTATTAATCGCAACTAAGAATTGAAATGAAAATTCTCCATTTGTCAACGTACGGGAGTAGCGGCGGAGCCGCGATTGCAGCCCTTCGTAACCACCATGCTTTGCTTGAAAAAGGAATCGACTCTCATTTCGTGGCATTAAAAGAACTGTCACTTCGCGCGCAGAACTCAACCGTTTTAAGTAAAGGAAAAACAGCGCTGATAAAAAACTACCTGTGGCATTATATTGAAAAGATGCCGTATCTGTTTTATGACCGGCCAGATCACTCACCGTTTTCTTTTAATTTGGTGAAGAGAATCAATCTTGATAAAATTCCATTTATCCGGGAAGCCGACCTGGTATCATTATATTGGATCGGACATGGTTTTTTAATCCCTGAACAAATTGCGCAGATAAAGAAACCGATTGTATGGAGACTATCTGATAAATGGGCCTTTACCGGTGGTTGTCACCTTTCTGGCGAATGCCGTCGCTATGAAGAGAAGTGTGGAAAATGCCCGCAACTCCAAAGTAAACATGAACGGGATATTACACGTTATGTCTGGGAACGAAAATATAAAGCATGGAAAAATCTTGATATGACTGTGGTAACGCCAAGCAAATGGCTGCAATCATGTGCCGGAGAAAGCTCGCTGTTTAAAGAAAAAAAAATTGTTCACATCCCTACAGGTATCGACCAAAATGTTTTTAAACCTGTTGATAAAAAGTGGGCACGTCAAATCCTAAACCTAAAGGAAAATTCCTTTATTGTACTATTCGGAGCTACGGACGGATTGCACACAAGTTATAAGGGAGCCTCGTTTTTTACTGAAATGGCTTCTAAATTTAAGGGAATGGATATTGAGTTTTTGCTTTTTGGTTCTCCGCTAAGCGATTCCAATGCTCATTTACCGGATAACATAAAAGCACTGGGGATTCTGAATGATGAAGTATCCCTTTCTCTTATATACAATGCTGCCGATGTTTTTATCGCTCCTTACAAAGACGAGAATTTGCCGAACACAATATTAGAGTCCATGTCATGCGGAACTCCATGCGTGGCTTTTAATTCGGGTGGAATTTCAGACATCGTTGAACATAAAATAAATGGATACTTAACTCAGGAGAATACGTATGAAGAATTAATCAATGGAATGGAATGGCTGATGAATAATCCCGATCAACGTCAATGGGTTTCAGAAAATGCAAGAAAAAAAATTATGTCTAACTTTACTTCTGCTATGCAAGCCGCTCGTTATATCAAATTATACAAGGAGGTTTTGAATGGGTAAGTTCAAAAGAAATGCAATCTTACTCATCTCCTTTTTTGGGGGGATAAATTTCTGCTACGCACAACCGAATTTTTTGCCTTCAGATATCAGCGGATTATCATTGTGGCTATCTCCGGAAGACAGCAACCTTATCCTGAATGGAAGTGCAGTGAACCAATGGAACGACTTATCGGGTTTCGGCAAGAACGCTTACCAGGCAGGTTCGCCTTCTCAACCACTCCGCATCGACAGTGTTGCATCTATTAATCACAAACCGGTCATCAGGTTTGATGGCTCAAATGATATTTTAATGATTGATTCGGCGCTCGATGTTGCTGATGTATTTATCGTTGCAAACTGGAATGATTCTCTCTCTCCCGTCTTTCCTGATTATTGCGGATTACTTACAGGACAAGACCCTGTGAATCCGGATATTTTATTTATCGCTACCGGCGGAGCCAATTCATTTTATCCCGGCGGTGAATTTGGAAGCAGTAACGTTTATGTCAATACGATTCAGACCCTCAATCTTTCTCCTTTATCGAAATACAAAATTATCAGTGGAAGATTACCTGTTGCCAGTATCCAAAATAATTTGCAGATAGGAAGAGACCGAACCAATGCCACGAGGTACTGGAAAGGAGATATCGCTGAAATAATTATTTACAACAGTCCGTTAAATTCTGCTCAGCGACAACAAGTAGAACAGTACCTGCGTTACAAATATGCCCCGCCTGTTAATCTCGGAGCCGACATTTCAACATCCACATTTTGTCCAATAACACTTCATTCAAAAAAAGGTTGGTTTACAAATTATCTATGGAATACAGGAGCAACATCTGATTCCATCTCTGTAAGTAAGGGTGGCACTTATACCGTAACAGTAACTGATCTTTTTGGGTTTATCTCTTCTGATACTGTTATTGTCACGTACCCGTTCAATCAAATTGCTGCCTTCGATACTATTTGTTTTGGAAATACCCTTAGCTGGAATACTCAATTAAATAAATACACCTACTCTTTCCTGTGGAATGATAATTCGACTGATTCATTGTTGAACATAACGACTGCCGGAAATTATCACGTTACAGTAACTGAAATATCAACCGGCTGCCAGTATTTTTCTGATACGGTAGCCATCTACGTTGATTCCTTTCCTGCCTTAGCAACTTTAGGGGCCGACCGATCGGTCTGTTCCGGAAATGTGATTGCATTAATGCAAGGACAGAACCAGGCCGTATCTTATGTATGGTCTGATGCATCAACGGCAAGTTCTATTGTCGTGAATACGTCAGGAACTTATTCAGTAACTGTTACAAATAGCAACAATTGCCAGGTCGTTGATTCGATCACGCTCATTGTTGCAGGCACTGCGCCGACAGTAAATTTTTCAGGAACGAAAGTTTGTTTTGGAAATGCAACTCAGTTTTTTGATTCATCCACATCATCCGATTCAATCATTGGCTGGAACTGGAATTTCGGCGACACTTCTTTTGATACGCTTCAAAATCCCGCTCATACGTATGCTTCCCCGGGGCAATACCCGGTTTCTTTAACCGCGCAAACAAATGTGGGCTGTTCGGCAGTCATTACTAAAACCGTTACAGTTCCTTTTCTTCCTCAACCCAAGTTCACTTTTCCGCAGAAGGTTTGCGGTTCATCTCCTGTTTTATTCACTGATCAAAGTATTACATTGCTTGACTCAGCAGTAAAATGGCAGTGGGATTTTGGCGACAGCGGAAAAGATTCTATTCAAAATACTTCGCATACATTTAATTCGCCTGGAGAATATTATGTGAAGCTAAAAGTAACCACTTTAGGAGGATGCTCTGATTCTATTACACGATTTATAAAAGTATATGATAGTACAGCATGCTTTTTACCTTCCCAAATTTCCGATTTAGGATTGTGGCTCGCTGCAGATAACGGAGTGATTCATACGAATGGTAAAGTATCACAATGGTCCGATCAATCTTCACACGGGTTTAATGCAACGCAAAGCGATTCAACGTTAAGCCCGATTGTTACCGATTCAATCGTAAAAATAAACTTTGCAAAAGCGATACGATTCGACGGCATAAATGATATTTTATTCATTGATTCAACAGTGTCAGTCGGAGAATTATTTATAATCGCTAACTGGGGCGATTCCCTCGCTTCTGTTTTTCCAGAATATTGTGGTTTGCTCACTGGTCAGGATCCGGTGAACCAGGATATTTTATTAATTGCAACAGGTGGAAGCAATACTTTTTACCCTTCCGGAGAATTTGGAAATAATATTTTCGTGAATACCATTCCGTCAGTAGATCTTTCACCTCTCTATTCATACAAACTGATTGATGGAAGAGCCAGTTCTGCCAGCATTCAAAACAATCTGCAGATTGGAAGAGATCGCTTGCAGACTGCACGCCAATGGAAAGGAGATGTAGCCGAGGTGATCATCTTTGATTCACTGCTTTCTTCTTCTGAACGCAGGCAAGTAGAACTATATCTTCGATACAAATACGCTCCTCCTGTGAACCTGGGTTCCGATATTGCCATGATTACTTTATGCGACACCTTGGTGGACGCGTCTCCTCGATTTACTTCTTACCGATGGCATATCGGGAATAATCCGGCAGTCATTGATACGAATCAGACTCTGCTTATTACCAATCCCGGAAAATACTGGGTTCAGGTAACAGATGTTTTCGGATTCATTTCTTCAGACACCATCCAGGTCACGTATCCCGGTAATGAACCCGCTATAAACAATTCACTTTGTCTTGGCGACACGTTGCACTGGAATACAAATCTGAGTACTGGCAATTACACCTTCTTATGGAATGATAATTCAACTAATTCCAATTTAGATATTACCCTGGCAGGACAATACTTTGTGAGGATAACAGAAAATGCAACCGGCTGTATATTTCATTCTGACACGGTTCGTCTTTTAGTGGATAGCTTTCCGGTAATTGCATCATTAGGAAACGACTCCGCTTTTCTTTGCGTAGGAAATACCATTGGGTTAACACAAGGTGCGTCTCAGGCAACAACTTATCTCTGGTCAAACAGTAACACAACAGCTAAAATTCCAATCTTAACGACGGGTAATTATTCTCTGTTTGTTCAGGATATAAATGGTTGCGGTAAATCTGATTCGGTTTACGCGACGATAATAGGGATTCCTCCTTTTGTAAATTTTACTGCAACATCTGTTTGCCAGGGATTCGCAACAAATTTTTCGGATTCTTCCTACGATCCCACCCCTGGAAATAGTATTCAATCATGGTTATGGAATTTTGGTGACGGGACTACTGACACACTTCAGAACCCTTCTCACATACTCTTGCCTTCCGGAAACCATCGTGTGACACTTACGGTTACTTCAAACATCGGATGTCCGAATTCCGATTCTATTTCGGTTACCGTTCATCCTTTACCATCCTCATCTTTTGTAAATACAGCTCCGTGTACGGTGAGTGCTATTCAATTTAACAACACCTCTGTCATCGACAGTCCTTCTGTGATAAATTCGTATGACTGGAATTTCGGAAACCCCAATGCAGGTGCAATAAACAACAGTTCTTCATTGCTAAATCCAACTCATTTGTATGACACAACAGGGAATTTTGTTGTTCGTTTGATTACGACTTCAGATTTCGGTTGCAAAGATACCGCATTCAAAGTGCTTACTGTTCAGCGAGGATCTCATGCCGATTTCCAATACTCACCAACCTGCTACTTAAGTTATATGCAATTTACAGATCTGTCATTTCCATCAGGGTCCGACTCAATCTACTCCTGGAATTTCGGAGACGGACCAGGTGGTAATCCTTTGCCGAACCCTGCTCATTTGTATGGATTGGTCGGAACCTATACTGTTACCTTATCGGTGCAGTCTACGACGGGCTGCCTTACTACTGTAACAAAATCGGTAACGGTAAGCCCGATACCTGTCGCTGCTTTTGTTCATTCACCTGCCTGTATCGGCACTACCTATCAATTCCTTGACAGCAGCTATGTTTCATCCGGAACCATTGTAGCATGGAAATGGAATTTTGCCGGTCTCGATTCGTCTACTTTGCAGAATCCTTATTTCTCTTTTCCAGATACGGGAAATTACAGCATTAAATTAACGGTGACATCCAATATCGGTTGTTCAAAAACATTGATACGAAACATTCATGTATACCCGTTACCTGTTGCCAGCTTCAGTTTCAATCCTCAATATGGAAGTCCTCCGTTGAATGTGACCTTCACCAACCTGTCTTTAGGAGGAAGCAATTATGAATGGAACTTCGGGGATGGTTCTGCGATCAGTACGCAGAATAACCCTCAACATCTTTATAACGATACGAACTTGTATACGATACAACTCATCGCTATGAGTCAGTATGGTTGCAGGGACACCGTTGAAAAAAGTATTTATATCATTAAACCGATTCTTGATCTTGCTATCACGGCTGTATCATCAATTGTTGTTGCCAATCACCTTAAGATTAAAGTTGACATCGCTAACCTCGGAACACGGTCTATCAACGACTTCAAAATAGAAGCCCAGCTGGAAAACGGAACTGCTATCCGGGAAACGTATGTGCAAACACTGCCGAATGGATTTGCCGGCGAACTCACACTTTTCAGTACACTCGATTTGGGTTCCGGACAGGCGAAATACTATTGTGTTCGGGCAGTTGAACCGAACGGAACAACCGATGATGTGCCTGCCAATGACTTCCTCTGTAAAAGTCTGACGAAGGAATTTTCTGTCATCAATCCGTATCCGAATCCATTCAATGACCTTCTTACGCTTCAGCTTATCCTACCTTACAAAGACCAGATCAGCATTGAACTTATTGACATGAATGGAAAAAGTATTATGCTCTTCGAAGGTGAAGGCAAAGAAGGACTGAACCAGGTCGAAGCCGATTTAAGTGATCTTGCCAACGGCACGTATGCAGTTCGTTATCTGTTCAGAGAAACCAAAATAATGAGAACAATTATAAAAATGGAAAATAAAAAATAAAAGCGATTTACTTCTGCTTCAGACGGCTTCGGAAATTTCTGAAGCCGTTTTTTTATGAAAGAAAAAGAGAAACGACGATTGACAATATGCTTACGTTTGAAAAACAAAATCTTTCAATCACATACCGCCAGGTTTATAAATTAGTAATCAAAAAAGGTATGACTACTTAGAACACTCGTCACCATCTAAATTTTATGCTTCCGGTTGCGCAATTCCTTTTGATATAAGCCGGCAACACAATGTGTTCTCACCTTAATCATGAACGAATTGGAACTGCGTCTCTAAATCGGGAAAAATCCCGGTGATAACTGCTTTCTCAATCGCGGGGTAAAACCAATTTTCAGGTCCAATAATATGTTTTGATGAATGGAAAATATTCATTAAAACTTCTGATTAATTTCATAAACAGTTCTAAATATATTTCATTGATCAATTCAATAAACAGCTATTTATTCGTATTTTTGTTACACAATTTTCAATTGGTGAATTGATCAAGTATGGAATATGAAATTAAGCCCTCCGGAAAATTCAACCTCAATCTTTCCGAGTTATGGGAGTACCGCGAGCTCTTTTATTTTTTCACCTGGCGTGATATAAAAATCAAGTACAAACAAACAGTTTTTGGTGTTGCATGGGCTGTGCTTCAGCCAATTACAATGATGATCGTCTTCACTGTTTTTTTCGGACAGGCACTTGGCATAAAAAACAGTGTCAATAATATCCCCTACCCGATCTTTGTGTATTCAGGACTGATGTTGTGGAATGTTTTTTCATCGGGCTTATCAAGTGCGGCCAATAGCATGGTGAGCAATGCCAACATCATTAAGAAAATCTATTTCCCGCGTTTAATCATTCCCATTTCAGCGATCCTGGTTCCGCTTTTTGATTTTATTATTGTCCTTGTCATTTATTTTGGTCTCCTCCTCTACTACCACTATTCAGTGAGCTGGAGTTTTGCATTCTATATGCCGTTAGCGCTTTTAATCACTGTGCTTACCACCTTTGGGTTAGGATCTTTTATCGCGGCATTAAACGTCAAGTACCGTGACTTTAAATATGTGGTTCCGTTTTTTATCCAGTTACTTTTTTTCATCACACCCGTTATTTATCCGGTCAACATTCTGCCATACGAATGGATGAAAGAAATACTTTCCTTCAATCCGATGGCCGGTGCAATCGACCTTGTGCGCTCTTCAGTAACGGGGAACGAGATAAACGTGAACTTACTGGTCGCCAGTTGCATCAGTTCTGTTTTGCTATTCATTGTTGGCCTGGTTTATTTCAGAAGAACAGAATATTATTTTGCCGATCTTGCATAAACAATGAAACCTATTCTTGAAGTCAACAACCTTTCTAAGAAATTCAGAATTCATCACGAGCATCAGTCATACCTGAGCTTCCGGGACCGGCTTATATCGGTTTTTCAAAATAAATCGAAACGGGACGACGAAGATTTCTGGGCTTTAAGAGACGTAAGTTTCAAGGTTGAACGGGGAGAATCCATTGGTATTATCGGGAAAAACGGAGCCGGCAAATCAACATTATTAAAAATACTTTCACGCATCACCCCTCCCAGCGAAGGAAAAATTATTTTAAGAGGCCGGATTGCAAGTCTGCTGGAAGTTGGCACCGGGTTTCATGCGGAACTCAGCGGCAGGGAGAATATTTTTCTGAATGGTTCTATCCTGGGAATGAAAAAAAAAGAAATTGAAAGAAAGTTCGATGAGATCGTTGACTTTTCCGGAGTTGAAAAATTTCTTGATACACCTCTGAAACATTATTCCAGTGGCATGCAGCTTCGTCTTGCTTTTGCAGTAGCCGCTTTTTTGGAACCCGAGATCCTGATTATTGATGAAGTCCTCGCTGTCGGTGATGCCGAATTTCAAAAAAAATGTCTTGGGAAAATGGATGAGGTTAGCAAAAGCGGCAGGACCGTCTTGTTTGTAAGTCATAATTTGGGTACCATTCTCCAGCTCTGCAAAAGATGTATTCTTTTACATGAAGGAGAAGTCAGGATGAATGATCTGTCAAAAATTGTTGTAGAAAAATATCATAATCAAAGTCAGAATGAATTTATTTCCGGCAATTCAAAAAACACGGATATCTATATAAAAAAAATATTTACCTGTAATGACGGGGGTGAACCGGTAAACAATTTTTCTCACTCGGGCGATATTCATTTAAGAATTGTAATTGGCGTGAAAAAATTCGACCCGGTTCAAAACATCGGCCTGCAATTACTCACCAGGGACAAAAGAAAAGTATTTACAGTCAATAAATCGTTAAAAGAATTCTATGATGAAGGCAATCATGAAATCGTTGTTGACTTTATCATTGAAGGAGGTCTTATTGCACCGGCGGAATATTCTTTTCTTGTCGCACTCAATACACGAACCGGTTCGATCACCTATGTATGGCATGAAGATATTTGCCCCATCAAAGTATATGACGACGGAACTGATTTCTCGTTTGTTGAAGGATTGGATTTTGGTTGCATCATATTGAAAGATAAATGGAATTTAATTAACAGGAATTAGCCGGTGACCTTCAGAAGTACCCGCCATCGGATTGATGAAATTGATATCAACGTCATCGAAAAAAAAAAATCATCCTGACATATCTCATAACGCAAAAGAGAAGATACATGTTTAAAGAAATAAAAAAGTGCAGAATCAGCGGAAGCAGTAATTTAATAAACGTGCTTTCACTTGGCGAGCAATACCTGACCGGAGTTTTTCCAAAAACGACGACCGAGCAGGTATCCAAAGGACCTCTCGACCTCGTCTGGTGCCCTGACAGCGGCTTGTTACAGATGAAACAATCATACAGTTCGGAAGAAATGTACGGTGATAATTACGGGTACCGCTCCGGCCTCAACTCATCTATGGTGCGGCATCTTACCAATAAGATTCACGCGTTGGAGCGGATGATCACCCTGAGTGAAAATGATCTGGTGCTTGACATCGGCAGCAACGACGCTACTTTATTAAAGGCATACCGGGGTACACATCGAAAAATTGGAATTGATCCCACCGGACTAAAGTTCAAAGAATATTATACGAGCGACATTTCTCTGATCCCATCTTTTTTTTCTGCCGATGCTTTTAAATCAGAGTTTCCGAAGGCAAAAGCTAAAATCATTACCTCCATCGCCATGTTTTACGACCTGGAAAACCCGATGAGCTTTGTGAAAGACATTGAATCTATCTTAGCGGATGATGGTATCTGGCATTTCGAACAGAGCTATATGCCTTCGATGCTCCGTACCAATTCATACGATACCATTTGTCATGAACATTTGGAATTTTATTCTTTCAGGGTTGTGAAAAATTTGCTGGAGACATGCGGAATGCGCGTCATGGACGTGCAGATGAATTCCATAAACGGTGGGAGTTTCGCGGTTACAGCATGTAAAAAAAATGCTTCTTACCCGTCTAATACGGCCATCATCAACTGGATGCTCAGGCAGGAGGATGACATGGGTCTCGACACACCTAAACCCTACCGCGATTTTGAAGAACGGGTATTCAAACACAGAAAAAATTTAGTGGAGTTAATTGAAGCGATTACCGGAAGCGGAAAAACGATATTCGGCTATGGCGCCTCTACAAAAGGGAATGTGCTTCTGCAATTTTGTAACCTGACAACAAAACATATTCCTTTTATTGCCGAAGTGAATGAACAAAAATTCGGTTGCTTTACTCCCGGAAATAATATTCCCATCATATCAGAAAAGGAGGCGAGAGAAAAAAAACCGGATTACTTTTTAGTATTGCCCTGGCATTTTAAAAATTCAATATTGGAGCGTGAAAGGGAATACATAGACCAGGGAGGTAAATTTATTTTCCCTCTTCCTGAAATAGAAATCGTTTAAATGCAAAAGGCACTTTACATAAATCATAAAAATCAAAAATGCGGCGTATATGAATTCGGGCTTGCAATCGGAAACGCCATTGTTAAATCTGAAAAATTTGACATCCGGTATTTCGAGTGCGACAGTCTGAAAGAATTCAGGAAAGTGTATTCCGATTTTAGGCCGGATGTGGTTATTTATAATTACCACCCTTTGACGATGCCTTGGATCAGCAAACCGGTTATTAATCGCGTGGTATATCCAACCGCCGGATTCAAAGCCATTCAAATTGGAACTATTCACGAGGTGTACCAGGAATTCGCTGATGTAGCAGACAACAAAATTTTTGACTACCACGTGTGCGCCGATCCAACACTACTTTTAAAAAATCCGTTGGTTTATAAAACAGGCCGATTGGTCCCGTTTTACCAAAAGAAAAATGAAGTGATAAATCCGGTGCCAACTATTGGCAGTTTTGGCTTTGCAGTCGGGGCAAAACAATTCACTAAAATTGTTGAACAGGTTCAAAACGAATTTGATGAAGCCATGATTAATATGAATATCTCCTTTGCTAAATTTGGTGATGAGAACGGTGACCATGCGCGTGAATTAACGCTGACTTTAAAAAGCATTATTCGCAAAGAAAAAATTAAATTAAATATCACCCATACTCATTTTGGCATACCCGAATTATTAGATTTTTTAGCAAAAAATGATTTGAATGTTTTCTCTTACGAATACCAGAAGCACCGGGGAATCGCAAGTTCTCCTGACTGGGCATTGGCTGTGAACAAACCCATTGCAGTAAATAAAAGTATGATGTTCAGGCACCTCTTCGATTTATATCCAACCATTTGCATTGAAGACACCACGTTAAAAGAAATTATCAATAACGGAGCAGAACATCTGAAGAAAAAACAGGAAGAATGGAATGAAGCGAATCTTATTTGGGACTATAACAGAATTATAGATGCTGCACTAAATAAAGGGAGAATAAATTTTCTGAATAAAATAAAACAATCCGTTAAAAATAAAATCAAACGAAACACTTTATCCTCTCCGATAAAATCGCCCTGGGTAAAAAAAGAAGACAACATCATTTTCCATGGTTTCTCTGATTTGAATTATACCCCGGTTGAATTAGGGCAAAACAAATTAAACAGGTTGCTCGACAACACCGCACGTGAATTATACAAATCATCCATAGAGTTCATTTCAACATTATCGCCTGAACTGATAAAAAATAAAATCCCGGAAGCAAATGTACAGCAGGGATTTGTATTTGATACTGCATATCGGTTTGCCGGCTCCGCAAAAAAAGGATTAAAAATACTGACTGTAGGAGCTTTCGAAGATACAGCCAGTTTAGCGTTGAAGAAATCCGGTTTTAATATTGATGAAATTGATCCTGAAATTAATTATGACATCCGTACTTATACTTCCAAACCATCGGTTAAACCCGGTAGTTATGACATCATCATCAGCACTTCGGTAATCGAACATGTGAAAGACGATGAGGGTTTCGTAAAAGACATTTCATTTTTATTAAAACCCGGAGGAATTGCAATTCTTACGTGCGATTTTCACAATGATTATAAACCAGGCTTTGATATACCGGGAGTTGATTTTCGTTTTTATACAAAACACGATTTAAAAGAAAGATTAATGAACGCGATCCCCGATTGTTACCTTATTGACGAACCTGATTATGACTGTAACGAATATGATTTTACATTCTTAAACAGATATACGTATACTTTTGCAACATTTGTTTTCGAAAAAAAATAATGAAGGCGCTAATTTTTGGAGTAACCGGACAAGATGGCTTTTACCTGAATGAAATATGTCGGGAAAACAAAATAGAAGTGGTCGGAATTTCGCGATCGCAAGATCCATGGACGAAAGGTTATGTGGCAGACAAAACGTTTGTTGAAAGACTTATAAAACAATATTCCCCTGACTATATTTTTCATATCGCAGCAAACTCGACAACAAAACATGAAACGCTTTTTGAAAATCATGCAACCATCTCCCTCGGCACTTTAAATATTTTAGAAAGTGTAAAAGACCATTGCCCTTCATGTAAAGTATTTATTACAGGCAGTGGCGTACAGTTTGTAAACCGTGGAATTCCAATCAAAGAGACGGATGCGTTCGAAGCAAGTAGTCCGTACGCAGTCGCCCGTATTCATTCCGTGTATGCGGCAAGATATTACCGTTCACTTGGAATAAAAGTATACGTCGGATACCTGTTTCATCATGAAAGTCCTTTGCGCAAAGCCCATCACATCAGTAAAATAACAACAGACTTTATTAAACGTACAAATAAAGGGAGCGATGAAAAACTTATTTTAGGTGATATTTCCGTCAGAAAAGAATGGGGGTTTGCCCGAGATATTGCCGAAGGAATTTTTAAACTTACTTCTCAGGAGAAAATTTTTGAAGCAACAATCGGAACAGGGGTTCTCTATTCAATTCAGGATTGGCTGGAAGAATGCTTCAACCTGGTCGGCAAAGACTGGAAAACATATATCGTTTCTCAAAAAGGAAACTTCATTCCGGAGTACACCGTCTTATCAAGCGATCCTGCAACCATTTTTTCTCTTGGATGGAAACCCAAAACCTCATTTCAGGAACTGGCTGAAATTATGATGCGCTGAAATTGCCGGTTAAAAAATAATTGCCGCAGAAACGCTCCGATCAATATTTAAAAATTCTATCTTTATCTGGTTCGAAAATAAGCGTACAATGTTATTTGATAATAAATCGGACCGGCTCACCCTTTCACCTTTATCTGCAGGATAGCAACCCAAAGTTGAAACAGATATGACCGCTCAAACGACGTTCAATTAAAAAAATAATTATGGCAGAAACACTAGGATCACTTTGCGATAAACTTACAATCGTTAAACTAAAACAATATCACATTGAAGATGCTATCCGTTTGAACAGCCTTTCTCTTCAGGAGAATAATCTCATTGACGAGATAGATCATTATTTATCGGATGCACTCATCGGAAAAATACCAACTGACAAGCTTATTTTTTCTGCAAATAAAGTATACAAAAAAGAAGGAAATGAGATCGCTGATATGAAGGGTTCTATTGGTGATTTTGTAAGCAAACTTGCCGAAGTGAATTGTCAATTATGGCACGAACAGGAAAAGGTGTATGAATTTGCCAAGGTGCCGATAGTTGAAAAAGATACCGTTGTAAAACAACTGGCATTGCTTAATCTTCAGCGCAACAAATGCATCGACGAGATCGACAACGCACTTAAAACATCCATAGAAAAACGTTAGCCATTGATGAGGAGATTTCTGATAGCTCAGTTTGCCTCGTTTGGTGATTGCCTGTATGCAACCACGATAGCGAGGCAAATAAAACACGACTTTCCCGATAGCCATATTACCTGGGCCATCGGATCAAAATACAGTTCCATATTGTTATTAAATCCGTTCGTTGATAAGGTATGGGAAATAAGTGTTCCTCCCGGCCTTCACTATTACGATGAATCGGTCTGGGGAAAATTTGAAGAGGAAGCGAAAGCAGGAAAAGAAAAAGGTGAATATGACGAGTTTGTTTTCTCCCAGATACCACAACGAAACTGGGGAAGATTTGATGGAACAATTCGATCATCTATCCTGAAAGGATACACAAGGCCCGTCACCGTACCGGTGGATCCAGTTATCAGGTTATCGGAAGAAGAAATACAGCACGTAAAAAAATTTGCTGAAACACATCGGCTAAAAAATTTCAAAGAGGTCATACTTTTTGAATGTGTACCTGGGAGCGGGCAATCCCTTGTAAACATTGATTTCGCTGTCAACATCGCGAAGCAAATGACCGGCGCAAATCCGGAAATATGCATGGTACTTTCTTCGCCTGTAAAATCCCCATTTGTCAACGACACTATTATTGACGGAAGTGTTCTTACGTACAGAGAAAACGCGGAACTTACTAAATACTGTTCTTTTCTAATTGGCTGCAGTAGCGGAATTACCTGGCTCTGCACGTCTGCCTGGTCAAAAAAACTTCCGACACTGCAGTTGCTGAATAAAAATTCAGGAATTTATGCAGGACTTAATTTTGATTTTCAGATTCATGGACTTAACAACAGTCATGTGATCGAGATGGTTGACTATAACCCGGAAAAGGTAATCGCATGCCTGGAAACTGTTTTTAATTCAGGAACAGAACTTGCAAGAAAAAAATTCAACCAGGAATACAAACCCTCCGTTTCCAATCTCAATAAAGTTGCTTACTACATGCACTTCAACAATGAAAGCATTTTTTCTATTATCCGTTTTGCTTACAATTACAAAAAGAGAAACAGCGAACGGGATAATCACCTGTCCGTTTCCATTTTTATTTTCAGCTTTAAATGGCTCTATAAAAAAATAAGATTTTCCATCAGCATGGCATTGGATAAAGCCGGAAGAAAAAGAATGATTTAGCCCGTTCAGAAGCTAAGGGGTACCTTGGTATTTGACATTTTTTCATTAGGTTTGTAAGGTCTTTAAACTACGCCGTTGTTTGGTATACAGTCTGCCGATTCCGGTCAGTGTTTGGCCGATAATGAACCCTGCTCATCTGTACAAAATTCAGGAAAGATGAGACTGTCGTGCTTAATTTTCCCGAAAGTGTAAGAAGTGTCGTTGTCCAAATGAAGTATTTAGCACCGGTAACATTGTTCAATTGAAAAATGAAGAACGACCTTCAAAAAAAATCGATGCTTTTAACATCCACGGCTTTGTTCAGCCAACAACAATTTCAAACATTGTTTCTCATCCATGAAATCCAAAACATCCTTCACGGTATTCGCTAAAATTTTGACAAGGTAATTTTTCGGATGAAAAAGATTGACAGAGTATTAAATGCATTGAGTTGGAGGTTTTCAGTTCTCAGGCAAAAAAAAGATTACCTGATGTGGGATCTAAAACGAATAGTTGACTTCAGCAAGAAAGAAAAATTAGATTCTATATCATTAGTTGTGGTGGGAAGAAACGATAATTATGGCGGCGACTTCAGCAAACGTTTGCAGGTAACGCTCGATTGGAATTATGCTCATTTGCCAAATGCAGAATTAATTTATGTAGAATGGAACCTGTTGAAAGACCGACCCAGCGACTGTGCCTGGATTGCTGAGAGATATAAGAATTCAAAATGCTTCATTGTTCCGGAAGAAATTCACAACTCCATTTGTCAAAATCCCAAAATGCCGATGATGGAGTACTTCGCAAAAAATATGGGAATCAGGAAAGCAACAAACGAATGGATTTTAATGGTGAATGCTGATGTATTTATCGGCAATGATGTAATAAACAACATGCAAAAATTAAATCGGGATACTGTATATGCAACTCATTACGTCAGCATTAAATGGGACAAAAAGCCGCTGGCAGATTACCACCAGGAAGACAAGAAAAATGTTGTTATTGCATTTCCGGCACCCCGGAATCCTGACTCAGTAGTTGGAAATTTTATACTCACAGGAAAAAAAAACTGGCTGAACGCCACCGGGTATGATGAAAAATTAAACAATGTAAGAGCAGGTGTCGATGGCAACGGATTAGATCAATTACTACATTTGGGATTGAAAAAAAAGGTGCTCGGACATCATTATCACCTTGATCACCCTGAATCAATCATTCATGGAAATAATGAAACACATGGTTATCATCATTTCAATAACATACCTTATAAAAACCCGGATGATTGGGGTCTTATCAACTATCCTTTAAAACAAATCAGCGATCGAATATGGGAATTACAAAAAATTTAGTGTTAGGAGGAAGTGGTGCGATCGGCTCTGCTTTATGCCGTCATTTGCTATCCAAAAAAGAGGCTGTCATTAATCTTGATATCAAGGATGGTTTCGATTTAAGAAAAGAGTCATTAGATAATTACAAAAATGTTGACTTTGTTTGGTTTCTCGCATGGGAAGTTGGCGGTGCTAAATACCTGCATGCAAAAAAAAATCAGCTGAACATCATCCGGAATAATACTTTAATTTGTCAAAATGTATTTACATTTCTTGAACAGACCGGCATTCCGTTCATGTTTACGTCTTCACAGTTGGCTGCCAATGACAACACGTATGGGATGACAAAACTTCTGGGTGAATACTGGACCAACCTGTTACAAGGACAGATCGCACGTTTCTGGAATGTATACGGATGGGAAGAACCAGGAGAAAGATCTCATGTAATTCCTGATCTTATTCTCCAGGGAATCACCAAAAAAGAAATCTCTCTTTTTACCTCCGGCGAAGAAGAAAGACAATTTATATTCATGGATGATTGTGTGAAAAATCTTTGCCTCGCAAGGGAATCAAAATTAAAAAATGTACATCTGACAAATGGTGAGTGGCTTAAAATAAAAGATATTGCACACACCATTGGTAACATCCTGAACATCCCAGTATCTTTTGGGAATGAAGCCGGATACCAGAACAAAATTGAACCGGATAATTCATACAAGGATTTCAAATGGAACACGTCCCTCGAACAAGGCATCCGAATAATCATTGACAAAACATACCAGCACCTGAAAGTTAACGTATAAAGGAATGAATGCGATCTCACGGTTACGAAGGTTTCGATGGATTTTGTCAGGCAGATTGAAAATTAAAAAACAAATCAGGGAAAATTCCGCTATCGGCAAAATAAAAATTATTTTGGGAGCCGGAACAACTTCGTATGACGGATGGATTTCAACGGATATTCCTCACTTCAACATCCTCGAAGAAAAAGACTGGCACCTTTTTTTTCATGAAAAGAAAATCGATAACCTTCTTGCAGAACATGTACTCGAACATCTGAAAGATGCGGAGGTTGAAAAAGTGATTGAGTTGTCATCCAAATATCTTAAACCGGGAGGGACTTTCAGAATTGCTGTTCCAGACGGTAACCATATCAATCCTGAATACCTGAAATATATTTCTCCTCCTGCAGACGGGCATCAATCTATCTGGAATCTTGGCAAACTTCAAAGAGTTCTTCATCGGGCAGGCTATGAAGCCAATACATTAGAGTACTTCACCGATGACGGAATATTTAAGGCAATAGATTTTAATTTTGAAAATGGGATCATCTCAAGAAGTAAGATCAAGGGTTATAAAAATCCCGGCTTCGCTGATTATTCTTCGTTGATTGTTGATTGCAGGAAAATATAAAATGAAACCGTCAGATCAGTTTAACTGAATGAAATCACTTGCCCCAATCGTTTTATTCGTTTATAACCGGCCCATTCATACTTCAAATCTTCTGCAAAGCCTGCGCAGATGCCGGTTAAGCGATCAATCAAAACTGATCGTGTTTGCTGATGGACCGAAAGACGAGGCATCACAAACGGAAAGAAAAAACATCAACGAAGTCAGGAAACTTGTGCTAAGTGAAAAATGGTGCAAAGAAGTTCAGTTGATCGGGAAACAGCATAATGTCGGACTTGCTGATTCAATTGTTAGTGGAGTGACTGCTGTACTCAATCAATACGAAAAAATAATTGTACTTGAAGATGACTTAGTACTTTCACCCGGATTTCTTGACTATCTGAATAACGCATTAAACGTTTTTGAGGAGGAAGAGAAAATCATGCACATTTCGGCTTACATGTTCCCGGTTAAAAATAAATTACCGGAATTATTTTTCATGAACATGACTTCCTGCTGGGGATGGGCAACCTGGAAACGCGCATGGAACCATTACAATCCATCTGCTGAAGACCTCTTGCAAAAACTCCATGAGTCAGAACGATTAAATGAATTTACATTTAACGGCCGAGCTCCATTTTATAATCATCTTTTAGACAATACAAACGGAAAAATAAAAACATGGGCTATCAAATGGCTGACCAGCGTATTTCTGATGGAAGGTTTTTGTCTTCATCCCTCCCCCAGCCTAGTCCGAAATGAAGGCAATGACGGATCGGGTACACACGGAAGTGAGTCGATATTTAACAAGCAGGCCGTTGCTGATTCCATTGTGGTTAAAACAATTCCGCTTATTGAAAATAATGAAGCAAGAAAAGGTCTTGAACAATTTTATAAAAAGCTTAGGCGTAAGAAAAACATCATCGAGAGAATCGTGAACAGGTTTATGCATTCCTAACATGGAGAACTTTTTATGAATAAGCTAAAGATTTTTCACATCAATACCCATGATAAGATGGGCGGTGCTTCGCAGGTTGCGATGGATCTTGTTCATCATCTTGATGCGGTTTGCCATTTAGCGGTCATGAAAAAATCGTCGGATGACCCGAAAGTAATTCCACTAAAAAATAATTTCTTCGATACTGTACTTCTCCTGCTTGATAAGATCGGGTGGAAACTTGGAAGTCAAAAATCACTTCGTACATTCTTCAGCATTGAAAATGAATGGAACGGTACCTATCGTAAACTCTGGAAAATAAAAGAATATCGTGAAGCCGATATTGTTCATCTTCATAATCTTCACGGTGGTTATTTTGATCTTACTACCTTAGTTAAAATTGCGAGGGAGAAAAAAATAGTCTGGACATTGCATGATATGTGGGCCATTACGGGCGGAGATGCTTACACATTCGAAAATGAAAATTATAAAAAGGGAATCGGCTATACACCATTCATCGAAAATTATCCATTGTTAAACCCTTTTGTTGACAGACGTCAGCATTTTATCAATATAAAAAAAAATATCTACACTCAACTTTCAGATTCGATTACGTTGATAGCTGTAAGCAGATGGCTTGAGAATTGCGTTGCTGACGCCTACGTTTTTAACAAAAAGATGAAATTAAAAACCCTTTATAATGGCTTCAACGCATCTGTTTTCACAAATAAAAACAGCCGGACCTGGCAAAAACCCCGGGTTCTTTTTTTTAACCTCCAAAACTCCTATCCGTTTAAAGGATCCTGGTTGTTTACTGAGATCATGCATAAAATAATTTACCCATACGACCTGTATGTTGTAGGCGAAAAAATCGGCACCTCATCATCTGTAAATTACCTGAACTATATTGATGACCGACAGAGTTTAAGTTCTTTGTATAACAACGTGGATATTCTAATTTTTCCTTCAAGAGCAGAAAGCTTCGGACTTACTGCTTTAGAAGCCATGGCATGTGGTGTATGTGTTGTTTCTTCAGATGCAGGAGGAATCACCGAGCTAATCAATGACCAGATTGGATATGTATTTCAAAACAACAACAAGGATGACCTGCTTGTTAGACTAAACCTGGCGCTGGGTGATCTGGAATTGAGTCGAAAAAAAGGAGCTGCTGCCGAAAAAATAGTTTCAGGAAAATTTACGCTTGAGAATACTTGCAAACAATACATTGATTTGTACAGGAAAATTCTGGCTTTAGATATTGAAAAAAAACATTAAAATTCTGAGTATCACATAAAGTTTCATGATGAATTTATATTTCCTCATGATATAAAATTCCGGTAGCAGTCACTGCTTGCAAAAGCTAAAAACTTCTATATTAACGTTAACGAATGATAGATGGAACTTCCTAAGATCAGTATTATTACTCCTTCTTTTAACCAGGGAAATTTCCTGGAGGAAACAATTCTGTCTGTACTTTCTCAAAATTACCCGAACCTCGAATACATCGTCATTGATGGCGGCAGTGAGGATCAGTCGGTGGAAATCATAAAAAAGCATCAGGAAAAAATACACTACTGGGTCAGTGAAAAAGATAGCGGGCAAAGCGAAGCCATCAACAAAGGTCTGAAGCAGGCAACAGGTGAAATTGTTGCGTGGTTGAATAGCGATGATATTTTTCTGAAAGACACTTTGCACCGTGTAGCAAGCTTGTTCCTGGAGCACCCATCCGTTGAATTGTTGTATGGTGATGTAGAAAATCTGGATGTTGACGGCTCGAAAAAATTAATCTCCTCTCCTCCGTTTGAGCCGGTCAGTTTCCTTCGAAAAGTTAACATTCATCAACCCGGAGTTTTCTGGAAACGAAAATTACATGAAAACATTGGCTTGCTGGATGAGAGCCTGTATTACCTCATGGATTATGATTTATGGACACGGATATTTTTTAACTACGAATGTTTAAAGGTGAATGAACTTTTTTCTCAATTCAGAATTCATCCGCATTCAAAAACAACCGGGAACCCGGAAGGTTTATACCTTGAATACAGAAAGGTTTTATCCACGTTTATTAACTCTCTTAACCGCAAAGAACTCGTCAGCAAGTTGAAAGTATATGGTATCTATAACAATCCTGATGAAAAAAAATATCCTGTCAATATTTCTTTCACGTCTGCTCAAACAAAAACATTACTGAACATGTACATACAGCAATGCGCCATCCAGGAATATTCCTTTTACCGTGTAAAAAATGCAAATAAACTCCTCATAGCTTCATTTAACGTCCATACTTTTTTCCGTACATTAGAGTTTTTAATTAAGAATAATTTAAGAGTCAGATATATTACATCCCGGTGTCGATGAATGTTCCATTCTTTTCAGTCATAATGCCGGTTTATAACAGATCTTTATTCATTGACAATTCAATTAATTCTGTTCTTAGACAGGATTTTATTGATTTTGAATTAATATGTGTGGATGACATGAGTATCGATTCCTCTGTTGAAATTATTGAAAAATTTATGAAACAGGATGCCCGTGTAAAAATCGTCAGGCATCCTGAAAACCTTGGCCGGTGCGCTGCGAGGAACTCAGGAATCCAAAACGCTTCCACAAAATGGGTTTGCTTTCTTGATTCGGATGATCTTTATCTGCCCAATCATTTAACGGTCCTGCGTCGATTAATTTCCAGCTTTCCTGAGTATGACGCATTTGCAACTTCAATAAAATCGGATGCAGAGAATGTTCATAAAGAGTCAGGAAAAATCAAGGAAAAAATTTCGATCGTCAGATTAAAAGATGTTATCGCATCCAATATTCTTCCACCCAATGTTTTGTGTTACAACAAAGAGAAAATAAAAACAACATTTGGAGATGAGAATATCCCCGTATCTGAAGACTGGCTTTTTTCCCGTAACCTTCTTCTCGAAACAGATTTTGTAAAAACAAATATTAAAACAACCATTATTACGGAGCATGAACAACGGACGATGAATACGCAGAGCATTAATGAAATTGTTTACTGGAACGAATACACCGGGCTGCGTTTTTCCACTCATCCAAAATTGACAAAAAAAATATCCGACTCCGTGAAATCCTTTACGTACATTTTGTGTGCAAACATGTTAATTTCAAATGGCAATAAAAAAAACTCTCTGCCACTCTTTAAAAAATCGCTTCGTTTTTCAAAAACATTTCAAAACATGCTGTTTTATAAATACCTCCTTAAATACCTGTTGAAGTAACATGTGCGGCATCAGCGGTTTTTTTTCTTCCACCAATTTTTTTTCTGAACATGACCTCAGGAAAATGACTTCATCATTGACACACCGTGGTCCGGATGCTGATGGCTATTTTACAGAAGGCAACATCGGATTGGGGCACCGGCGTCTTAGCATCATTGATGTTTCAGAGAAAGCTAATCAGCCGATGTTTTCAGCCAACAACAGGTATGTCATTATATACAACGGTGAAACCTACAATTACAAAGAGTTGATTTCATCGCTCGATTCCGTTATTCGAAATCAACTAAAGACAACAAGTGATACCGAAGTAATTCTTGAGCTCTTTTCTCAAAACGGAAATCAATTTGCAGAACAACTCAATGGTATGTTTGCCATTATGATCTATGACAGAATTAAAAAGGAACTTTCTCTTTTCAGAGACCGGCTCGGTATAAAGCCACTTTATTATTATTGGGATGGGGCTAACTTTGCATTTGCTTCTGAACTGAAATCATTGTTGCAGCTAAGCCAGCTAAATAAAAAAATAAATACTTCCTCAATCAGGACGTTCCTACACCTCGGATATATTCCTGCTCCGTATACTGCCTATGACTTTATCTTTAAAATGGAAAGTGGAAGTATCCTCAAAATTTCTTCTGAAGGAATAACGAAAGAATATTATTGGTCTGTCGCCGACAAACTCTCAGACCAGGTAGTAACGGATGAAGTTTATGCAACAAACGAATTGGACAAATTACTTAACAATGCAGTTTCAATTCAAATGAGAAGCGATGTTCCGCTGGGCGTTTTCCTGAGTGGTGGAATTGATTCAAGTTTAATAAGTGCAATCGCATCTGCGCACTATCCGGGAAAATTAAAAACCTTCTCCATCGGATTTTCTGAAAGCACACATGATGAATCGGGTTACGCGGAGCAGGTTGCCAGGCACCTGAATACGGATCATCATCCGTTTATCATTTCGCACCGGGAAGCAACCTCTGTTGCAGATGATATCCTTGCTATGTATGACGAACCTTATGCAGACTCGTCAGCGATTCCGACTCTTCTCCTGTCGAAACTAACGAGACAACAGGTAACAGTAGCACTTTCGGGCGATGGCGCTGATGAATTGTTTCACGGATATGGATTCTACACATGGGCTGAACGGTTAAACCATCCGCTGATGAAAGTATTTCGCCTTCCGGCGTCCACTCTTTTATCGATGATGCCGGAGCGATATAAGCGCGTAGCCGGATTATTATCGTACACAAACGAACAACATGCACGAAGTCATATTTTTTCGCAGGAACAATACCTTTTCAGCGAACAAGAAATCTGCAATCTCCTGCATCCTGATTTTTCTAAGAAGGCCGGACATGAAATAACCGAACTCATTAACGAAGAATTCAGGAATGAAAACAAATATTCTGAAAACAGAACCCGGAAATTTAATGCATCTGAAAAACAATCATTCTTTGATTTACAGTATTATTTGCAGGACGATTTGCTTACGAAAATTGACAGGGCAAGCATGCACCATTCGCTGGAAGTGAGAGTTCCCTATCTTGATCACCGCATTGTAGAATTTGCGCTTAATCTTTCTCCTGATTTAAAAATAAAAAACGGAATTCAAAAATATATTTTAAAGAAGGTGCTGTATAAATATCTTCCCCAACATATATTTAATCGCCCCAAACAAGGCTTCTCTGTTCCATTGTCTTCCTGGTTAAAGAATGAACTGAATTACCTGATCGAAGAAAATCTGTCAGAAAAAGTAATACAGAACGCCGGCGTTGTTGATTATAAAGCAGTCAAAAAATACATTGATGCTTTTTATAACGGAAGGTATTTTTACAGTTCAAGAATCTGGTCCTTAATCGTTTTGCATTCCTGGCTTCGAAAAAATAATTGATCGTTCAATGAAAATTCTTTACCTGACATACGATGGCCTATCAGATCCGCTGGGACAATCGCAGATCATGCCTTATCTCCTGCAGCTTGCCGAGAAAGGGTTCTCCATTACCATTGTAAGCTTTGAGAAAAGAGAAGCTAT
This sequence comes from Bacteroidota bacterium, assembly GCA_043783155.1. Taxonomy (GTDB): domain Bacteria; phylum Bacteroidota; class Bacteroidia; order AKYH767-A; family 2013-40CM-41-45; genus JAPLDA01. The sequence continues at coordinate 58,131 of JAYVZS010000054.1, read as the reverse complement.
CGGGGAGTCTCATCAATCGATAAAAGAAAAATTAGATGAGAAAAAAATAAACTGGGTTCCCTTAAAGTATACAAGACATCCTCCGGTTATTTCAACCATTTTTGATATTCTGAAACTGAAGCAGGAATGCATCCGGCTGCACAAAGAAAACAATTACCGGATTGTTCATTGCAGAAGCTACATCACGGCATTTGCAGGAATGCTGATGAAAAAAAAATTCAGATTGAAATTTATTTTCGACATACGCGGCTTTTATGCTGACGAAAGGGTGGAAGGAGGTTTATGGAATCAAAAAAAAATAATGTATCGGTACATCTATCAATATTTCAAGCGAAAGGAAAAAATATTCTTTCATGCTGCTGATAAAATAGTAACACTTACGTATGCGGCAAAAAAAATAATTGTTGATCATTTTTCAATAGCTCCTTCTAAGCTACAGGTGATCCCCTGCTGCGTAGATACACTCCTATTCGACCCGTCAAAAACCAATCTTCAACAACAGTATTCATTAAAGGAAAAATTATCCATCAGCAAAGATGATTTCGTTCTTTCCTATCTTGGTGCGTTAGGAACGTGGTATCTCCTCGATGAGATGCTTGACTTTTTCAGGCATCTAATCATTCAATATCCGAATGCTACGTTTCTGTTTGTGACGTATCATCCAAAGGAAAAAATAATGCAGTCGGCCATCCAGAAAAATATTCCGGCAGAAAAAATCATGGTGGTGAAAGCAAAGAGGAACGATGTGCCAGGATTGCTTGCACTTAGTAGTGTTTCGATATTTTTTATCAAGCCAACGTATTCAAAAATCGCATCCTCACCTACCAAACAAGCAGAGCTCTTGTCGATGGGAATTCCTGTTATCTGCAACACACGAATCGGAGACACGGAAGAAATCATCACAAAGTCGGGAGCAGGATTATTAATTGATCAATTCACAAACAACGAATATGATCGGGCAATTAAACAAATCCCCTTGTTGCTTGAAAAAGACAAAACAAAAATCAGGGATTTTGCCAGGCATGAATTTTCACTGGATCGAGGCGTAAATTTTTATTCTGAAATTTATCTTGAATTAGAAAAATAATCAAAGTAAGAACTAATCTTATTTTTCAGCAGTGAGTACCAAATGCCCTGCTATCAAACGTGAAAACCCGGCAGTGAATTTTTGTTTACGGCTAAACATTTCCAGTAAACGTGCATATCTTACGCCGATCATTTTTCCGAATTTATAGCCGATGCGAATCGATGCAAACATTCTTCCTGTAGATTTTACAGATGAAAAACCGGCAGCTGCAGCCAATGCATTTTCTTTTGAGGGAGTTGTAAAATAGCAGGCATGCAACGGTTGCTTTCTGACTTTCAAAATTTGTTGTTTCAAGTGATAAAAAAAGAAGTAAAAGTCGGAAGCAAACAGATTTACATGGGTGACAAGAATTCGACCTCCCGGTTTCAGGACACGATACATTTCAGCATACGCCTGTTTAATGTCAGCCGTATCAAGATAGCGCAGGACTTCAATGGAAATAATGAAGTCAAAAAAATTATCAGGAAAAGGAAGTGATGATGCAACTCCTTCAAGAAAATTAATATCAGGGAAATTATTCCGTGCAAATTCCAGCATCCTAACAGAAGGATCAATGGCATGCACCTTGAATCCCTTTGTTAGCATATAATTTGAAAAATGACCGGTTCCACAACCAAGATCAAGGACACTTGCACCGGCAGGTAAACGGTTTAACTCCTCTTCAATTTCTTCCGATAACTGGTAACGTCCGTAAATAAACTCATCCGTAAATTTTCCTCCGCTGAAATCTTTGTAGCGTCCCTGGAAAATTCCACTGTCGATGTTATGCCGTTCAATGGCTTGCTGCCGTGTCTCTAATGTTTTGTTTTGATTCATTTTAATTTGAACTGAAATAATCGGATGCAACTTCATTCATAGTCATAGAAGCAAATTCTTTTTCGTTTTGAAGAGATTGAAAGTGAATGAGCACCTGTTCGAGGAAGTTTACATTCTGATTCAAATGAGTGCCGAAGTTATGTGGATGAAACCAGAGATGAAACAGTTGTTTTCCTGCCGCTGCCGAAGTCATTTGTTTTTTTATCCTGTTCAGCTTCAACCCGTCAAAGATTGCCAGACGAGTGTTGTAAGGTCTCAGAAACCGACTGGATGGAATGTTACAAAGTTCTTTCTCAACACCGGGGAAATGAGTATGCACGCCCGAAATATTTACATAGCTGTCGAGTAAACGCAACGCTCTTCGCACCAACGATTCATCTCCCCGGCTGCGCGGATTATAAAGCCACGAATCTTCATTGCCTCTGAAGGCTGTGAGCCCTTCCGTTCTGCAGATTTGCAGGTATTCGCTGTGGTATTGGTTTCGGGGGAAAACAATACTTTTAAATTCAACTCCTATTTTTTTTGCAGATTTCTTTGCAGCCACAAGGTCGGCTTGAAATTGTTCAGCTGTCTGACCTTCTTCCAGACAATAATAATGGGAGAATGTATGAGTGGCAATCTCATGTTGTTCTTTCTGCATGATCATCCTGATCAGTGAAGGAGCAAAATGATACGGATCTTCCGTCTCATTTTTGCCAAGACTTTTTATATACCCATTGTAGGGCGACAACAACGAATTGTGATAGGACGGAAATGCGGTGGGAAACGATTCCAACAACTCATCTTTCCCGGAACAAAACAAAAAACCGACGGTAGCGAAAGTTGCTTTTATATTATAGCGTTCAAACAGATCAAGCAAAACAGGAATCACTTTTTGAACTCCAAGAATATGATCCCCGTATGCCTCAATGCTTCTCGTATCACGTACTCCCCAATACAGTTCAAAGTCAAGAGAAATAATAAAGGCTCCGTTTTTCATCTGTCATTGAAGTTAAATCCTGACCTCTAATCCGTTCATGAGGATTCTCATCATTTAACATTGGCTGCAAATATAACAGATCATGAAGGGATCAACCAAAAAAAAATTAAAGCGGGGCTTTGAAGCAAAACAGTGAGATTGAACAAAAATAACGTTTTTACTACGCTATTCTTTCTTCTTTATTTCTTCCTTCTTCATCTCAAGATAATAGTAATTAGTAATGACGAGGCTGGCAACAAAAAAAGGAATTGCCGGAATCTTGTATCGCACTAAGGCACCGAAATTTGAGGTAGACAAACCTACTGAAAAAGCAAAAAACAAACTGAATGAAACACAAAAAAATAAAAGCGGATGATTGAATACCAACCTAAAAAAATTATACACCCTTAACTTCACGAGAAGGTAAAGCGTAAATGCCAAGATGATAAGATTTTCTACCCCAGATACAATCATGGCCGGGTTATAGGTTTCCCATATAAAAGGTCTGAAAAGTGCCGACGTAATTGCGATAGGCGCTTTGGCAAGAATACCGCTTAACGACGGATCAATATTCCCGATGTCAAATGAAGACCCATGGTAATAATCCTGTTTTAATTCCTGTTGTGATACAACAGCTCTGTCAACGACATTGGACAAAGAATATTCTCCCAAAGATTCACCCATATTCCTTAAAAACAAAAAAGCTAAAAAGAGTGTAATAAAAAGGAGAATTGGAGTGAGTGCTGACCGAATCATCTTATTTTTCATCTTCTCCATTTGATACCTGGAAAACCAGACAAGTATACCGGGAAGCAACGCGATAAAAATATATGGTTTAATTCTGATCATTGCCCATGTTGACACGATCATGATTATACTGTTTAAAAAGTATCCTGACTTCAGTTTAATGATTCTGTAAAAAGAAGATGTAAACAATGCCAGCGAAGCCAGAGTAATCGTATCTTTTAACAACCCCGATCCCCAAAAAACTACCGAAGGAATAAATAATATTGCGTAGGCCAATCCTTTTTGTAACATAGGAAATTCTGTAATAAACATTTTATAGAGTCTCCACATCACCAGAAACGATAAAAGAGAAATCAGCATCGTTTGACCGAGGTAACTGTTAAAGGTTATCAGCGAAAGAATCCATGTAATCTTAACCACATAAATCGCATGACTATCGAACAGGTAAACCGGGTAATCAGTATAGCTATCAAATGAAGACAACAATTGCTGGTCGACCTGGCCAAAAGTGAATTTGAACGCTGCAGCAGGATTCTCCATAAACAGCCTCGATATACACTTATTGTCATGGAAATAAGCGAGGGTATCACCTCCTTCGTAATAATATAAATAGACAAAACACAATCCTAAACCGCCAAGAACTTTAACGAATAATCCGGGCAAAAAATACCTGTAGTAAGGCTCTGTTTCAATCAAACGATTTTTTCTTGATGAACCATAAAAATAAAAGCAAATCAACAGAACGCAACATAAAAAAATATCAATAAAAGAAACGTATTCGTTCATCCCATTATGGTTATAAAGTCAAAGGTAATCACTAAGAATTTAGTCCCGGCTGCCGGGAGGTTAGTTTTTTCGAAATTACGAAAAAAAATACCCGATAAAAAAGATCCTTCTGTATCCGCGTAATCAGAAGGTTTTCATCAAGAAAGTACAAAGTCGGACAAATATCTTTTCCTCCAATATTCTTAGAATATCCAAAATCGGTTCCGGCTCATCAGGCATGATGATAGGGTTCTTTTTTTAAAATCGTCATGGCCCGATATACTTGTTCAAGCAGGAAAATACGGATCATCTGGTGAGTGAGCGTGAATTTTGAAAAAGATAGCCTGAGATTGGATCGTTCAACGACATCCCCGGAAACACCGTAAGCCCCACCTACAATAAAAAAAAATCGAGAATTTCCGCCGACCATCGATTTAGCAATGAAATCAGCAAAATGAACAGAACTAAACTCCTTTCCGCCTTCATCAAGCAAAACGACAAAATCCCTATCACCGATTTTTTTCAGAATCAACTCTGATTCCTTTTTTATAACCGCATCTTTATTCCCGGTCGAAAGAGACGCAACGACAGAAATGGTAACAGAAGCGTAGTGTTTTAGTCTCTTCAGATAAATTTGAATTCCCTCTTCCAGGTATTTCTCCGATGTTTTGCCAACAAACAAAAATTCCAGTTTCATGTTTGAATCGTTTGCCCCGAAGATAAGTGAAATTTCAGGTGCTGTTTATATGAACACTTTTTATTATTCTTACAACTTTAATTTCCTTCTTGCTTAATTGATGTGTAAATGTATTTTTGCAGGTTATAATATCTAAACTTGAAACCTGAGAGTAATGCATCTTCGTTTAATTAATTAATCGTTGAACGATAACATGAAATGATCAACCTTGATGTTAAGATTATTTCTATTCTAAAAAAAAATAAACCATGAACCCGGTTGCTCGCTTTTTGACAAGGGAAAAATCAATATTCCATATCCTCATTATAGGAACTGTAATCAGGCTTCTGTTTGTCTTTGTTCTTGGTAAAATATATTACGGGAAGCCCGATTTCTTTTTCCAGAATGATACAAGTCTTTGGTTTGATGCCTTTACCAATTTATGGGAGAAAGGAACTTTTACAACAAATATAGCGAATGAAGCGGGCAAGTTTTTCAGGCCTCCTGGTTACTCTTTTTTATTCGGCATCTTTTACCTGATCACATTCAAGAATCTTTTGCTTGCATCGAAATTACTTGTGGCGGTGCAGATCGTGATGGACATTGCCAGCATTTACCTCGTCTCTAAAATTGCCGGACAAGTTGTTAGGAATTCGTCTGAAGAAAAAAAACGGTTGTTCAGCAATGTCTCGGGTCTGCTTTATGCCATTTATCCATTTGCAGTCGTATGGACACCTGTGCTGTATGCGGAAACCCCCAGTGTATTCTTTGTCCTGCTTAGTATTTATTTCATGTTTAAACCCACAACCGGCCGAACGATTTTTTTAAGTGGGATGTTCGCAGGTATAGCAACACTTCTTCGGCTGCAATGCGCATTTTGCATTCCGTTTATTGCACTTGGCTTTTTATACTCAAATGAATTCTTTCTGAAAAAGAAAATCAAGTTGTCGATGCTGTTTTTATTTGGCGTATTGGTAACATACGGCTTGTGGCCTGCCCGTAACATTTTTCTGCAACATCGGGTTCTCTTTTCCCAGGACCTGATGAATGTAGGGAATGTGTGGTCAATAGATTTTTTATCTTTTATAAAATTTTCCCACTCTGTCACAACAGATATCACTCCTGAATACTACCAGATTCTGGGTAATAAAAAAGTGATCTGGCCAAAACAAGCTTACCTCGACCCAGGCGATTCTATCCTGTTAGATTCTGTGGTTCAGTTATGCAGGACGTGCGGCACTGGTTTCAGTTTCTGGGGAGTCTCAGAAGGTATACGGAAACACCCTGTTTTACCTGCTGAAAACTGCGATACACAGATTGACAAAATATTTACATCACTTTATCTGAAACAAAAATCAAATAATGCGTTCAATTATTGGGTCAATGTTCCACTCGGCAATCTTAAAAAATGTTTCTTTAAATTCAGTCTCTATGGTAATAAAAGTAAATTTGTAAAATTGGTATCATCATCGTTGTTCCTGTTCCGAACCTTGTTTATCTTCTTTGGACTATGGGGGATACTCCTGGCTATCAGGAAACGTTTTTTCAACCCCGGCTTTATCATTCTGGTTTCATTCTTTATGTTAACATGGTATCTTTATCTTTCGTTCTTTTGGAGAAACATTGAGATACGGTTTCTCCTTCAATGCGACATACTTCTCCTGATTCCTGCAGCATACCTGCTTATGCAATTGTTTTTTAAGAAGAGTGATTTAACTTCAACAAAGGGATGAATTGTACACTAAAAAAACAATCTTTTCATCAACCAACTGCCCTTCAACCATCGAGTTATAAAGGGTTTGTTGGCTTGATATTTGAGAAATGCCGCCCAAACAAATTCCCAATGAAATTCTTTAAACTATTTTTGCTTCTTTTCTTGGTCGTATCATCGGCAAAAGCATTGGATATTTACGATGAAATCGCAAACGCGATTCGCTCCGGTGATTCCAGACAGATAGCAGTATATTTTGGTAACAATGTTGATCTGACCATCGTAAATCAGGAAGATGTATATAGTAAAGCACAGGCGGAATTGATCCTAAAAGACTTTCTAAGTAAAAACACACCAAAGACCTTTTCCATTCTTCATAAAGGATCATCAAAGGAAGGGACACTCTATGCAATCGGTAATCTAACAACCCTAAGCAGTAAATCATTCCGCGTCTCATTCTTTGTTAAGATGACTTCCGGGAAATACCTGATTCAGGAAATCCGTTTTGAAACCGAATAACCGAGGTGCTTATCCTGTTGAAAACACTGTCTGTATCAAAAGACAGTGTTTTCTTTTTCAGGAAGGTTACAAAACTATCTTTGCAGAAATGATGACGGACGAACAAGGCATTTCAGGTATGAATAATTACGAATTCATCGCTCTTTCCCTGAAGGAGGATGTTGGTGATGGTGATCATACTTCACTTGCCTGCATTGATGAAACTGCAACTGGCAAGGCACATGTGAAAATTAAAGAGGATGGCGTGGTTGCCGGGGTTACGCTTGCTACTCAAATCCTGAATCAGGTCGATAACAGAATTGTTGCAAAAGTAAAAATGCAGGAAGGAGTAATCGTAAAAAAAGGAGACATTGTAATTGATATCGAAGGAAATATTCAATCTATATTGAAAGCGGAACGCCTGCTGCTTAATTGCATGCAGAGAATGAGTGGCATTGCGACTTTAACCCGAAAAATGGTTGAAAAAATTTCAGGCACAAGGGCAAAGCTTCTCGATACCAGGAAAACAACTCCTAACTTTCGCTTCTTTGAAAAGCAGGCGGTGAAGATTGGTGGTGGTTACAACCATCGCTTTGGGCTGTTCGACATGATCATGATAAAAGATAATCACATCGATGCTTGCGGCGGAATTACAAAGGCCATCGGAAAGGCCAACGAGTACCTCGTCAGTAAAAATAAAAATCTTCAAATTGAAATTGAAACACGAAACCTCGACGAAGTAAGAGAAGTTCTTGGTTGCGGAAACATTCACCGCATCATGCTCGACAACTTCACTACGGATCAATTAAAAGAAGCTGTTCATCTGATCAATAATAAATTTGAAACCGAAGCATCGGGAGGAATAACATTTGAAAACATCCGTGAGGTTTCCGAGTCGGGTGTAGATTTTATTTCTGTCGGGGCGCTCACCCACTCTTATAAAAGTCTCGACATCAGTTTGAAAATGATCCGTTAAACGGTTAATGCACTTTGAAAAAACGAATTTCTTTTTTAAGGAAAATAGTACGTAGCATTGTCTACTCATCTCCGGTACGATCATTTGTAAATTACACCAAACGTGTTGCTCTTCCCGGGTTCGATGGTTTAGCTGTTTATGATGTTTCAGATTTTTTTTTCACAGGCATTCAACGTGGTGGAATTAAAACAAGAGCTCAATCTCTGGCGTTCAGTTTTTTCCTGGCGCTTTTTCCCGCCATCATTTTCCTCTTTTCACTTATTCCATACGTTCCGCTTCACGATTTCCAGGATCAGTTGCTTGAGTTAATAAAAAACGTGCTTCCTAACAATGCCTATGATGCCACGAGAAGCACCATCGAAGATATCATCAAGCATCAGCGAAGTGGACTACTTTCTGTCGGGTTTCTTCTTGCTCTTTATTTTACCAGCAATGGTTTCATGGCGCTGATGAAAGGTTTCAATTCATCGTATCATGTAAGTGAAAGCCGTACTCCATGGCAACGAAGACGAGCGGCACTTGTTCTTACATTAATCTTGTCTGTTCTTTTGATTGTCGCCACTATTTTGATCATCTTCGGAGAAATAGCAACGAGGCACCTCGTTCACCAGCACATTCTGAAAACTAAAACACAGGTTGGATTGTTGTTGTTCAGCAAATGGATCATTGTTCTTGCATTATTTTTCTTCGCAATTTCATTTCTCTATTATTACGCGCCATCTGTCAGAAAGAGGTGGAGATTCATTTCTGCCGGTTCAACATTCGCAACTGTTTTGTCCATCCTTGCATCTGTCGGATTCGCCTATTTTGTAAACAACTTCGGACAATACAACAAATTGTATGGTTCTATCGGGACACTGATCGTGATCATGCTTTGGATTTATTTCAATTCACTTATATTGATTCTCGGTTTTGAATTAAACGCCAGCATCGACAACGCTAAAAAACAAGTGAGGAGAGTATTTTAAGGTGACACGTTCTCGTGCATTCAGTTTCTTGATGCCTTTTTTCCAGTCACCACCAAATCACCTAACTGTATCGGGAATGGCCGGTTACAAAACGACGCAGGAAGAATTTTCCATATCAAGTTAATGACAGGAGTAAAAAATGAATGCGGATATACATTGAAATGACCTTTGATATAATCCAGGGATAAATATTTATACGGAGGATGCTCACCTATCTCTGTAAATCCGGATTCTTCGAGGATCTTTTTCATTGCTTCAAATGAAAAATAAAACAGATGCTCTTCTTTGTAATGCGACCACCCCTTTCCCATTAAACGATGGCTCATGCTGTTCAGTTTTGGAGTACTGATTACAATACTGCCATTCTCTTTTAACATGGAGGCAGCAAGTTTTAATACGTCTTTAGGGTTACGGACATGTTCTATATAGTCCATCAAAAAAAGCGCGGAAAAAATTTTTGAAGGATTGTCTTCGAACTGAGCGTGTTCTAACTGACCGCAATAAATACGACTCCCACCGAATTTACGAATCGACTCCTTCGCCGCGAACTCGGATAAGTCAACACCAAACGGTTCATACCCGGCTTCTTTTCCCGCCTCCAGCAGGTAACCGGTAGCACAACCACAATCAAGAATTTTATCACCTGACTTCAACTCACTTTCGATTACTTTAAAACGTAGTCGAAAAGTTTTCATCTTAAGCTCCCTTACAATTGGTTCCTGGTTTGTGATTCCCCATGTTTCAAAATATTCCTTTTCATAAATCGTATTCAGTCGCGCGTCATCGGGCTGTGGAAGCAGGAATTGAAGCCCGCAACGCTGACACTCAAAAATGTTTCCGCCAAATCGTTGCCTCACCCCAACTATCCGATCATCTTCTTCACAGATAATACAACGTATCACATCACCCATCGTTTCCTTGTTATGAGTCCCAATGGAATATCAGAACCGGATTTATTATACAAAATAACCGGCGGTGCGATCGTTTCTGTTGCGCTTTGCAGCATTCGTTCAGCAGCATCTGTAACTTCTTTAACAGAAATCATTTTCATGCACTGATTGTCGCCATAACATGGAGGAATTAAAAACTCATGTACACAAGGACTGCAATACAACTCCTTGTAAATCGCCATTCCATTTGATAAATTTCCATATTGTATCGGGTTGCAGGGACCAAAGAGAGAAAGTGTTCGTGTTTTTAATGAAAAAGCAAGATGCATCGGACCGGTATCATTTGTAACCATGAGTGTTGCATTTTTAATGAGGCAGAGAAGTTCGGGAATTGAAAGCTCTCCGGCTGTGCTGATTACTTTTGTTGAATGACAGGGATTCACCGATTGAATGATGGACTCAACATAAGAGCGTTCATCCTTCGAACCGATCAATACACATTTCAACGGAGACACCTCAGAAATAACATTGATGAATTCTATAAAACGTTCGGCAGGCCATCTTCTTTCAATACGCAAATCGGATGCATTCGGATTAATCAGAATGTATTGACATGGTTCTATCTGAAAATTCTGCCGGAATTTTTCCTCTGCATTTTTTTTTACATCATCGGCAAGCTGAATGGGATATAATTCAGGTGATGTGTTAACGCATCCGATCAGTCTGCCCATCTGCAAATAGGATTGGTTGATCGGAGCTTTGATATTAAAATAAAGCATGTGGGTATAAATGCCAAGTCTTTCTGATTGATCCTTTCTGTAAAAACCGATCCTGTCTCTTGCCATTGAAAGACAGGATAGGAAAGATGTCAGGTTAGAATATACTTCAATGTCTAAAAAAATATCCGGCTTAAAGCGCCAGCATTTCCATGTCGCTTGTAAGGAGCTGATAAATAATGTAAACAAAGACTTGTCGGAGATTGTAATGACTTCATCAATAAGCGGAATGTTTTCAAGAAGAACCCGGTTTCCTTCCGTTGAGAAATAGGCGATTTTCAAATCCGGAAATTGCTTTTTCAGGTTGACAAGAAGAGTGGTAGACTGGACGATACTGCCGATACCAACCAGTTTACAAACGATCACTTTTCGAGGAGTTGTTTTCAACGAGTGATTACGTTGAAGGATAAAACCGGCAAGTCGCGCAATTACATTTGTAAGGAAGATAAGCGGTACTCCCACCAACCTGTCAATAAAAACCTTCCTGTAATAGTTCATGAATTAGCTATTCTTCGCTTCCTGAGTTTAGTCAACAAAAAATCAAGTGCGTATGCCGCATACATACCGTAAAAGAGATCAAACGTATAGGTGCGGTAACGATTTGTAAAAATAAACATAATGTGCATAACGCTGATAGACGCAAGGTACGCAAGTATCCAGAGATGCTTTTTCCAGTTTTCTTTAATTGCCAGAAACAGACCCGTGTAGCCAAGCAAAAAAAGTGGTAACCCGAAAATAAAAGAAGCAAACCAAAGCCTGAACGGATAACGATTCCACGAATTTCCTGGAATGATCAGCCGAACGAAATTCAGTACACGAATCTTTAAAAACTTGCCGGGGTTTTCTTTTATCCACTCAAAACCAGCATGCCAGAAAGCATCCTGCTTAACTTTTACAGGAAGCGCCATGATCGAATCATACGTTGGATTCGGGAAAAAATCAAATGTCATAATCGGTGCCTTTCCATATTCGTATGGCTTTGTACCACCGGAAGGCGTGTTAGTAAGATCAATGTAATTCAGTTCACAATTGGCGGCAAAGAAAACAACTCCTCCTCCATTGCTTGAGGTTACAAAAACCTTGTGATGATTGTAATTATTAATTCCAACGGGAATCACGAGCACGAGTACGATTAAATAAAACTGAACAAGAGATACCATTCTTTTCGGAATGGAAATCTGCCTGCATTGTAAAAGCACCAACAACACCATAAAAGGTACATAAAGAGAGATAAATGATTTGGTGAGATAGGTTGCTGTAAAAAAAAGTGCCGCGAGGATATTGTCTTTCCTCTCGCTTCGGTAAAGGTAACGGACAAAGTAAAATGCAAACGCATTCAAAAAGAAAAGGAACAATGTTTCCTGTGCAATCGAATGAATAAAATAAAACAGCGGAGGATATAACGTATAAAACGCGGAGACAATCAGAGAAATTCGTCTGTTGCTAAAAAGTAGTTCACTCAACTGCCATACATAATACACTGTTGCGGAAGAAACAATTATCTGGAGAATAATCAATGCATGTATCCAATTGGAAGCAAAAATTGATTTCAGCACAAAAAGCAGGAAAGGCAATAACGGAGCGGCAATAAAGTTGTCACGATCAAAATTAAAATCTCCGCTTAATAACGCGATGGATATTTTATCATAGCTGTGCGAATCGGGCATCAGAATGTAGCTGTCGCTATATGTTACCAGGTAATATACTATTCTGACCAGAATGCCTGTTAGAAAAAAAAAGATGATTGATTTTTTCTTATTCTGAAAAATCTCCTTGATCATAAAATGGACTGATTTGGCTTGCAAGGTAAAGAAGAAAATTAATATCCGTTTACCAATTTCACTTTTCCATAACTCTTATTTTATCACTGCTGAAAACAGCTTTTCGGGCTTTTTTTTATTATGATCTATTCAATCACACAATAAGAATTGAATTATTTCAGGTAGCGGTTTTTAGGTAGATTTGCAGAATGAAAATGACATACAAATTTCCATTTTTACTCCTTCTTTTTTACCCGGTTTTTTTGTTCGGCCAGTCGAGCGAAGAGCAATTTCAGAAAGCACTCCGGTTAAAAAATGATTTAAAATTTGAGGAAGCACTTCCATTGTTTCAGCAACTTCTTAAAAATGATTCTAACAATACAAATTACCTCGTGAACACGGCTTTTCTGCTCTGTAAAATCGGTAACCGCGAAAAGGAGGAAAAGAACCGACAACGTTATTTCCGCAATGCCGCGTATTTGTCGAAGAAAGCAATTACCATCAACAACAACAATGCACCGGCACATTACAATTATGCGCTTGCGCTTGGAAGGATCAATGAGTTTGCGGGCACGAAACAAAAAATCGCCAATGCTAAAGTGATCAAAACAGAATGTGACCAGGCCATCAAGCTCGATCCTAAAATGGCCGGTGCCTATCACATTCTCGGACGATGGCACCAAACCATTGCTGGTTTTAACCTCATTGAAAAGGCCATGATCAATACCATGTTTGGCGGCGTTCCGGAAGGAGGTTCGTATGACGCTGCTATTGAATGTTTTTCAAAAGCAATCAGCATCGAACCGGGGTACAAGTTGCATTACTATGAACTAGCGCTTACCTACCACGAACGAGGCAAGGACAAGGATGATATCTATTCTAAAATCTGGGTAAAGAAAGCAATCGATCTTCCGGTCAGGGATAATGATGACAAAGAAACTCAGAAAAAATGCGAAGAGCTTTTGAAAAAAGTAGAATAAAATGAACTGAAAAGTCAGCCTATTATGTCTGCCTATTTTAAGACAGTAACAGAACCTTTCAATTCATTTCCTCCGCCGGATAGCAGGTAAATATATACGCCCTCTTCTATTAGTTTGCCTTTGTAAAATCCATTCCAGTGCTTAGAAATATCGTTCGACTCATAAACCAGTTCTCCCCAGCGATTAAATATTTCAAGGTGATAAAACAAACATTTGTTGTAACCTGAAATAACAAACTCATCATTCTTTCCGTCGCCATTGGGAGTAAACGCCTGCGGAATAAACAGGAAAGATTCATTGGTGCCATACGCAAAAACAGTTTTACTCATCGTGTCGGCACAGGCAGAGAGCGGCTCTGCAATCAGCATCACATCATAAAAACCGGAACTGTAATACTGATGCATCGTACTTAAATTATCCGAGTATATGCCGTCACCGAAATCCCATAAATAATCTGCAGCACGCTGCGAATGGTTGAAAAGTTTTACCGTTTGCTCACAGGTATCCGTAAAATCAGAGAACCCAGCAATTGCCGGCAATCTCGCTTTTACGCTCGATGAAGAAGTATCGGTGCATCCATCATCATTTTCAGAAATAAGTGTAACGAGATACGTTGAGTCCAATGGAAATGTATGAACAGGATTCACAAGACTACTGATCACATCATCACCAAAATTCCAATGGCTATAACGCAGATCGTTACTTGTATTTTCAAAATGAAGAGTCAAACTGCATTCATCAGGATGAGTAAATGACGATACCGGTGAAACGGAAACTCTGAAATTCTGATAACTGGTATCAGCGCATACTCCCGGATTCGAGATCAATGAAGCGATATAATCACCGGCATGGCGATATCGGTGAGAAACATTTGCTGCTGCAGTAACTGTCGTGGCACTATCTCCAAAATCCCATTTGTAAAATTGCCCGTTAATTGAATTGTTCCTGAACTTAACCTGCGGATCGCATGGGATCACATTCGGAGTAAACAAAGAAGTCACTGCAGGGTAAACATGAACGCGTTCCATCACCGAATCCGCACACCCGATATTCGTTAACGCGGTGAGCTCTACATTATAATACCCCGGACTATTATAAGTATGCAACGGATCCTGATCCTGGGAAAAAGTATGATCACCGAAATCCCATTTATAATAATCGGCCTGTCTGCTTTGATTTAAAAAATCTCCTGACAAGCCGCAGATGAATGGACGATGGAACAAGGCCTCCGGCACGGGGTTAATAATAATAAGATGAGCCAATGTATCGCTGCATGAAGCTGAATGTATAACAAGATTCGCTGAGTAAGTTCCAGGGGAACTATATACATGCGTAATGTTGATGCCACTGCTAAAAGTTCCATCTCCGAAATCCCATTCGTTTAAAATTGAATTCGATGATTGATCATTAAATGAAACCGATGAATCACATAACGCGTGCTGAGCAGTATAGGATGCAACAGGTAACGGAGGCAATAATATACGGAGATGCGTGGTATCCGAACATCCTGAGTC
The DNA here is from genome assembly GCA_043783155.1 of Bacteroidota bacterium. GTDB lineage: Bacteria > Bacteroidota > Bacteroidia > AKYH767-A > 2013-40CM-41-45 > JAPLDA01. The sequence continues at coordinate 43,009 of JAYVZS010000054.1, read as the reverse complement.
TGAAACCGACATCAATAGAATATCAAAAAAACCCGAAGACGAGTAGGCATGCGAAACATTACCGGAAGTCGCGGAAAAACCATCATCGAAATCCCAGGTATATGTGCTTGCAAACAGAGATTGATTTGTGCATGTTACCTTCAAATGACAGGTATCAACAACAGCAGCAAACATCGCAACCGGAATAGCGAGTACATGAATCAATGTGGTTGACGTGTCGGTACAACCTGAATCGGCGGAGGAAATAAATCTCACCTCGTATGCACCGGGAGTCGGATATGAATGGTTTCCGTTTTGAACAGAAGCAAAAGTTCCGTCTCCAAAATTCCACGACCAGTAGTTAGCGGGAGCATGATGTCCGAAAGAAGCATCATAAAAATTGAACTGGTTAGAACAATGCTGATTCGAAATCGTGAAGTTGGAATAGAAAGAAGGAAACACACGGATTTCGCCTGTAGCAGTATCTGTACACAGCGGATTGATTGGCGAATGCGCGATGAGAGTCGCATGATATATTCCTGTATCAGGATATACATAAGCAGGATTTATTGCTGTAGAAGTATCATTCGGATTCGAAGGATCACCAAAGTCCCAGTTGTAGGTGATGGCGTTGTAACTATTATTCACAAAATTCGCTTCAAGAGATCCGCAAACAATGGTCGGAGAAAAAATGGAAGCAACGGTGATGTTCGGACAGGGCACTACATTTACCTGGTAATCCCGAATTGTTCTGCCGATCAACACTCCGTTTCGGTATTCTTTAACACTCACACCGTATACAAATTGCCCAAGAAAACCAGGAGTCGCCGTCAGCATTCCCGTTGCCGGATCAATGGTCATAGGTGCACCGCCTAACACATTTGATAACGTATATGGCGATTGAAATTGAATATGGCTGTAAGGCGGCGGGTTAGGTGGTTGTGGCATCGGGATAATATTATCCGCGCCGTCAAGTGGCGTATATAATTCATATACCAATGCATCACCATCCGGATCAATTGCAGAATGATCGAAATGAAAGGAAGCTCCCTGACAAATAAAAGTAGGAGGCAAATGGGTAAACTGTGGGTTGCTGTTGACAGCAACAATAGAAGTATCAGGAATGGTTGCATAATAAGTAGCGCCGACAACCGGCAGATTTGCAACGTTGTTGATGGAACTATTACGACAGCATCGCTGATACGCGAGTTGGTATCCACCGGGGATTGGCGGAAGATAAACGACCGTATCGTATTCAGCATATTCATAACACACATTGGTTGGCGGAACAAGACAAGGTGAATTGATGTAGTTAGGAACATTTCCCTGAGTTGTCGGGCTTATAAACACCTGCCGGGTTAGCGCATTGGATGAATTAAAAACTCCGATGGAAGCGGGATCATCAAACGGAGCCTGTCCGTTGAAGCAATCGCGATACACGACAAGCCGGATTCTATAATTATAATTTCCTAAATACTGGTAATTCAATTCACCACCTACAATATGAGTTGCAGACAATTTCAAAGTCATCAGGCAAAAAAAACAGATGACAAAAGTGGTTGACTTTTTTGATCTATACATCTGTGAAAGATGTTTCTCACATCAAATATATAAAAAAATGGATAGAAAAAAAGAATTTGAATTGTTAAAAGAAACCCCGCAGGCAGGTTAACGGTAGATTTCACATTTCCTGTTGCCGTTTGCATCAGCGAAAGCCCTGTACATTCCTTCTGAATTAAAAACCAGTTCCATGTTACCGTGTGCATCCAACCCGATTAATCCACCTTCCCCGCCAATTTTTTTCAGCTTATCATTCACCACAAAATTGCAAGCCTCCTTCAATGAAAAACCTTTATACTCCATCAAACATGAAACATCATAAGCAACCACTCCGCGAATAAAAAATTCTCCATGACCGGTGCAGGAGATCGCACATGTTTGATTGTTTGCATAAGTACCGGAGCCAATCAACGGCGTATCTCCCACTCTGCCGAATCGTTTGTTCGTCATTCCACCGGTGGAAGTTGCCGCGGCAAGATTTCCAGCCGAGTCTAACGCTACAGCTCCGACAGTACCAAATTTTTTATCCGCATGATCGAGTTGAGTTTTTTCCGAATCCCTGATTTCAATCCATTGATCATATCTTGACTGGTCGAAAAAATAATCGTCATCTTCAAATTCAAGGTGCATCTTTCTCGCGAACGATTCTGCTCCGTCAAAGCAAAGAAAAACATGTTCAGAATGTTCCAATACATTACGGGAAAGCTGAATAGGATTTTTGACATTCCTGATGCCTGCAACAGCACCTGCCTTCAGGTGTTTCCCTTCCATGATAGACGCATCCATTTCATGTTTGCCTTCGTTTGTAAACACGGAACCTTTGCCCGCATTAAAAAAGTGAGAGTCTTCGAGTTCCATCACTGCTGCCTCTACTGCATCAAGCGAACTTCCGCCGCCGAGTAAAATCTCATATCCCGCATCTACAGCCGTTTCGAGAGCATTCAGATAATGCGCTTCCTTTTCGGAAGTCATCAGTGATTTTAAAATCGTTCCGGCTCCTCCATGGATCGCAATAGCAATGGGTTTCATAGATGTTGATTTCTTTTCTTTGCAAAGGAAAGGAAAATTACGAGTGTCCGGATTTTAACGGTGACAAATTTCTTTGTATGGACAATATTGACACCGTTTTTCATCTTCGGTCTGATAAAATGTTTTAGTTGAATCGGTAATTTCTCCAATCAACCCAAGTAGGCGGAACTCAAAATCGTTGAATTGCTCTGAAGAAATTACCTCTCCGCGGTTGATAAAACGGATTCCATCCGACAAATCCTTGACAGCGAGAAGCCCTGCTTTCACAGGTCTTGCAGGCGCCTGTTTCCAGTACAAATAAGAATAGAAAAAAGTCTGAAAATGTTCCTTGAATTTCGGATCACTGAATATTTCATCAAAGCCATCCGGGTTGCTTGTATCCACCTTACCGGTTTTATAATCAACGATACGGGTGCAGCCATTTACTTCATCAACACGATCAATAATTCCGTGAAGAAGAACGGCATGATCCGCCGAAATCTGAATCGGCTGAAAACATTTCATCTCAAGCGAATGAATGATGACGGGAGCATCCGCTTTATCAACCTTAAATATTTTTCGGATGAGCTCAACAATCACATTCCGCATGAGGATGTTTTTTCCTTCGAGTAAATCATGCCCGCGGAATTCTTCTTTGATGGAAAGATCCACAACCGTTTTGATTTTTTTTGCCAGTTCATCAAAAACAGTTTCCGTCAGATTCGTTTGCTCACCGTACAAAAGCTGCATCGCCCGGTGAAGAATTTTTCCGAACGTCGCGGCTTCAATATTTTCCTCCGTCTCTTCCTGTTCCTTTATTTTTGCAATGTACCGGAAGTAAAACTGAAGCGGGCAATTGATGTAGCTGATGAGAGCCGAAGCGGAAAGCCGTGTCGAAAATTCATTGAAGGAATTACCTTTCAAAAAATATTTTTCAAGCAAGTCCATCACCTCATCCGTTTTTTTTATGACGATAGGTTTGGTTTCTGTTTTCACAAAATCCGTGAAAGCAATTTTTGATTGCATCGTTATTTTGCCCGGATACTTCTTTACCAATTCATGTTCGATCTGAAGAAGATACCGTGACTTCTCCCCTGCCGTAATACTTTTTGTTTCCGTGTTATAAAGCAGGTAAATATTTTTCGCCCGCTGAAGCAAACGGTAAAAGTGATACGAAGAAACAGCATGCTGGTCTTCATACGTAGGAAGTTCAAATGCTTTTCGGATGTTAAACGGAATAAATGATGGATGGTTTGAAGAAGCAGGCAACGTATCTTCATTCACAGAAAGGATGAATACATTTTCAAAATCAAGCAAACGCGTTTCAAGAAAACCCATTACCTGAAGGCCTTTCAAGGGCTCGCCGGAAAAAGGAATCCGCGATGAAAAAATAATTTCCCGGTATAAATTCCAGAACGTTTCGATTGTTAGCTCCAGCGGGTATTGTATCACGACATCTTCCAAACGTTTAAGCTGAACATAAAAATGGTAGATGTATTCCGATTCGATTGCATGAAAGCGGAATTCTTTTTCCTTCATGCTTTCAAGAATGTGATGAAGGATGGTTTTAAAATATCCGAACACCTCTTCCGCTTTATGAATCGGATAAAAAATATCTTTGAACAACTGCGGAACTCTATCGTTGTTGAGATTTTCCATCGGAACCTGTATCCATCTCATTTCTTCGTTGAAAGATTTCATCCACCCCCGGATATACGAGCTTTCTACTTGCTGAATGGAAGTATGATTCAGAATATTGATGACATGCTTGTGATAAAAACTCACCGATTTATCTTTTTTAATCCTGGTATTTTTCTGGAGCAGAATCAACGACTCAAACAACGTAAATAACGGAGTAGCCGAAAGCGGATACCCCATTGTTACATTAAATGCTTCGATGCTTTGCGGTAACGAATACAACACAGGAAACAACAGGTTCTCATCCGGTAAAACAACTGCGGTTTTGTCGGCAGGAATATTTTTTTCAGTAATCAACTCCTTCAGCAAATTACCCGTCACCTTTGCCTGCCCCACCTGGAGCGGAACTCCGATCATCTCAATATTTTTCTCCCCGATTTCAAAATCTCTTTGCTTCCATTTAAACCCGGGTTGAATCAATTTATTTTTCCTGAGAAAAGTACCCGCTTCCTGTTTCGGATCATCAAGATAATAAGTGTCGGTATCCCAATAAATATCCGCCTTTGCTTCATCAATGAAATACTGAATTATTTTTTCTTCTGACTTCGACAACGCATAAAACCCGGCAAAAATTATTTTCTCAAAATCAAGTTGAATCTTTTTTTCTTTCAGACTCTCCGCGACATGGCGATAAGCAAGGCCTTCGTAAGCAAGTTTTTTTTCGGTGAGGCGCTTTTTGAAATCCACATAGATATTTCCAAGATGCTGCCAGTTTGCCAGAAATTCATTCTTCAGTTTCCCCGGCTCCTTATTAAAAAAAGTGGTCCAGAATGAGCGAATCCGTTCAAGGTCTTCATCCGCCAGTTCAAAAGTGAAATCTATTTCACGTTCATCCCTGATGTAGGCAAACAATTGTTTTGTATCTGTCAGGTTACGATCGGCTTCATCAAAATCTTTCAGTAACATTTCTCCCCATGGATAATATTTTTCAAACGGTTCAGCCGGAAAATATTTCTTATAAACTTCAAACAATTCAAACATCAGTGTCAACTGATCGGGAATAACATCCTCCGAAAAACTTCGGATGAAATCCTGTATCGAATAAATGACAGGACTCCAATGGGGAGCATTCATTTTCTCAGCCAGGTATTTTTTAAAAAACAAACCACCACGTCGGGTTGGAAAAACAAGACATAATTGTGATAACTCACCTTTGTGTTTATCGTACAACTCATCTGCTAACTGTTCAAGAAATGCGGCCATCTGGAAATATTGTTACTATTTTACCTGCAATATCCGAATATTTTGAAACCAGCCGAAAGAGGACTAACTTAGCATGATAAATTCCTGAGGGTGAATAAAACAAACCTGTTCACTGTTTTTCTTTTTATGTTGATCTTCAGCATGAATGAAAATGTATTTGCCCGATCGGGCGATAAAGCTCCTCCTCCTAAGTTCCCGTCAAAAGTCCGATTTGCAGAAAACAAAAATCAATGGGAGAATTTTATCCGGTACGAAGCTGCTTTCAGAGGTGGAAAAATTTTTCTTGAAAACAACCGGTTCACGTACCTGTTTTATCATCCTGACGACATGCAGTCGTTGCATCCGCACGAGGGAAAACAAATTGACAAAATCAGGTTACACGCTGTGAGAATACATGCTGCTGGCGGCAACGAACACCCTGAAATCAAACCGGATGATGCGGCGAATTATTTCAACAATTATTTCATTGGGAACGATTCGTCGAAATGGGCAAGTGATGTGAAACTCTTCTCATCCGTAACATATCAGAATTTGTACACAAACATCGACCTGAAATTTTACAGCAGCGTTACAGATATTAAATACGATCTTATTGTGAAACCGGGCGGTGATGCTTCAACCGTTTCGATGGAATACGAGGGAGTTGATGATCTTTCCATAAAAGACGGCGCGCTGACAATGAAGCTTTCTGTGGGAACCATCATCGAAGAAAAACCTTATTCCTACCAACTTATTGACGGGAAAGAAACCGAAGTTCGTTGCAAATTTTTTCTGCATAAAAATAAATTAAGTTTTCGTTTTCCTGACGGCTACAACAAATCCCTGCCCTTGATTATTGATCCGACCTTAATCTTCTCAAGTTACACCGGCTCAACAGCAGACAATTGGGGCTTCACCGCAACCTATGACGCTGCCGGAAATGTGTACTCCGGCGGAAACATCAATAGCATTGGATACCCTGCAACTCCCGGAGCTTACCAAGTAACTTATGGTGGCGGCGGTGCAGGAGGAAACGGATGGGATTGCGACATGGCCATCGCGAAATTTAACGCAACAGGAACAGCATTGTTGTACGCAACCTATCTCGGTGGATCTGATAACGAGCAGCCGCAAAGTCTCGTTGTTGACGGCAATGATAACCTCCTCATTTTCGGAACATCATTTTCTTCCAACTACCCGACCACTGCCGGCGCCTACCAGGGTTCACTTGGAGGAGGAGGCGATATTGTTATTTCGAAACTAAGTACGAATGGGAATACATTACTCGCTTCTACTTTTATAGGTGGATCTGCTAACGACGGATTGAATACTGATCCCGGTTTCGTTACCACAGGCCCTTTGAAATATAATTACAGCGATGAAGCGCGCGGAGAAATTATCGCCGATGCAAATAATAATTACCTGGTCGGGAGTTGCACGCAGTCGCCCAATTTCCCGACGACTGCAGGTGTGTTGCAACCCGCCTTTGGTGGCGGCAACCAGGATGGAATCGTCTTTAAAATAAATTCTTCACTCACGTCTCTTGTCTGGAGCACATTCATCGGCGGCAGCAGCGATGATGCGGTGTACGACTGCGTGATTGATAACAGCGGGAATATTTTTTTAGCCGGAGGCACTGCGAGTATCAACTTTCCGACCACTCCCGGAGTGTTGCACGAGACTTTCCAGGGTGGCGTTGCTGATGGGTTTATTGCTCACATTAACAACGGTGGAAATTTTATCATGGCCTCAACTTTCATCGGTACACCTTCTTATGATCAGACGTACTTTGTTGAATTGGATAACAGCGGCAATGTGTATACGACCGGACAAACAGAAGGCGCATATCCTGTAACACCCGGTGTTTATGCTAATCCCGGCAGCAAACAGTTTATCCATAAAATGAATGAAGGATTGAGTTCGACTTTTTATTCAACTGTGTTTGGAAATGGAAGTACGTTTCCTAATATTTCACCTACCGCATTTTTAGTTGACACATGCGAAAATGTATATGTGGCCGGTTGGGGAAGGTGCCTTTCGCTGGGTGCTTTTACCAATGGAAATGTACTCGGAATGCCGATTACCTCTAATGCATACCAATCAACCACCGACGGATGTGATTTTTATTTCTTCGTCTTGAATCACGATGCAAATTCTGTTTTGTATGCGACTTATTTCGGAGGAAATATCAGCCAGGAACATGTGGATGGGGGAACCAGTCGCTTCAATAAAAACGGAACCATTTACGAAGCGGTGTGCGCCGGCTGTGGCGGACACAGTGATTTCCCCACAACTCCAGGAGTTGTTTCCAATACGAACAATGCGAACAATTGCAACAACGGTGTCATCAAATTAGAATTTAATTTAGCCCACACTGTTTCAAGTATTACAGCTCCGTTGTCGTACGGCTGTTTGCCTTTGGTAGTGGCTTTTACGAACAACAGCATCAATGCCGATTCGTATGAATGGGATTTCGGTGACGGCACACCGTTGGATACGTTCGCGACTCCTACTCATGTGTTCGCCGACACAGGAGTTTTTCATATCCGCCTTGTCGCTATCAACCATTCAAGCTGCAATGTGAATGATACTTCGTATGCAGTGATAGAGGTAAAAGCACCACTGCCGATAACTGCCGCCTTTCATCTTTCTCAAAATCCACCGTGCGATACTACTGCGTCAGTGCAGTCTGTCGGAAGCGGTGGAAATGATTACACATGGAATTTCGGTGATGGCTTTACTACGGGCGGTTTAACTGCCACTCACACCTACGCGGACACAGGAACGTATACCATCACACTCATTGTGCGCGATACATTTTGCATTGGACTTGCCGACACAACTTCGCTGCCTGCACCTTTTCATTCGGCTGCCCGGGCTTCTGTTGCGGTTTCAGGTGCAGTAAACGGTTGCGCTCCTTTTCCGGTTACGTTTAATAATCACAGTTCGACGCACGGAAATCATTTCTGGAATTTCGGGGACGGAAACGCCGCGGATACAACAACCAGCCCGACACATATTTTTGTGACAGCAGGAACGTATGATGTAATCTATGTTATCAATGATCCTTACAGTTGCAATGGAACAGACACTGCGCATGTCCTGATTACAGTTCCTCCTTCTACTCCATTGAATGCTTCGTTCAATGTTGTTAAGAGTCCGGACTGTGATACACTTAGTGCAACAGTAAACTTCGACGGAACAGGAGGGAATATTTATCGCTGGGATTTTGGCGACGGCCAGCATGGTTCAGGATTAAATCTTGTACACATCTATTCCGTACCTGGTACTTACAATATTACATTAGTAGCGGCTGATTCTGTCTGCAACCGGCTGGATACAGCAATAAAAAGTATTACGTTTCGTCAATCAGTATCTGCAGGAGTAAATACGCACAATGTCTTGTTTGGGTGTGTGCCGCAGGCAATAGAACTCAGTAACAGATTCGCATCGACAGGAACAGGTACCTGGTATCTCGGTGATGGAACTATTGCTACAGGCCCGGTGGTGCATCACACATATAACAGAATCGGAACCTATGTTATTGAGTTGATTATTTCCGATACAACATCCTGCAATCTTGGTGATACCGGAACGTATACGTTGAATGTGTACCCGAATCCTGTCGCCGGTTTTGTGCATGACCAGGAAATATTCTATTTCCTTAACAACGATATTCATTTTTACGATCGCAGTTCTGATGCGGCATATTTTAACTGGGATTTCGGTGACGGAACTTTCGCCAGCGATTCCATTGTGGCGCACCAGTTCAGAAGCGGCGGAACATTTGACATTTGCCTTCGCGTAACAAGCAATAATGGTTGCATCGACTCCACCTGCGCTCCGTTAGATATCAACACGTCAGAAATGATTTACGTTCCGAATGTGTTTACACCAAACGGTGACGGAAGAAATGATGACTTCCGTGTTTATTCTACCGGCCTTACTGAATTAGATGTAATGATCTTCAACCGCTGGGGAGAAATAATTTATGAATACAATACCCTGTCAGGAAGCTGGGACGGAAAATACAACGGAAAGCCTGTTGCGGAAGATGTATATGTCTGGAAACTGAAAGCAAAAGGGTTGGTGAACGATGATATTATCAGGTATGGGAGAGTGAGCGTGGTGAAATAATTTTTTAATGTTTGTTGATCAGCACTTTTTCTTTTACAATTTCATCACCTGTAAGTATGGAAACAATGTACGCACTGTTCCTATTCAATGAAGAAGGATCAATACTTAATTGAAGTTCTTTTTTATTTCCTGAAAGCATGGCCAACGATTTCACTTCTTTTCCGGCCAGGTCATGAACAACTACCTCGGCGTTGTTTAAATCCTCACCGTTCTTACCAATGAGAATTAAATTTCCTTCAGAAGGATTCGGAAATATTTTATACCGTGAAGCATTATTTTCCTTCAAGTAAACATGCACAGGATCTGAGCAGCTGAATTTTCCGTCGAAGTTGGTTTGTTTTAACCGGTAATAGGAATCACCTTTCAACGGGGCATCGTCAACACTTGTATAATACAGCGTACTGCTGCTGTTGCCTGCTCCATCCTTGTAAAGAATAGAGTCGTACTTAATTCCATTTGCTGACCTCTCAATAGTAAAGTAATCGTTATTCGTTTCTGTAGCAGTCGTCCATTCACACCTCACCTGACCTTCTGAATTTTTTGCATAGAAGCTGATCAGTTCAATAGGTAAAGAGGTCGGTGGAAAACCAAGTGCAAATTTTTGTTTGAAGGAAGTGATGGTGTTTGATGTAATCTTCCCGGTTACATTCGCAGTGCCGGTTCCTCCATAATCGACCCAGTTAAAACTTCCGTCATCATGCACTATGCTCACACTCATTTTATCGGCGACACTGTCGTCAACAGCGTAATAAAGCTGAACGACAGCCGTATTAAAATTGAAAACATTTTGCCTGGTAAAATCCCAATACCTCGTCGAGGAAACTTTCGCAAGCGTTGGAGGAAGATTATAACCCAGCGCTGCCGCGGAAGAATTAATTACTTCGCCTTTATACGTTACCGAAGTAGCTGTTAAGTGCGAAATCGTTAGCACCGCCGGCCTGTAAGCGTTTCCATCTCCAATAGGAAAAGTCTTCGTTGTCGGCCCGACGGTTGCAACGGTTTGAACCATAGGTCCGTCAACATAAGAAGTTGACGAACCAATGTTTGCATTTGCGGTGCTTGTACAGGTAAGCAAATTCGTGGAAGTCGTGATTAATTTCCCTGTAGTCATCGACAGAAAATTGGATACCTTTTCAGGAGAGGCAAGTGTTGCATCAGTGGAGGTGTTCATTGTAAGGTTATAAAAAGTAGTAACGGAACTTCCACCAATTGACTGCGGAGAACCTCCTGTCAATTTAAGGTTACCTGATCTCGCAATAAATGTTCCGTTGTTGTTAAAAGCAGTTACACCATTGTACGTGGATGTTAATGTCATGGTTTTATTATCACCATTCACTCCTTGTATAGACCGAATATCAAATGTTTTATTTACATCGATGAAAAGACTCAGCAATTTAAAATCAGCAACAGCACTTTTTGTCGGTTGAAGAGAAATAGCGGCGGCGGCAGTTCCTGTCACCTTAAAATTTGGCTGAACAACATTCGGAAACACCTGAAAGTCGAACGTGCTTCCTGAGGGAGTTGCATTGTCACCGAATTGAATGGTGCCGCCGGTTGTAATCACCACGCCATTGGTTCCGCAAATTCCCCAGTCGACATTGGTAGCTCCCACGCTATTATGTTTTTCAATAATAATAGTTCCGCCACTCATATAGAATACACTACCGGTCAAATCATTTTGATAGAATACGCCCTGCGATGTTCCGGCAGAACCGTTGTTAAGTAAAATTGTTCCACCTGTCATCTTAAAACTAAAAGGATCAGCCATGTTGTTATAAATTCCTCCGTACACATCAAGTGTTCCTGCTGTTACCTCGAGGTATGGAATAACACTTCCCGGCTGCCGGTAAATCAAGCCGTTGTTCCCAGCGGTCGTTCCCACAAACACCGCTCCTCCATTCACGTATAATGAACCTTCAAGATAGAGACTATTGCTGTTCGCGCTGAACCACACTGTTCCGAGCGGGATTTTGAAAACCACCGTTTCGCTGATTACAAAGTTTGATCCTGCAGAAGCATTGATTGAATATGTACCGTTGTTATTATGGATGTAGGTTCCTTCGGTTGTGATCAGTGATGCAATAGCAGTTTCAAATCCTGAAGATGAAACTACAAGTTCATCCGAAGATGTTGTTTTATTAAGTGTTACATTATTTATAGACCACGTTCCGGCTCCTGACACAACGCTGTTGTTACCTCCGTCGAAAATTATATTTACTTTATCATTGACGTCATACATGAGATCCACAATTCCGTTGTTGATAAGGTTCCCACCTATTTTGAGCGTATGCGTTCTTGTGTTGTTGCTGTTATAGTACAACTTAGCGCCCGTACTTACATTTACATCTCCGCTTACTGTCAACGTAAAATTTCCTGTACTCCCGAACTGAAGAATTCCTGATGTGCCCTGGCCAATATTTATGACTGAGCAGGCGCTGCTTGTATTGATAAAAACAGTAACACCGTTTGCGATATTCACTGTATCACCGGCAACAGGATGACCGACAGCGGCAGCACCACTATACGTAACAGTTGACCAGGTTGTATTCGTGCTCCAGTTTGCTCCATTCATCCTGGTAAAGTAAGTCGTAGCTTCCGCTTGTCTGACAAACATGAACAACGTCAAAGCAGGTATAACGAACTTCCGGATTTTTTGAAAGAGTATCGATTTAATTGTTGTCATCTTTTATAACCAGATTTAGTTCCTTGCGCTTGGCTTGCCCGGATCAATCAGGAAACCTCGTGATGAACAACGTAACTAAATTTGTACGTAAAGGTCAGCTATATTCAACGCTGGTTGAGAGCCCATCGCGAGCAGGATTACAGATGTAAGGATTTAGTAAAATTACAGAAAGCAGATGTCGAAAATAAAATCAGTTTGACGAAAACACTAACTGAGCGATTAAAAAAACTTTTTTTAATCACATGAAAAAAAGTAAGATTCATAGTGGTATCTGTCAGGGACACTTCATGATTGATCCAATATGCCTGGAAAAAAATTACTGATTTCAAATTCCTGCAAGCGTCTCAAAATGATACCAGGCATTTCCATGAATAACTATTGAATTGCTTCATCAATTTCCTATACATTTGCCTTCGATAAAATGGCAAAACCGGAAGTAATGAAATTTGGAATTTTCCTTGCACTTAGCTTTATTTTCTTTTCTGAATGTGTACTTGCCACCCCGGCCGACAGCACGAAGAAAGAAGTGAACATTCCAACCTTGATTAAATACATCGATGGTAATGCGTTTGCATCACAGCGGGTTTCTTATCATTCGCTCGATACAACATTAAACGGCACTGAAATTATTAACCCGGCTTATAGCAGGCATTACAACAACCTGGCGAACTTAGGCAGCGCCGCTTCTCCGCAGGAGTTTCGTTCGGAAGGCAATGCATTCTCAGATGGGGGATTTCATTCGTATGATCTATATCTTTTTAACGGGGAAAGAATCCGATATTACAAAACCAACAAAGCATTTACACAAATCAACTATCATCTTGGAGGAGGAAAGGAGCAGCAGATCGAGGTTGCCCTGTCTGAAAACATTAATGCAAACTGGAATATCGGGCTTAACTTCAACCGCCTCGGCTCTACCGGTTTCCTGAAAAACGGAACTACCTTACACAGTAACTTTGATTTGTATACGTGGCTCCATTCAGCAGATAACAGGTATAATCTTCTGGCTTTTGCCTGTTGGAATACGATAGAGAATAAAGTGAATGGAGGTCTTCATAATGATTCCATTTACGACAACAGTTCTGTGAGTAACCTCGCTTTGCAGGGATTGTTGATTAACCTCGCGGATGCTGAAAATCATTTCCGAAGTCACCGGTTTTCTTTAAGTCAGTATTATGATGTGCATTTTCATGCGGAAGAAAAAAATTCCGACACAACAAAAAAAGCGACTTTCAAACCGGATGCAAGAATATCACACTCCGTCAGTCTTGAAGCACGATCGTTTACCTATCTTGATTACAACCCGGGAACGTATTATAAAAATTCTTTCCGCACCGTTTCCTCTCTCGACTCCTTACATTACTATGATCTGAGAAATAGAATTTCATGGGCGTCCATCCTAAACAGGAAAGAGCATTCAGATAGTTCCCACTCTGTTTTTTATTCAGTTGCGCTCGAACATCAATGGTTCAGGTACGACCAGTTGATTGAACAGAATCTGAAGATGGTGAATGCATTTATGGAAAATGTTTCTGCGAATGCAAGTTTGAGTAACCCGGAAAATGAAAAATCAGTTCACTGGAAAGCGACAGCGAGCTATGTTATTGCGGGTAACAACAAAACGAATTACCAAGGAGAAATTTCTCTTCACACGCCTCTAAGCAGTTTTGGATGTATTGATGTGTCGGGCAAACTGCTGCTGAAGTCGCCTGAATTCATTTACGAACGTTTCTTCTCGAACCATTTTAAATGGGAGAATGATTTTGGGAATAGCCAGGTAAAAAATATCTCTGCCCGGTATTCATTTCCAAAGTATCAATTTGCAGTGGGAGCAGAAATGACCACCATGAGCCATTACATTTATGTTGATTCATCGGTCTCTCCTGTGCAGGCCACAAATGAAATTCAAATTCTAAAATATTTTTTGAACAAAAATTTTCGTCTTGGGAAATTTCACTTCGACAATTCAGTGATTGCACAAAAAGTGAGCAACGAAAATATTCTTCATCTTCCTTCCTTTATTTCAACTCAATCGCTTTACTACGAATCATTCCTGTATAAGAACGCGTTGCTTTTGCAGGCAGGTTTTGATTTTCATTTCAACTCGTCTTATTACGCTGATGCATTTATGCCTGCAACCGGTTTATTTTATTGGCAGAAAGAAAATAAGACTGGCGGATTTTCGCTCGTTGATTTCTTTATCAACTTCAGAATAAAAACGGCACGCATGTTTTTAAAGTTTGAAAACATCGGTGATAATTTCCTGGGAAAAGGATACTACCTCACTCCGCATTACCCGATGCAGGGGATGACGATCCAGTTTGGTGTCGTATGGAGGTTCTTCGACCAGTAGAATTTGTTTGGGATTTTCAGATTTACATCACTATTACATGAGGGGCTCTTAAATCTCCACATCCAAAACCCTAAATCGAATCACGTTTTCTGTTTCTTCTTCTTAGCCGCGGGAAATAAAACGTTGTTCAGAATTAAACGGTAACCAGGTGAGTTAGGATGCAATGCAAGATCCGTAGGAGGATCGCCAACCTGGTGCTGGTAATCTTCCGGGTCGTGACCGGCATAAAAAGTCCAGGTTCCTTTTCCGTATTCACCATGAATGTAACGCGCTTCGTCGGCGGCTTTGTTGTCGCCCAGGATCAGCACTTCCGGTTTAATATATTTCTTTTTGAAAGCGGTTGTCTGCCCCATAAATCCTTTGATCACCTGTTCATGATTCTGACAGAGCATCGTTGGCACAGGATCCCACTTGGCAGAAAATTCAAAGAGCGTAAAAAAATCTTCCGTACGACTTACTTTTCTTTCCGGTGGTTCATTATCAATTTCAGAAAACTCATAGATACTTGGATTGGTAACCAGATTATAATTTTTGAAGGCAAAGCCCTTCGAAAAGTCAAGTTTTTTATTCTGATCAGGATCGGCAGCATCACCATCGAACATCGACTCACAAATATCAACACCTTCCGCTGCAAGAGCGATATCGTAACTGTCAGTTGCCGAACACATCGCGAAAAGATAACCGCCTCCAACAGTGAAATCACGAATCTTAAGAGCAACTGCTAACTTCATCTGCGATACTTTTTTATAACCCAATTTGTGCGCCATGTCTTCCTGCAATCGAACATCTTCCTGGTACCAGGCAGCATTTCTGTAAGCAAACCAAAATCGTCCATATTGCCCCGTAAAATCCTCGTGATGCAAATGCAGCCAGTCGTACTTTGGTAAAATACCAGACACCACCTCTTCATCATATACGAGGTCGTACGGAATTTCAGCATACGTCAACGCCAGTGTTACCGCATCATCCCAAGGTCTTTTATTTTTAGGGGAATAAACCGCAATCTTTGGCGCCTTCTCTAATTTAACAACATCCATATTTACTTCCGGATTCGAAATCTCCGTCAGGATAGCATCCTTCTGTACATTCGCAATCACCTGGTATGTGACACCACGAATCGCACATTCCTTTTCGAATAG
Source organism: Bacteroidota bacterium (assembly GCA_043783155.1). GTDB lineage: Bacteria > Bacteroidota > Bacteroidia > AKYH767-A > 2013-40CM-41-45 > JAPLDA01. The sequence continues at coordinate 27,270 of JAYVZS010000054.1, read as the reverse complement.
AGGAAGATCAGACAATAAAAAACTTCCGCCTTTGTAATTCAGCAGCCACTGAACATCAATTTCCTTTTGCAACGCATAGTATGCAATGCCGTACGCCTTGAGATGATTCTTCTGGGTATCATCCATCGGAATAAAAATATAGGCGGCTTGTATACGGAAAGCCGCAACAAGAAAGGCAACGAAGAGAATTATTTTTTTCATCTGGATGTACAAATGTAGCAAAGAAGCCGGGAATGGTTATTCTTACGTATAAAGATCGTAAAAGTAAACGGGGAAAGACAGGAAAAATTGTAAAAAAGTAAAAAGGAAGAATGAATAAGGAATAACGAAGCTACGGTGTAATTTAGTACTGTTTATTGTTTTATAGGATTACACTAATTGAAATTTAATTACACCGATTATTTCTCAGTTTCGTCAGGTGGTTTACTATCTAAAGCATTTAGTACTTCTTCATTATTCCTTATTACTTAAAAAGGCGCTTCATCATCCGGCATGTCATTCATCCTGGACCCAACGATGATTCTGTTCGACTGGTAATCAACGATAGAACCACTCGGTGTTTCTGAAGGTGTTTCGCTATAATCAAGGTCGGTGAACTTGGCAAGACGATCGATGAATTTCAGTTTCACTGTTTCAAGCGCTCCGTTTCGATGTTTTGCAATGATGATTTCGGCAACACCTCTTGTCGGTTTATTCTCTTCATCATATTCGATCTTGTAATATTCAGGACGATAAATAAAAAGTACCATATCGGCATCCTGTTCAATTGCTCCCGATTCACGAAGATCGGAAAGCTGCGGGCGTTTAATTCCACCACGCGATTCAACGGCACGACTCAACTGCGACAACGCAATGATCGGAACATTCAATTCTTTTGCAATCGCTTTGAGAGAACGTGAGATCGAACTGATTTCCTGTTCGCGGTTACCGGATTTCGCGTCCACATCAGAGCGCATGAGTTGTAAATAGTCGACAACAATAAGTTGTATGTCATGTTGAACTTTTAACCTTCTGCATTTTGATCTCAAGTCGAAGATTGACAAAGAGGGTGTGTCATCAATATAAATAGGAGCTTCGGAAAGTTTACCCGTCATGGAAACCAACTGTTGCCATTCTACAGGATTCAGTTGTCCTTTTTTCAACTTCTCAGCCGGAATACCGGTTTCAGAAGCAATCATCCGTTGAACCAACTGAACCGATGACATTTCAAGAGAGAAAAAAGCGATCGGTTTGTTAAAGCCGACAGCAGCATTTCTTGCAAGAGAAAGTACAAACGCCGTCTTACCCATACCCGGACGGGCCGCTACTACAACCAAATCCGATTTCTGCCATCCAGATGTAATGCGATCCAGATCACTGAAGCCGGATTCAACTCCGGTTATTCCGGTTCCATGTTTCAGTGCCGCTTCAATTTGTTTGTATGCTTCGCTTACCATCGAACTCATCTCCTGGTAATTTCTCCTGATGTTACCCTGCGCTACATCGAAAAGATTTTTTTCGGCGCGGTCCAATAAGAAGAAAATATCAGAGGTGTCTTCGTACGCATCTTTAATTGTTTCAGAAGAAATGCGAATCAGTTCCCGTTGAATGTGCTTCTGTAAAATAATGCGCGCATGGTATTCGATGTTTGCAGCAGAAGCGACACGGCTGGTCAGCTGGGTGATAGCAAAGGGTCCGCCGACAATATCCAGTTCTCCACTTCTCTTCAACTCATTGGTAACGGTGAGAATATCGATCGGTTCTGATTTTTCAAACAACCTGCTGATCGCCTGGAAAATCATCCGGTGAGCGTCTTTATAAAAAGATTCGGGACGAAGAATATCGATCACAGAAGTGAGTGCGTCTTTCTCCAGCATGAGTGCTCCCAAGACTGCTTCTTCAAGATCAACTGCCTGCGGAGGAAGTTTCCCGAATGTATTGGCCAACTGCGACTGGTAAGGAGATTTACTAGTCACCTTCCTTCGTGTTGAAGTTGTTTCGCCTGTCTTAACCGGTTCTCCTGCCTCTGCCATTGATCAAATATAGTGATTGAATTGAGTTTCCTCTCGACTGTTGAAAAAAAAATTCAACTTTTCTCCGTTGAAAATATTTTTAGAAAGGGATGCGAAACTAAATAAATCTTTATCTTTCTGATGGTTTGTTGAAAACTAAATTTAATTTTGTTCTACATTATTTTTTTATACATGATTTGCAGGAATTTAATTTTTCAGGATGTTAAAGATTAAAGTTAGTTTTAAGTTTAATCAGATCTGAGATGTCTGTAAGAATTTTCAATTTAGCCGCATTCGTGTTTCTTATTCAAGTTCTGTTTTCTTCCTGCAAGAAGAATGAAGATTTTGGCAGTCCGATCGTTACTATTCTGAAACCATCATCAGGTGCATCCTTTGCCGTCGGCGATACTTTTCCCATTCAAATTCATATCAGCGATTCAAAACAAATTACAGCTGTAGGAATCCGGCTACTCAATTCAAACTATATACCAGCAGGACACGGAGTTTCGTCAACTTTTTCAGGAAATAATACCGTGATCAACGCACAGTACGTGATTGACAACGTGAACCTTGTATCAGGAAATTATTATATCGCGGTAACCGCTTCAAACGGACATCACGAGACAAATGCTTATACTTTAATTCATATCAATGAGCTGCAAAAAGTCAGAAAAGCCATTTATCTTATTTCTTCAGCGAATAATTTCTCCTGCCAGGTTTTGAAAATAGATTCATTGCATCAACCATCTATCAGTATTAGTATACCCGGCGATTATGCGGCATCAGCGATCTATTCTTTGGGCAATACATTGTTTACTATCGGAAAGCTGACTGGAAATTTTAATGGATATGATCTCACCAGCAATGCATTGCTTTTTTCCAAACAATCTGCTGCGTCTTCTATTCCTACTTTTATGAATTTATTCCTGGAGAATGATGTGGTTTACGTTTCCTGGTACAATGGAAATATCAAAGGATACAACAAAACAGGTACACAGAAATATGAGGTTCAGCAATCAGGATACTTTATACCGGATGCTATTTTAAAAAACGATCAGTATTTTTTCGGTGAATTGTATTATCCAACTGTTCATGAAACCAGGATAGGAAGTTTTTATCTTGTTTCCGGTGCTGCAAAACAAGAAAGGGTAATCGATATGGATCTGAAAAACATGTTCACGCTTGATAACGGTCACCTGCTTCTCTTCGGAAATGATACGGTTTCAGGGCAAGGCAAAATTGAAATCTACAATGAAACCGGGAACGGAATCATCCAGTTGCACACGGTACCGACCGGTTTGCTTAACAATGTAGTTCAGGTTGACAACACGCATTACTTTGTTGCTCATTCCGGCGGAATTTATCTGTACAATTATACGCTCAATGGCCTTACTCCGTTCGTTACAGGTTTTCCGGTTTATTCTTTGACGTATGATGACCTTGACCAGGAAATTTTCGCTTGTTCAGGAAACACCGTTCATGTTTACAATTCTTCAACGGCTTCATTCCAATACAACATTGCGAATACGGATTCAGTGAAGGATGTGAGACTGCTTTTCAGTAAATAGAAAATTTGACGACCAAAAACTCACTTTAATTTTTAAAACCGATACGTTTCCTTGGTTGCTGAGGCGGGCTAAGTAATTTTTTCAATACATTAAAAACCATTTGAATTTCTTCTTCCTGTTTTCTCAAATGATCATTTTGTTTAAATATTTTCTTTTCCAGTTTTTCCAGTTTCAATAAAACATCTTTGTGTGTCAGAAACACTTCACGCAATCGAGTGAATATCCGAATAATCTGAATGTTTACATCAATCGCGTTTCTGCTGTTCAAGACACTGGACAACATAGCGACGCCCTGTTCGCTAAAAGCCAAAGGCAATTTTCTCAAACCGATTTTTTCTTTGTCGGATGTCACATTTTGTGATTTCCAAATGGACAATTCTTTTTCAGTTAACCGGAACATAAAATCGTCAGGAAATCTTTTTTTCATTTCGTTTGACTGCCTGATTCAAAACCCTGGTTTCAACTCCGTAAAGTTCAGCTAAATCACGGTCCAACATGACTTTTTTACCCTGATCAGGTAAATTTTATTGATTACCTTTTCGTCTGATAATAAAATGGATTTTCTCATTTTGAAAATTTTAAAAGGTTAGAAGATAAAATTGGATATCACAAATTGTGATATCCAATTAAGAATAAAAAGAGGAAAATATCTTTACTTAAATTATTGTGTAACAAAAAAAAATCAGTCTCAAAATTTTTAAAATCACATCTTCAACACATTCAATCAATACGAAATCTTATCCGTTTTTTTTTTCCATTCATGAAATGCTTCAATGGCTTCATCATGGAGCAACTGTTCGACAGCGATTTTCCGGTCGCATAACTCCGCCTGAATTTCTTTGTAGATAAAAGCGTCATCGAAATTAATATTTGCTGCGTCTTCCTTTGTATTGGCGTAATACACTTTATCCGGCCGCGCCCAGTAAATAGCTGAAAGGCACATCGGGCAGGGCTCACAGCTTGTATAAATTTCGCAACCTGTCAGTTGAAAATCGTTTAATGTTTTACACGCTTCACGAATTGCGACCACTTCAGCATGCGCTGTCGGATCGTTGGTGGAAACAACTTTATTAAAACCACGCGCGATAACTTTTCCATCTTTCACAACCACACATCCAAAAGGACCTCCTGTGTTGCTACGCATGGTATCAAAACTGAGGCGAATGGCCTCCCGCATAAATTCTTTTTTATCAGGCATATTAAAAGTAAAAATGAAGACTACAATTACTTAAAAATTATTTTCTTTTTCGATATTAAATTAAAACAATTGATGATCCGGAAATCAATAATCCGTATTTATTTGCTGATGACTTCCACGCTTTGAACACTCTTCTCCTCCACTACCACTCCCATTCTGCAGAACTTATCGATCCTCTTTTTCACCAGTGTTTTCTTTTCTTCCTTTACCAATTCAACAAGATGTTTTTTAATTTCATTCTTGACAATCGCGAACATCTCTTCAGGGAATGAATGTGCTCCGCCAATTGGCTCTCTGACAATACCATCGATGAGATTTTGTTTCAGCATATCTTCTGCCGTCAGCTTCAATACTTCAGCGGCACGTTCTTTATAATCCCAACTTCTCCAAAGAATAGATGAACAGGATTCGGGCGAGATAACGGAGTACCACGTATTTTCAAGCATCAACACCCTATCGCCAATGGCGATTCCTAATGCACCGCCGGAAGCACCTTCACCAATAATAATACAGATGACGGGCACCTGCAGTTTAGCCATCTCAAAAAGATTACGGGCAATCGCTTCTCCCTGACCGCGCTCTTCCGCTTCCAATCCCGGATATGCGCCGGGAGTGTCGATCAACGTGACAACAGGAATGTTAAACTTCTCGGCAAGTTTCATCAGGCGTAATGCTTTACGATAACCTTCCGGGTTGGCCATTCCAAAATTACGGTATTGGCGCTGCTTCGTTGTATTTCCCTTTTGTTGGGCGATAAACATAATTGTTTGCCCGTCAATACTACCCAAACCACCGATAATGGCTTTGTCGTCACTCACCGTCCGATCACCGAACAACTCGATGAAATTATTCTCCGTCATCGCATTGATGTAGCTGAGAGAATACGGCCGATCCTGGTGGCGCGACAACTGAACACGCTGCCAGGGAGTAAGGCTTCCGTAAATTTTTTTTCGCGCTTCTTCCAGCTTCCTTTCTAATTCAGCAACACTTTTGCTGACATCGATTTTGCTCCTCTCTCCGATCTGTTTTTGCTTTTCAATCTGATCGATCAAATCTTCAATCGGTTTTTCAAAGTCGAGAAATGTCATGAGTATTTTATTAAAAGTGGATGCAAGGTAGCATGGATTATTGAATATTGAAAATCAGATAAATCTCCACCTCTTGAACAAATTTCAATACCCTTTCTTCCTTTGTCAGATTGTGTTCTTGCCGAAAGACATACAGGTTCGTACATTCGTAAACAATTTCCTGTGTCTATGCAATTTATTTTATTCGGATTACTATGATTTCTTTTCCCAATGCAAAAATTAATTTAGGATTGAATATTGTCTCGCGCAGGGCTGACGGTTTTCATGACATTGAAACTATTTTTTACCCTGTTCAATGGAGCGATGCACTGGAAATAATACCTGATCCATCTTCAAAATCATTGCTTCAGTTTAAAAACACAGGGACTAGGATTTACAGCAAAGATCATCAGAATCTCTGCCTGAAAGCATATTATTTACTTACCGAAAAATCGGATCTTCCACCAATCAAAATGCACCTTCATAAAATTATTCCGATCGGTGCCGGCCTCGGAGGTGGGTCAGCGGATGCGGCTTTTACCCTTATCATGCTCAATAAATTTTTCAATTTAAATCTGAACGATGAACAATTACAAAACTACGCTTCGCAGTTAGGAAGTGATTGCGCATTCTTTGTTCGAAACAAACCTGTATTCGCGTCTGGCAAGGGTGATCAGTTTGAAGAAATCAAACTGGATCTCAAAAAATATTTCATTGTCATTGTAAAACCTAAAGTCCACGTGAGTACCAGCGAAGCATATACCAACGTTGTCCCTTTAAAACCACCTGCTTCACTGAAGGAACTCATCAAACTTCCAATTGCAAAATGGAAAGAAAATATTCAGAATGATTTTGAGAAAACCATCTTTGAAAAATTCACCATCCTCAAAAACATCAAAGCGAAACTATATAAATACGGAGCCGTTTATGCTTCGATGAGCGGTAGCGGTTCGTCCGTATACGGAATCTTCACAGAAGAAAAAATTCTGGATCATTCGTTCAGAAATTGCACTGTGTGGAGCGGAAAGCTGTGAAAAAAATGTTTACGTGTGTATGTTTTGAAGGAGTGGTGCGGTGGCTACTTCAACCTTTAAAAACTTAACTACTCCCTCTACTCTTCCTCCCGCCCTCTATCCTGGAAAACAGAACTGAACAAATCTTTAAAGCGCAATCCTGATGTAAGTGTATTCTTGCTAAGAAGAGAAAATTCAGCGAGGCCATGCAACAGGAATTCCATCAGCATTAGTTTTTCTTCTCCTTTCGCCTTTGGAAAATATTTTTTCACGACATCATCTAAACCGGGGACCGAGTTAAGCGCGGCAGAATAATCTTTCTCCGACAAATCATTCAGCAAGTCAATTTCATTTCCTGCTCCAAACCAATCCACCACTTCGCGATAAGGATTTACTTCTTTTTTCTTTTTCAATTTTTCAGGATCAGGAAAATATTCCGTGAACCGGGTGCGGATGGCCTTACCGATCAGGTTTTGCGATACGATGAAACTTCCTTCCTGTTCACCTTCATACACCAATTCAATTTTTCCGGTGATGGATGGAATCACACCCCAGAAGTCTGTTATCCGTAAAGAAGTTTTGTTTTCGTTGTTGATTAACATTCTGCGTTCAGCGGCACTGAACAAATTTTCGTATGCTGAAATGGCAAGGCGGGCACTCACACCACTTTTCGGATCAATGAATTCATTGTTGCGGGCTTCAAAAGAAATTTGTTCGAGTAAATTCTCCACCAACTCAAATGATTTAATGTTTGCTTTTTGTTCAGGCGACAATTGCGCTTCCTGCAATGTAATTTCTTTTGATGTCGCAATGTCTTTTGGGTAATGAGTCAGAATCTGGCTTTCGATGCGGTCTTTCAGCGGTGTTACTATACTCCCGCGGTTAGTATAATCTTCCGGGTTAGCGGTGAAAACAAATTGTATGTCGAGCGGAAGACGAAGTTTGAATCCGCGAATCTGAATATCACCTTCCTGTAAAATATTGAATAATGCCACTTGAATCCTCGCCTGCAAATCCGGTAATTCATTGATGACAAAAATGCCACGATGCGATCTTGGAATCAATCCGAAATGAATAACACGTTCATCGGAATACGGCAGTTTAAGATTTGCTGCTTTAATCGGATCCACGTCACCGATCAGGTCGGCAACGGAAACATCAGGAGTAGCAAGTTTTTCCGTGTATCGCTCATCGCGATGCAGCCATTCAATTTCTGTCTGGTCGCCATGTAATTTCAACATGTCATGCGCATGTCGTGTAAGCGGATGAAAAGGATCATCATTCAATTCACTTCCCTTTACAAAAGGAATATATTCATCAAGCAAATTAGTCATCAAGCGCGCGATACGAGTCTTCGCCTGTCCGCGCAAGCCAAGTAATAAAATATTATGACGGGAAAGAATTGCCCTTTCCAAATCAGGAATTACGGTATCATCAAATGCTTTGATGCCTTCAAAGATTTTTTCCTTCTTCTTTAATTTCTCAATGAGATTGTCACGTAACTCCTCACATACCGGTTTACTCCTGTAACCCAACGCCTTCAACTCACCAAAAGTCTTTGCCTTTATCAATTTTTCGAATGTCATATCTTACCAGTTGTTATATAATTTTGTTGCCTTTATTTTTACACTCTCCCAATCCAAACATCCTAAATCCAATTACCTAACTCTCTTCCTTCTATTCCTCTCATAGTCCTCAAAAATATAATCTCCCAATCCCTGCAGCGAAGTAAAAAACGCTTTGCCATTATTCGCCTCAGTAAACTCCTGAATAAAAGAACGCAGGTAAGGATCTTCAGCAACCATAAACGTAGTGACTGGAATTTTCATCTTACGACAAGCCATAGCGAGACTAAGACATCGGTTAACTATTTTCCTGTCGAGCCCGAAACTGTTTTTATAATACCGGCCTCCTTCTTTGATGCAGCTTGGCTTTCCATCGGTGATCATAAAAATCTGCCTGTTGTTATTTTTTCTTCGGCGAAGAATATCCATGGCCAGTTCCAATCCTGCAACGGTATTGGTATGATAAGGTCCTACCTGAAGGTAAGGTAAATCTTTGATTTCAATTTTCCACGCATCGTCTCCAAACACAATGATATCAAGTGTATCCTTTGGATAACGCGTTGTAATTAATTCACTCAAAGCCATCGCCACTTTTTTCGCTGGTGTGATACGATCTTCTCCGTAGAGAATCATGGAGTGAGAAATGTCAATCATCAAAACCGTTGATGTCTGCATTTTCATTTCCGATTCAATTACATCGAGATCGCCTTCCATCAATGTAAAATCAGTGATCCCATGATTGATTTGCGCATTCCGTATTGAATCAGTCATCGAAAGCTGATCGAGCGAATCACCGAAACGGTATTCTCGATGATCAGAGGTAAGCTCATCGCCCGTTCCGGTAAAATTAGTACGGTGATTTCCGCGTTGCGATTTCTTCAACTTGCCAAACACTTCATCCAGCGCACTCTTGCGAATGGTCTGTTCCGTTTTCGCCGTTAAAATAATTCCATTATTTCCTTCACCATCGCGAATATATCCTTTGTCTTTCAGGTCACGGATGAAATCAGCCATCGAGTAATTCTCATCGGTCAGCTTGTGTTCGCGGTCAAGTTCATTCAACCAGTTCATGGCTTCCTGAACATCGCCTGCCGTGTACACAAGAAGCTGCATGAACAGATCAAGCAATTTCTCGAATGGAGCTTTGCCATCATCCCGGTTAATGTATTTTCCAAAGCGATACCCCTTCATGAACTTAAATTTAACAACACAAATCTACCGATAATTCTTCAGGAGTAAGAGTAGAACAATTCAAAGGCCGATTTGTTCAGAAAATTCAGACTTTAGTCACTGTTAAATTTAATGCGCTAAAATATCATGGCTAACAAGCACTTCGCCCAGTGCGACATCATACGCAGGTCATGCTGAGTGATCTGGAAGGATGTATGATAGCAAATATTTAAAACAAGTCTCAAACAAGTTTCCTTTTGATCTTGCTCCCAAAGTTTATCTTTGTTCACGAAACAAATATGAACGCTCTCAAAATTTATAAATCTTCTGCCGGCTCCGGCAAGACTTTTACACTCGTAAAAGAGTATCTCCGCATTGCACTCAGTCAGCCGAATGATTACAAACACATTCTTGCCATCACTTTTACCAACAAGGCAACGGAAGAAATGAAAAGTCGAATTGTGGACAGTCTTGTTGAGTTGAGTGAAGGAAAAAATGACACGCTCAAAAATATTTTACAGGATGAATTACCCGGAATAAACATCAGTCGACAGGCAAAAAAAGTACTGGAGCTGATACTGCATGATTACAGCGGATTTTCTGTTTGTACGATAGACAGTTTTTTTCAAAAAGTGATGCGTTCACTCGCAAGAGAAATTCATCTGCCGCTTCGGTTTGAAGTTGAAATGAGACAGGATGAAGTCATCGAGGCAATCGTTGAGAAATTATTAAACGATGTTGGAAAGGACACTGAACTTACCGAATGGCTGAGTGATCTTGTCCTTCAGAAATTAGACGATGAAAAAAGCTGGAGTATCGAAGGAGATATCCGTTCGATCGCCCAACAATTGTTTAAAGAGAAATCGATATCGGATCAATCTCTCACAAGAGAAAAAATCGGAAATGTTTTCGCACAATTGAAGGCAATTAAAAAAGCTTTTGAAAGTACGATGAAAAAATTCGGTGATGAAGCGGTCAATACCATCTCCCAAAATGGATTCAGCAGCGATGATTTTACTCAGAAAGAAAAAGGCGTTGCGGGATACTTTAATAAAATCAGAACCAACAATGGGCCCGATAAATACAAACAGAATTCGTATGTTTTGAAAGCACTTGACTCTTCTGAAAATTGGGTTCCAAAAACTTCGAAACGAAAAAATGAAATCATTGACCTGGTTGAAAATAGCTTGCTGAAACATCTGCAAAAAATCAGTCACTATATAGAAGAGGAATTTCAGCGTTACGCCGGATGTATCGAGGTCTTAAAAAAGATTTATGTCCTCGGCATTGTAAATGATCTGCAAAAAAAACTCAGCGAATACCGGGAAGAAAAAAACACCGTGATGATTTCCGACACACCGAAAATTCTTCATTCATTTATTTCCACCGATGACGCTCCGTTTATTTTTGAAAAGACGGGTAACAAATATTCTCATTTTCTCATTGATGAATTCCAGGACACCTCCGATCTTCAATGGAAAAATCTGTTACCACTGATCATCAATTCGCTCGGCAGCGGAAATTTTTGCATGGTTGTAGGAGACGCAAAACAATCCATCTACCGGTGGCGCGGAGGAAACATGAACCTGCTTGCCCGCGAACTTCGAAAAGATTTAATGCAATTTGATTCCATTATCAGCGAAGAGAACCTGGCAACCAACTTCCGCAGCAAGCGCAACATCATTGAATTCAATAACACATTCTTCAGCAACGTTCCGACGCTCGTTAACAGCGATCTTGAACTACATGAAGATGCTTTACTTCAACTTATTTACTCCGATTCTTTGAAACAGGACGTGACAAAGAAAAATGATTCAGGCGGCTATGTAAGTGTCCGTTTTTTCGAAGATGACAAAGCGATTGAAGTGGAAGAAGGAAATGATCCTTTGAAGTGGAAAGAGAAAGCGCTGAATGATATGCTCGCCATAATCCGTGATTTGCCGAAGCAAAATTATTCCATGAGTGATATTTCCATTCTCGTCCGAAATAATTTTGAAGGGAATGAAGTGGCGGATTTTCTTTTTGAAAACGGAATTACGAAAATCCTTTCCCCTGACTCCCTGCTCCTATCGCGCTCTGCTGTCATCCAGTTCCTCATTCACGTTTGTCATTTCCTTTCGGATCATCACAACCAGATAGCACGCAGCGAAGTATTGTATTACTATGCCGTTTATCTAAACAACAGCAAGAACGATGATCTTCACGCGATTTTTTCTGATCACCGGTCAACTAAATCAAGAAGCAAAAAAAGAGCGGTTGCAAATACATTGTTTGATGTTAAGAATTTCGATGAAACTCTCTTCAATAAAATCCTGCCTCCTGATTTTACGGAACACTTGCTCTATCTGAGTAAACTTCCCGTGTATGAGCTCAGCGAGCAACTTGTCAGAATTTTCGGGTTAAATAAAAAACCGGATGCATACATTCAACGGTTCCAGGATCTCGTTCTTGAATACGCGACAAAAAATAATTCCAGTCTCAACGGGTTTCTGGAGTGGTGGGAAGAAAGTGACACGGTCAGAAATTGTTCCGTCACCATTCCTGAAAACGAAGATGCCATCCGGATCATGACGATTCACAAATCGAAAGGATTGCAATTTCCTGTTGTGATCATGCCATTTACAGAATGGAAGTTGGTACCGGATAGCCGTGATATTCTTTGGGTCACCAGTGAAGTACCTCCTTTCAATGAACTTGGTTCGGTTCCTTTATCGTCTTCTAAAAAATTACTCGACACATCGTTTCATGAATCGTATCGGGAAGAAATTACGAACGCAGTCATCGACAACATCAACTTACTTTATGTCGCCTTCACGCGTGCCGAAGAACAGCTCTATATTTTTTCTCCCGTCGACAAAGAGAATGATTTGAATACAACAGGAAAGTTGATCTGCCGTTTGATTAAGCGAAACGAAAAATGGAAACAACTGATTACTGAAGAAGGCAACTTTTCGTTTGGAGAACTGATGGTTCATCAGAAGAAAGAAGACAAGAGAAAAGACATCGGCATTACACTGAACAGTTATCCATCAAATCGATGGCACGACAGGATCGGCATTACGACACATGCGAATGATCTTCTTGAGTTGATTCAATCGCCCGGAACTTCGAAAATCAATTACGGAATTCTCGTTCATAAAATTCTTTCGGAGATCAATTCGGAAGATGAAATTGAAAAGACGATCAGTAAATATTATTTCGAAGGATTGTTTTCAGAGGAAGAAAAGAAAAACCTGGAAGAGAAAATACAAGCGCTTCTTGCACTTCCTGAAGTCAGTAATTTTTTCAGCAAGGAATGGACTGTAAAATCAGAACGCGAAATCATTCTTCCTGACGGAGAAATAGTGCGACCCGACAGAGTATTGATCAAAGGCAACAAAGCCATTGTTATTGATTTCAAAACCGGAAAAGAATTGGCTGCCCATGAAAAACAGGTCGTTCGTTATGCTGAAGTTCTTTCATCGATGAAGTATGTTGACGTTGAGAAATACCTGGTGTATGTGAATGAGAAGAAAGTGAAACGGATTAAATAATTCTTATACCCTCATGTTACTTCATGCCTTCGTGTCTTTGTGGTTTATTTTTTTACCACAAAGACAAGAAGGCATGAAGATGATACTGCTTATCTTCAACCCGTTTTCCAATTAAATACTTTTCTTCTATCTTCACAGCAATTAATCAGGAACAAGCATGTACACGCATCAAAATTTTAAAATTGCAATTGTTGATGATGATCCGGCAATGACAGAAATGCAGAAAGATTTTTTCGAACGAAAATTTCCGGGATCTTCCATCACTTCTTTTGATTCAGGCGAATCAGCCATCAGCGGAATTTATCTTGAGCCGGATGTCATCGTTCTTGATTATCACCTCGACTCCATAAACGCGGAAGCGATGAACGGCTTAATGGTTTTGAAAAAACTGAAAGAACAGTTTCCGAATGTCCCGATCATTTTCCTTTCCTCACAGGAAAAAACTGAAATCGCTGCCAACACCATGAAATACGGTGCGTATGATTACATTGTAAAAAATGAAAGCACTTTTCACCGTCTTGAAATTATACTTAACAACATCCGTGGACAAGCGAGCCTGAAAAAAAATCTTGGTACGCAGAAAGTTTTCAATACGATTCTTGCCGTATTGGTAATTGCGTTGATCATCGGCTTCATTGTTTCGAGGATGATGAATTGAATTATCCGGGATTAAAGTCAGTCGCTAATATGTAGTATGTCATTCTGGAAGAATCTCTAGCTTAAGATTTATCTCTTAAAATTTACCATCCAGGCAATTAGAAAATACCCACACCTAATAAACAAGTTGCTTCCAGCATGACATGGCTATGATCTTTCCGATTCTTAAATCACTTGATATGTAAAAAAAATGCAGCACTTTCGGTGCTGCATTTTTTATTTCCAACTGCATCTACCTGAATTATTTCTCCGGCATCAGCACGAACTTGGCATAGTTTTCCGATTTCAAATATTGATTCGCAAATTTGGCAAAGTCATCGCCCTTCAGGTTGTTTACAAAATCAGTATAAGAAAGGAGGTCAAGAATGTTTTCTCCATTCATGTAATTTGAACTGAGTACACCCATCCAGAATCCGTTTTCCTTCAAACCGGTTTCACGTTCACGTATTGAAGTTTCCTTCACCTTTACCAGGTCTTTCTCGTTGCAACCTTCTTTCTTAATTTTTTCAATGACAGCGAAAGCGGCAATGATCAGCGAATCCACATTCTTTGGAGCGCAACCGAAACCAATCGTAACTTCAAGTCCTTGTTTCGGATAATGTTTCGGACTTGCACTGCAACTTACTCCGTACACACCACTCTTATCTTCACGAAGTGATTCACGCAGTTTGATATTCACTAATTTCATCAATGCATTTACCTGGTTACGGTTATTTCGGTTGTATTCGAATGGCATCGTGAAACGAAGGCTCACCGCACTCTTCGGCTCGATACCTTTCTTAACAGTTTTCTCCAGCAAACCTTTAGGAGGAGTGATACCAAGATCTTTCCATGTTTCACCCTTCTTCGGCGAAGGCAATCCGCCAATGTAGGTTTCCACCATCGGCTTCAGTTCTTCCGGCTTGAAATTACCAACGAAGAAGAAAGTAAAATTGCTTGCGTCAGAGAAACGCTCTTTGTAAATTTCAAAAGCGCGATCCAGGTTTACTTCCTTCAAAATATCAATTGTCATCGGGCGACTCCTGTAATTGTATTGCGACATGGCATACGAAACAGTATCGCGGAAAATTGAATTCGGATCGGAGTTCCGGTTCTGAAGGAACCCTTTTTGTTTTTCTATCAGCGATTTGAATGCTGTTTCATCTTTTCGCGGAGCCATGAAATACTGATACATCATCTGCAACATCGTCTCTAAATCCTTTGGTGCGCATTTTCCGTTTAGTCCTTGCTGAAGTTCACTTACGCTTGGAGAAACATTCGCAATCTTTCCTGACAATAATTTTTCCAAGGAAGTTGCGTCAAACTCACCAAGGCCGGATTCATCTATAATGCCAGCACAATATAAAGCTGACATGTAATCCTTATCGGGATACAAGGATGAACCACCATAAGAAGAGGCCGAAAAAAGAATCTCATCGTTCTTAAAATCAGTCGGCTTCAGAATTATGCGGGCACCATTAGCCAATTTCCATTCTGTGATTCCAAATTCCTTTACTTCTTTTGTATCCACAACTTTTGTAGCTGTCGGTTTCTTTGCAAGCAATGGCTTGTCAATCACTTTGTCTTCGTAAGGTTTTACATCAATCGTACGCATGCCTTTCACAATTTCACGTATGCGATCGTCGCCCGGCATTTTTAAAGTTGGTTTGTCAGGAGCTGTAATAATAACATCAGCATTTGCTCCTTCGGTAATCCATTGCTGAGAAAGTTTGTTCACTTCGTCTAATGTAATTCCGGGAAGGTATTTCTTATATATATTGTATTCATATTCAATTCCGGGAATCGGTTCGGCATCGAGGAAGTTTCTCACCAATTCCATCGACAATCCTTTCGATTCTGTTTTATCACGCTCGTTGTAGGCCTCTTCCATCCCTCTCAACAACTCGGTTTTCTGACGTTCAAGTTCTGTCCTGGTAAAACCAAATCTTCTCACTCGTTCATTTTCTGTTACAAGAGTGACCAATGCTTTTTCAATTCCATCCTCTTTACAAATCGCCTGCGAGGTATATGCATCGATTGTCCGTACGAAATTTCCATAGCCACTGAAAGCAGCCATGAATGGTGGTTCCGCCTGGCGCTGTAATTCAGACATGCGTGAACCGAGCATGCTGGTATATAGTTGCGCGACTATGTTCTTGCGATAATCACCAACAGTTTTTTCGATCTCTTTCGGTTGCTTGTAAACCAATTCAACAGATGCATAACGTGCTTCTTTATCCGTTGCAGTGGCGATCATCAAATCTTTTGTATCGGGAACAGGCCACGATTTTATCGGACGTGGATTCTGCTTTACCGGAATAGCGGAAAATTTTTCCTTGATCAGTTTTTCAATTTTGTTGACATCAAAATCTCCGACAGCTACCACACACATGAGATCGGGACGATACCAGTCAGTATAAAATCTCTTTAGTGTTGATTGCTTGGATCCTTCAATAATTTCTTTGGTACCGATTGGTAAACGCACGGCATAACGAGAATCTTTAAAAAGAATCGGCCAGTATTTTCTACGCATGCGTTCATCAGCACCTTGTCCGAGACGCCATTCTTCTACCACAACGCCACGTTCCTTTTCAATTTCAGTGGAGTCATGACTGAGATTGTGCGCCCAGTCGTCGAGTATCTGAAAACCTTTCTGGATAATCGATTCTGTATCGGTAGGAAGCTGAATCATGTACACTGTTTCATCGAAGCTTGTGTATGCGTTCAGATCAGGCCCGAACTTAGTACCGATGGATTCAAGGTAATCCACCAATTCACTTTTCTTAAAATTCTTGGTCCCGTTGAAAGACATGTGCTCGGTAAGATGGGCCAGTCCGAGCTGATCATCGTCTTCGGCGGTGGAACCTGCATTCACGGCAAGACGAAGTTCGGCGCGGTGCTCCGGTTTTTTGTTATAGCGAACATAATACCGCATGCCATTCGACAACACACCTGTTCGGATTGAAGGATCGACAGGTAAAACAGTTTTTAGATCATCCTGCGCATGTGCAGCAACGATGAAAAGAAAAAACATTAACAATGAAGAAGTAAAACGTTTCATGATTTTGGTTTTGAGTTTGGTTTAAGAGGCGGCAATTTAGAAAGAAGATAACAGGAAGCAAAAGGAATTAAGAGAGTGTTAACAAATTTTTGTGTTGTGTTGTTCGGATATTTACAGGGAAAGTGGGTTGGAAAGTGATGAGGTGACGAAGCGACCAGCAAGCTGGAAGCTGCGGACCAGATTCTTGATTCTTGGTTCTTAACTCTTAGTTCAAAGTCCCGCATAATAATCATATCCCTGCTCTGCCCAATAATCCGGTGGCGGCGTATCAGAAAAATAAAGTGTGCCGATGCGCTTGATGTGTTTCACGCCGTACTTCACCGGAATAATTAAACGTAACGGCGCACCTTGCTCTGACGGCAATGGCTTTCCGTTCATTTCATAGCAAAGAATTGTCTGGGGATGAAGCATGCTTGCCATGTCGATGCCCACATAATATTCCATGCCGGGAGTATATAAACCCGCATAAGGAACAATGTCTTCGGGATGATTTTTGTCGGGCGCATTTCCCGATTTTGTTCCCAACTTATAAGCAGCGGCAAAATCAGAAAATTTTACTCCGCCCCACCACGTTACCTGGCTCCATCCTTCAATGCATTTAAAGTTAAAGATAACTTCGGTCTTTGGCAATTTTTTCAAATCAGAAAGTGAAACATAAAAAGTATCCCCGGGCACTGATACATGAGCGGAGTAACGCACAACTTCCAGTTGCCATTCGGAAGTATCATACTCTGCGCCCATACCAAGATCACCATTCACCCGCACTTCGCTTACTGCAGATGTCTTCGGATATTCAGGAGCAAGATGCTGCTCGCTGAATACTTTTGAAAAAATTTTTTCGTTGGCATTCATCACTTTTCTAAGCGGACGCAAAGCGCCTTCATCCTGCGGCCGGCTCACGAGCCACTTCCATCCGGCAAAAAGCAAAACAAAAAAAAGAAAAAACCACGCAAACGAACGAATGGTTTTTCGCCTCACTGTTTTTCTGAACTGATCATCCATTTTATTTTCTTCTTCCTTCATTCTGCATTAAACCTAAGTAAAATATTTTACGGCTACCTTGATTATCTTTTTATACACTCTCCCACTCTCCCACTCTCCCACTCTCTTCAACACTTCAACACATAAATACTCAAACACACAAACCCTCTCAAACATCTTCCTCCTCCACCACTTCCCACCCCGCCACCATGGCTCTGAAGTTATTCCACCCGGCACGAATCACCTGCATAATGTGGATGACAAAAAACAATACATAACCAATCGTAAGAACAAAATGTTCTATACGTGCGGCCTCATATCCTCCTAATATTTTTGTAATGAATGCAAACTGTATCGGCTTGTAAATGGCCAGGCCCGTAAGCAAAGAACCAATTCCCATAAAGATAATAGAAGTATAAGCGATTTGTTGTGCTCCGTTAAATTTACGTTCCGGAAGTTTTTTCTTACTGAGGTATAAATCATGCAATAAAACCTGCCACGCTTCTTTGAAAGAATGACGGTTCGGAAACAGCACACGCCATTCACCGGAAATAAAAGTATAGAGTACATAGAGGAATCCGTTGATGGCAAAGAGCCACATAAAAAGAAAATGAAACGACATTCCTTTCGCCAGTTGAAAAGGAACGTTTAAAGCCTTGTAAAATGTATCGGGAAAAAATTTCAGGATGGTGGTATCGCCCCAACCGAGTTTGTAAATATCATTAGCCCAGTAGATGAGTAAACCACTCCAGATCATGACGAAGAGAATCGGAAAGTTGAGCCAATGAAACCAACGAACTGCAAGCGAATGTTTTTTTACAATTTTTTTCACCCTTACTCTTTAAGCGAATAAAAGTAAAAAAATAAAATCATCCAACAATGAGTTTAGCTTTCCATTATGATTAAAGAAAAAAACTCGGCAGAAAGTTGATGTATAAATAATAAAAATGCAATCCCGGTTTTAGCGGGACTGCATTAAATTCCTGAAAAAATGTAGGGGTCGTTTTAGCTCAGGAAAGATCTTGATCCATTGTCCTGTAAAGTTGTTCGATCTTCAAGGACAATTCCTCAATTAATTTCATCTCAGCAAAAGAAAGAGTACTATAATCTTTTTCTGAATTCCGTTTTTTATTCATCGAATTCGGGTGTTGCGATAATTCAACAGGCTCACTCAGCATGTGAGAAAGTAAACCGTCAAAATATTTCTGTCGGTCTGCCGGTCGAAGTTTACGAATGAGTGCTCTGATCTTCTGGATGTTCTTTTCGATCTCGCGCTCAATCCTCGCCTGGTCATTTTCCACAACAATAACCTTTAGAGAAGCGGTTTCTGATTTTTCACTAGTTCTGTTTTTTTTTGTTTGCATGTTAGTTTTATTAATATTACTAACAGGTTTACTGCTGATCGCGAGAATGGTTATCCTGATTTGATTGTGTTTCTTACACGAGAATAGTGGCTGCAATCAATTCAGTGTCTTTTATTTTTTTTGTTTTTGGCCAGAAGAATTTGAAATCTGCACCCTTACCCGGTTCAGATTCCACCCAAATCTTACCGCCCTGGTCTTCTATAATTTTCTTCACAATGGCCAGCCCCACACCTGTGCTTTCAACTTCATCTCTCCGGTTCAGTGTCTGGAAAATGACAAATACTTTTTCGTGATATTGTTTTTCAATACCCGGACCGTTGTCTTTTACTGAAAATATCCAACCGTCTTTTTGTTCTTCTACTCCAACATGCACCCGGATATCTTTTTTGTCGGTGTATTTAATCGAGTTATTGATGAGATTGGAAAAAATCTGTTCCATTCGTGTGCGGTCACTTTTAATTGTTGGAATTTTATCCGAAAGGGTGAGCGTAAGATTATCAGGTCGACCGATAAAATCAACAGTCTCTTCAATCAATTGTTTGGTATCGAACTTCACTTCATCACTTATCACCTGCCTATCGGCCTTCGAATAATCAAGAATTGCATTGATCAGATCTTCCATTCTTTTCACACGGCCTTTGATGATGTTGAAATTCGCTTTCACTTCAGGAGTAAATATATCACCGGCATCTTCTTCGATCCATCCTGTAAGATTACCGATGGCGCGAAGCGGAGCTTTCAGATCATGTGATACGATGGACGCAAATTTATCAAGTTCACGGTTGGTCTTTTCCAAATCACGCGTGTATGCTTCCAACTGAATGTTCTTTTGCGCCAGTTGATTTCTTGACTCGGTTATTTTCTCAATGATGATATTTTTTCCGCTGTGCAGGTAACTGCTTTGCGCCGCCACAAGAATAAATGCAACCGTCATCGTAATCATAAAATCCTGGTTGATCTCATGCATGTCATTTCCGAACAAACTATAATTTGTCCAGTTGGTAAATTCAGTGATACAATACAGATATGCAATATGAAGTACAACCAAACCCGTGAATAATTTTCCCCATCTTGTTCCCAGAAGCATAAAAGCCGAGAGAACAGGAACACAGAGATAGAATGTGCCTGAGTTTTTTACTCCGCCGCTGTTATACGCCTGCACATGAATTAAAAATAAACTCGCGATCAGCAGGATACCGTAAGCGATGGGAAGTCGGTCTACTTCCTTCACCACAAAATAGTTGGTGATAAAAACAGCCGCCAGCACCAATAAAAGCGGTGGCAGAAAACCCGGATTCTCAAATGTTAATTGTTCCTGGATGCTCACAGCAACAGCAGCAATAAACGCACTTATTGAATATATTCTGAACAGTGCAAACCGCTGTTTCGACATCAGATCATCCGACGGAATCTTTTCGTAGAGATCTCTCCTGAAAATTCTGTTTAGTAGTTTATTCATGACACACTTCTGTTTCTATGGCTACCCTTTACGCCGGTTTACGAAGAATGATACTGAACTGTAAGAAATCCGGTCATTTTGCTGAATAACCTTATGAAAATAATATACGTAAACATAGCGGCACGTCAGATTTATAATTCGCATCCAAACAACGTTTGATTGATTTCAGCAATGCACTTGTAATCTCAAATTGAACTTTAATATCAAATAAAATGTCAGATAAAATTGTAAATATTCTTTTGGTTGAAGACGATGAAGTGGATGTTATGAATGTACAGCGTGCATTCAAAAAAAACAACATTCTCAACCCGCTTAACATTGCTCACAATGGCGTTGTAGCACTCGATAAATTAAGAGGGACAAACGGAGAACAAAAAATCACTCCGCTTCCGCGTATCATTCTTCTTGACATCAACATGCCGAAAATGAACGGGCTCGAGTTCCTGAAAGAATTAAGAGCGGATCCGGCTCTTCACAGCATCAGTGTTTTTGTAATGACTACTTCCAATGATGACAAGGATCGTTTTGAAGCATACAATTATAATGTTGCCGGTTATGTAATCAAGCCGATCACTTTTGAAAATTTTGTTGCAGCCGTTTCTATCTTAAATAACTTTTGGCAGCTTTGCGAACAACCATAACAGGTGAATAAGAAAAAACAGATTCAATCCATTCATTTCAAATAGCCGGCCTTCTTCCATGCCTGCACTCCTTTTTTTAACATCGCGCTCAATTCTTTTTCATCCACCTGCTCTTCTTTCTTAAAATGGAAACATGTTTTTCCTTTCAGGCATTTGTAAATAGTCGGAGCAAGACTTTTAAATTCGTCAGGATTCATATAAGTAGGAAAAAAATAAAAGTTAACTGAATCCTTCCGTATTACCACTGAAGCAAAATACATTCCCGGTACAATTTCTTTTTTGAACCCGTACGGGACAGGTTTGTTACCCATCAGTTCATACCCATCTTCAGATCCTTTTTTATAAACCATCGGTGGGGTGCATGCTTCCAATTGTTTTTTTACTTTTTCAAAAATTATTTTTTTTGTTTCCGGTGTAAGTGCCATGAGTTTTTTTTCTCAAAGTTAAAAGTTTCATTTATTTTAACAACAAAGGAGGTTAAGAATATCACGTATCCTTATTTTATTTAAGAAAAGAATTTTTAAAATACTTTTGAACTTGTTTCTCACGGTAATCAAATATTCCTTCCACCTTTTTTCGAATGAAAAAACGGTTCAACAAAGGTTCTAAAATCCAGCCCGGAGCAAGGTATTCCACCCGGTCACTCATTTCAGTAAAATTACCCTTATCAATAAATGAATGTGTATGCTTCCATATTCGATACGGACCTTTTACCTGCAAGTCAATAAAGGTAAAAGGTGGATCCCAGTGAATGATTTTTGTTTTCCAGCGGAATGGAATTCCGTTTAGCTTCAGTTGATAATCAATCAATGTACCCCACTCCATCACAACCGGTAACGGAGTCAATATTTTAAACTGCAATTCAGGCGGAGTAATCAGGTTCAGGTTTTCGACCTTGCTGAAAAAATTAAAAACCTCACCTGTGTTTTTCTCTATTTGAGTAGTCCGTTGAAATAAATGCATCGGGTTGAGTTAAGAGTCTGTAGGAATTAGTTCAGCGTTCCGTAAAAAACAACAGGGAGAGTCTACAAACACCAAACTAAATTACCAATGACTAACAACAGGATAACAACGGATGTTGTATTTAGTTTCTCCGGAGACGAAAAAATCATTCAATCACAAAATTCACTCAAACATTTTGCAATGCCTTTTGCCTGTTCTTTTCATGCAACTGGTGAACGATACCATCTGATAAGCCAATCTGGGGAACAATAATTTCATTGATCTGAGCGGCTTTCATCACACCGAGAAAAATTTTAGCGGCAGGGACAATCACATCTGCACGATCGGGGTTAAGTCCCCATATTTCCATTCGTTCTTCAACTGTGTGAAGCTTCATTTCAGCATAGATTTCTTTCAGCTTTTCAAACGGAAGCGTTTGTCCTTCTTTCCGTCTCAGCATTTTAAAAATCTTATTGATGTTTCCTCCGGAGCCGATCGCTGTTAATGGCTGATGACCATTTGTAATCAGTCGCACCCAATCTTTAAACTCATACCATTTTTCCTTCGGTACCTGCTGATTGAGCCAACGGATGGTTCCGATATCAAACGATTGGGAAACAAGACATCGTCCACCTGAAAACAACGTAACCTCCGTGCTTCCTCCTCCAACGTCAATATAGAGATACGAATTGTTTTTATCGAGGTGTTCTTCCACATGATTTGAAAAAATAAGATCCGCTTCTTCCCGACCGGTGATAATTTCAATTTTCAACCCGCACTCTTTACGGATACGCTGCATAATTTCTTCCCCGTTGGAGGCATCTCGCATAGCAGAAGTAGCGCAGGCACGGAAATCAACGGGTTCAAAAACGTCGATCAAAAGTTTATAGGCATGCATGATCTTGATGAACCTCGACGCCTTCTTCTCCGAAATTTTTCCCAATGTAAAAGCATCTTCTCCCAAGCGCAATGGAATGCGAATGAGCTCTGCCTTTTTGAAATGAGTTTCCCCGCTTTCTTCCACCACATTGCTTAACAACAACCGTGAGGCATTGGAACCGATATCAATCGCAGCATATTTCATTTGAGAAAGATTTCTTAAACAAAAATGATAAAAAAAGGGTGGTTATTTTCATGACAAAAAAAATCTTATCAATACTCCGATGTCAATTTAAAATAAGCGGCTGTGAATGCTTATGTCCGGCAACCGGCACTCCTTCAGAACTATTTCTTCGAGCCGATTTTTCACTCAACAGCCATTTATAAATATCATCCTGCGCACGAACCGATTTTCCGCCTACAGATTGAACATACGAATTGTCCTGCGCTTTGCTGACGATGCGCGCCTTCGTATTGTCTTTTAACTGGATGGTGATATACTGCCTTAGATGCCGCTGAATATCTTTATCATAAACGGGAACAGCGACTTCAGAACGCGCATCCAGGTTGCGGAACATCCAGTCGCCGGAAGAAAGATAATATTTTTCTTCGCCTCCGTTCGCAAAAATAAATATACGGCTATGCTCCAGAAATTTATCTACAATGCTGATCACTTCAATGTTGTCGCTCACGCCTTTTATTCCAGGAACAAGTGAACATGTGCCCCGAATAATTAATTTAATCTTGACTCCTTCTTCTCCCGCCTTGTAAAGCTTTTTGATCATTTCATTGTCGACAAGACTATTCATTTTCAAAATGATATAAGCGGGTTTTCCTTCTTTCGCATTTTTTATTTCTTTGTGAATAAGATGCATAAATTTTTCGCGCATGCTGAACGGGGCGACAACAAGATGCTTGTACATTCCTGTTTTAAAATTATCCTGGTAAAAGTTGAACAACTTTACCACTTCCTCCGTAATGCGTTTGTCAGCAGTCAGCAAAGAATGATCGCAATATATTTTAGCAGTTTGTTCGTTGAAATTGCCGGTACCGATATGAGCGTAATTCACAAGTTTGCCGTTTTCTTTTCTCGTAATCACAAATAACTTGGAATGAACTTTCAGTCCCGGAACTCCGAATATCACTTTCGCTCCCGCCTCTTCCAGTTTATTCGCAAAATAAATATTCGCTTCTTCATCAAATCTTGCCTGCAATTCAACAACAGCCGTCACCTGTTTTCCGTTTTTTACAGCATTGATGAGTGCATTAATGATTCCTGAACTTTTCGCTGCACGGTACATCGTAATTTTTATCGATTGCACTTTGGGGTCAATGGAAGCTTCGCGCAACAGATCGTTGATGTGATGAAACGACTGGTAAGGATATGCAAGAAGAATATCTTTCTCTTTAATCACTTTGAATAAACTTGCTTTTCCGCTCAGATCAGGATGATCAAGTGTATGCGGAATATGATAACGTAAGGCAGCACGTCCAACGTTAGGGAAATTAATGAAATCTTTGAAGTTGTGATAACGTCCGCCTGGAATCAACGACTCCTCCTTGTGTAGTTTTATTTTTTTCAGAATAAAATTGAGTAAGTCGACAGGGATTTTCTGATCGTATGCAAGACGAACAGGATCGCCCTTCTTTCTCTCTTTTACACTTTTGGAAATTTTTTCTACCCAGCTTTTCGAAATATCATTGTCGATGTCCAATTCAGCATCCCGCGTCATCTTAACAGTATACGCTTCCAGTTCATCATAATCAAAAATTGAAAAGATGGTATCGAGGCAGTAGCGAATCACATCATCGAGCAGGATAATTTTCTTTTTATTTTCCTCTGCCGGAAGAACAAGGAAGCGAGATACCACATCCGTCGGAATTTCAATCAATGAATATTTTGATTTCCTGGATTTATCTTTCCTGCTGAGTTTAATGGCGAGGTAAATGGCTTTGTCTTTCAGGTAAGGGAATTTAGGGGCCGTATCAATCATCACCGGCACGAGAAACGGAAAAACGTTGTCGAGAAAATAATCACGTACATATTTCCCTTCTTCCGGAGTAAGTTGCTTTTCATCAATGATGAAAATATTTTCATGCTCCAGTTCCTTTAATAAACGATGATAAATGGCCTCCGATTTTTCCTGCTGCCTGATCACAATTTTTTGAATCCTGTCGAGCAATTCATCCGGATCCGCACCCAGCAGATCTTTCGCTTTTTTTCCGAGCTTCGTCATTCTTCGAATGGTCGCTACACGAACTTTGAAAAACTCATCCAGGTTATTCGAAAAAATTCCGAGAAACCGGATACGCTCTAACACAGGTACATTGGGATCTTCGGCTTCCTGTAACACCCGCGCATTGAATGAAAGCCAGCTTAGGTCACGATTGATAAAAAAATTCTTATTCTTTAACATATTAAAACTTCCCACTGTTATTTTTTCTTCTTTGAAAATCTCCCGTGACTGTCGCGCTTTGGCCTGGGAAGAATACCGCTGCTCTTTTTCTTCGCGTCCTTTTTGGGAGCACTTGCCTTCGTACTTTTCTTTTGAGATGAAGCAACCTCCTTAGCGAATTTTTTAGCGATCATCTTTCCCGCTTCTTTAATTTTCTTTTTCGCGGATTCCGAAGCGGACGTGTTGATACTGGAAAGAATTCCTTCGATTGCACTTACAATCTGAGTCTCAATTTTTTTTTTTAGTTTTTTGTCCATAACAAATAAGGTTTACAAGTGATGAAGTTAAGCAAATTTCCCTGTGTTCAGGCAAGTATTATCAGGAGCTATGTAAAGCTATGACTTAGAAGGCAGTAAATCTTTGGAAAATTCCTCAATAAGACAAGAAAAACGGCAACCTTAATATTAACTTAACATTGGTTTTATGAGTCTTTTATCGTGTTCGGATCAAAATGAAAGATCAGTTTTCCTTTCGAAGTACCGATTTCTTTCCACGACCTGATATCAAACTCAAGCGCCACAACAGCGCAGGTTTTTAGTTCGAGAATGCGTTGCGTTGAAAGTTTTTGAGCAATCTCCGTAATGGTTTCATTATGTCCGGCAAGCATGATTGACGACACTTCTTCCACCTCTGCTATGATTTGTAAATAGTGTTTCATTGTTGAGTCATATAAATCTTTCCTGATCCGGATTTGATCGACAGGATATTTGAGGTGAAGAGAAAAAATAAGCGCCGTACTCATCGCTCGTATTGCCGGACTTGAAATAATGAGATCAGGATTGATCTTTTTTTCAAAAAGAGACTGACCCATCAGATGAGCATCTGAATAACCCCGTTCATTTAGCGGCCTGTCGAAATCTGAAATTTCAGTATGATCCCAACTTGATTTGGAGTGGCGGAGAAGATAAAGTGTTTTCATTTGTTGAAAGTAGAAAATTGTTTGGTTTGCTTTTCTGTTTCCTTCCTGATCTTCCTCATCAACGACCAGAAATTGCCTCCGTAAGCGACAAATATTTCTTCGCCTTTTTTAATTTTCCGTGTCGCATCCATAAAACAACGGTTCCCTTCCACTTCGTAATCGGCATTGTTACGCAATCCTTCTGCTCGAATAAAACCTCTTGCATCATTTGCGTAGCGACCAAACGTTTTTAAATACTGCTCTGCATTGATTGCAACGCGTGAATTAATTTTAAACAAATAGGCATTGCGTCCGTCTTCATGTTTCACATCTTTCCATGGTTGCAGTCGCCCTTTATACTCCACGATGCGCGTACCTTTAGGAATATCAACACGGGTAAACAAACCTTTGCCGGCTCCGGGAAGCTTAGATTTCTTCAGGTAAAGATACTTTTCAAAAAATGCCATACATGAAATTTTACACGAAGTAAACAAAAAAGTCTCCGAACAATGAACTAAACAACATATAACTGATAACATAATCTTTACAAAACTGAAACTCCGGGTTGACACAAGAAAGACACCTTTGTCTAAACTTTAAAAGATGAATAAAATTAAAAAAGTGTTAGTAGTAGATGATGAGCAGGACATTGTAGAAATTCTCTCTTACAATCTCTCAAAACAAAACCTTAAAATGTTTCGTGCCTACAGTGGAAAGGAATGTATCGTCATCGCGAAAAAAACTCAACCTGAATAAACATCTCCGCCGCAGAGCAGCGGAGTATTTGATGGGAATTCTTTCCGATCGCCCCAAGGGGCGGGGAATAATTCCCATCAGATCCCGATACG
>JAYVZS010000053.1:0-34844 GCA_043783155.1 Bacteroidota bacterium | reverse complement strand
CGTATAAATTTTTACAAATTTATAGATCTGTCATCTGTGTTTATCTGCGAAATTTTCGATAAGTATTGCTTTGAAACCATTTTTAGACAGCTTCTTAGAAGCTGCTTGAAATTCGTTGGAAGAATTCCTTATGCTAGTATTTCTTTGTGATCTTTGCGTTAAAATTTATTCATTACCGCAAAGTTCGCAAAGCATGCACCAAGAGCACGAAGGAAGTCTCCGATTATTTTACAACTAATACCCCTTCGAAGCGAGAAGCCCCGATACCCGATTTATTCCTTATTCATTCTTCCTTATTACTTCGCTTACCCTCGCGGATGATGCTCCAAAATCGTCTGCCTTAAATAATCGCGGTCGAGATGTGTATAGATTTCTGTGGTCGTGATCGATTCATGTCCCAGCATTTCCTGTACGGCACGAAGATCAGCTCCGCCTTCAATTAAATGTGTGGCGAAAGAATGTCGAAAAGTATGCGGACTGATTTTTTTCTTCAGGTTGATTTTTTTCGCGAGCTGTTTGATGATTGTGAAAATCATAACACGAGTGAGTTTACTTCCGCGCCTGTTTAAGAAGACGACATCTTCACTGCCTGGTTTCACCGTGAGGTGACTTCTGATTCCGGAAATATAAAGACGAATAAGTTTTGTCGCTACACCGCCGATGGGAACAAGTCTTTCCTTGTCGCCCTTACCTGTCACTTTCAGGAAGCCAATTTCAAGATGCATGTTTGATATTTTCAGGTTTACGAGTTCGCTTACTCGGAGGCCGCAACTGTAAAGGGTTTCGAGGATGGCTTTGTTTCGTGTTCCTTCCGGTTTGCTGAGATCGATGGCTTCAATCAGACGGTTGATGTCATCGATGCTTAATGTATCCGGTAATTTTCTTCCGAGTCTTGGAGTTTCAAGCAATTGAGAAGGATTGTTAACGATTAAATTTTCCATCAACAGGTATTTGAAAAAACCTTTGATGCCGGATATGATACGTGCCTGACTGGTAGCACTCATTCCAAGTTCGTTGATCCACTTGATAAAATCCTGGAGATTCCTGAGTTGAATTTCTGCAGGAGACACATGGATCTTTGAAACGTTCAGATATTGGTCAAGCAAACTTACATCGTGCAGGTAAGCTTCCACAGAATTCCCCGACAGCGATCGCTCTAATTTCAGGTACGATTTAAATCCGGTGATGTAACTTTTCCATGTCATGTAAGATGTTGAACGTTTTTATCGGTGTTTTCGTTTCATATTAAAAAAGATTCCATCGAACCCATATTCCGCTCACCCATTTTCTATATTTATTTTTTAGAGAGTGATTACACGATTCATTCTCCCGCTCGCCCATTCTCCGCTTCTTTCAAATTTTTTTTACAACGAAGGCAAAAAGAATCCTCGTGTCCTTGTTGTTGTTTTTCTTTCTGATAAAAATGGTTTCTTTGCACCAATGAAAATCATCATTATCAACGGACCGAACCTCAACCTGCTTGGGACAAGAGAAAATGACATTTACGGAAAGCAGAATTTCGAAAGTTATTTTCAAAAGTTGAAGGAACTTTTCGAAGTGATCGAACTGGAATATTATCAAAGCAATGTTGAGGGTGAGATCATCAATAAATTACATGAGGTTGGATTCATTTATGATGGAATCATTTTAAATGCCGGTGGCTATACGCATACTTCCGTTGCCATTGCAGATGCTGTTGCTGCCATCAAAACTCCTGTCATAGAAGTTCACATCTCGAATGTATATGCAAGAGAAGACTACCGGCATGTTTCTTTGATGGCGAAAAATTGTAAAGGTGTGATTGCTGGATTTGGTTTGGAGTCGTACAGGTTGGCGTTGGAAGCGATGCTGAATGAAGAAAAGTAATTTTATACTTCGAATAATTCTCAGTGAACCTTCGTTTTCTTAGTGGTTATTTTTTTTTTACCACTTAGACACTAAGAAACTGTTTAAATTTCTATGCGAGAAAATGATATAGCCCACGCCCCCTTCGACTTCGCTCAGGGTGACATCGTGCGCGGGGTCATGCTGAGCGAAGTCGAAGCATGTGCAATAGTAAATATTTGAAATGAATTTTAAACACTTTCTAAGAAAACTAAGAAACACTAAGTATAGAAAATCACGTTGTGTCTATACTTTCAATTCACTTCTGATTTCTTTCTGCCGCCTGCTTGATCGTTTCGAAATATTTGTCTTCAACTTTAATTCCCATGCTCATCGCGCGTTGAACATCATCAAACGCTTCCTTGAATTGATTCTTGTTATAGAGTGCTGTCGACCGGCGATAATATACTTCAGCGAGATTCGGATCCATGGAAAGCGCCGTATTAAAATCCGTAATCGCTTCATCGTATCGTTTACTTTGAGTAAAGGCAACGCCTCTGTTCTGATATAATGTTGCATCATCATTTTTTATTCCCATCAGTGTGGTGAAGTCTTTAATGGCTTTATCAAACTGACCGATCTGCGTATACGCGATTCCACGATTCACAAGCGCTTCGAAGTAAAGTGGTTTCAACTCTAACGCTTTGTCAAAATCTTTGATGGCAAGATCAAATTTTCCTTTTATACAATAAACGATTCCACGATTCGCATACGCATTTTCAAAATCGGGTTGATACTGAATGGATCGGTTGAAATCAGCCAAAGCATGATCAAGTTCTCCTCTTTCTTTGCCATAAATATTCCCGCGGTTGTTCAATGCCATTCCTTCGTTCGGAAATTGTTCGAGGACGTTGTTCCAGAGACTCATGCTGTCTTTCCAAACTTCACAACGCTGATAGGTAGCAACACATAAAAATAAACAGTAGCCCGCAAACCCTGCATACAATGGCGTTTTGATTGTCGGTCGGTTTTCAACAAGTTGATTGATGAAGTATGCGATCACAAAAAAGAAACCGATTGATGAAAGATAAACGTAACGTTCAGAAATGATGGTGGGCCCGACAGGAAAAAATTGAAGCACCAAAAAAATGCAAACGAGAAAA
Organism: Bacteroidota bacterium; assembly: GCA_043783155.1. Taxonomy (GTDB): domain Bacteria; phylum Bacteroidota; class Bacteroidia; order AKYH767-A; family 2013-40CM-41-45; genus JAPLDA01. The sequence continues at coordinate 31,857 of JAYVZS010000053.1, read as the reverse complement.
AAGCCGGCTCCGAAGAAAATAATTTTCGTTTTTTTCAGTGAGAGAAGAATCAGAATGGCAATTCCGATAACGACAACCGGCGCGATGTAATAATAAATCGGGAGGCCATGACCGAGTTTAGCCGGGTAAGGGTAGAACGCAGATAAATTAATCGGCAGAATCAGTTTCCACAGGTAGGTGAATATATTAGACGTCGCAAACAGAATGCGTTCAAATAAACTAAAGACATGTAAAGAAACCTGACCGGTTTTAGAAACGGTATTGGTGGCGATCAGTCCGAAGCTAACTGCAAGAGCGAAGAAGGGAACCTTCTCGAGTATCAGTTTAGTGTTCAGTTTTCTTTTGAAGTAAATGTCCATGAGAATTAAGACGGGTGGAAGAGAAGTCGCCATGGCCTTCGATAAAATAGAAAGAACAAAGAGGATAAAAGCAAAAAGGATGTATTTCATTTTTTCATTGCTGCGTATATATTTAATATATAGAACCAATGATGCGAGAAAAAATATAGAGTATAATAAATCTTTCCGTTCTGCCGCCCACGCCACAGATTCAACATGGAGCGGATGAATACCAAAAAGCAATCCGGTAATAATAGTCATGATTGAATTTTGTGTCAGTGAAAATATAAACCAGCAAACAAGTCCTGTCGCGATCAGGTGCATGATGACACTGGTAGCATGGTAACCTGTTGGATTTAATTTGTAAAAATTATATTCGATCGCGTACGAAAGGATGTGAAGCGGCTGGTAGTTCCCGAAATAAACTTCAGAGAAAATTCGTTTGACACTGGCACCGTTTAAGTGGCGAATAAGAGGATTGTCATTCAGGTAAGTAGGATCGTCCCAATTGGTAAGAGCATTGTTAATAGCAGGAAAAAAAACAATAAGTGTGAGCACAAGAATTCCGATGATCCAGTACCATTGCGTAAAACCGGTTTTCTTTATCGCCGTTTTTTTCTGAGTGGAATTTTTGTTCAACTCCGGTTTTTTTTTATTCTTCAGTTGTTTCGCGTTGCTCATGGATAATCAGGATGAAATCGTTTTAATTTTTTGAATGAAAGCGGTTGGCAAAAAAATTATTGCTTGTTTATTTTTGAGAAGTATGCCTGTGCTTTCTTTTCATCTCCCGACTGCCGGTATATAAAACCAAGATTGTTCAACGCCTTGAAATTAGCCGGATCAACAGTAAGCACTTTTTCAAACGACTGCATGGCAAGCGGAAATTCTTTCAAGGCCACATGACAATTGCCAAGGTTATTGATTGCGTCAACATACGTTGAATCCAGGGCGATTACTTTTTCGTAGTATACGATGGCTTGTTTGAAATCTCCTTCCTGCGCATACGCGTTTCCCAGATTATATAGTGCGTTTGTATACTTTGCATCGATTGAAATGGCTTTGTTTAATTTCTCAATGGCTTCCTGTGGTTTCCCGGCTTCACAAAGGTAAAATCCCCAGTTACAAAAAGCTTCTTTCTGTTTAGGATCCATTTCAACCGCCTTTGTAAATTCAGCAAAGGCCTTGTCGTATTGTTTCGCTAACCCATAAGCAAGGCCGGATGAAATAAAAAGATCTGCTTCATCCCAAGTCTTACTTTTCTTAGCTGATTCAAAACATCTTATAGCATTAGCGCCGTCTTTCTTTTCCGTATAGGCCATCCCTAACTGGTAAAAAGCATTTCCATACGTCGGAAGAATCGCTACCCCTGCTTCAAGCTGAGCGATGGCATCATCTATAAAGCTTGCTTTACGATACGGGTCTTTTTCATTCATGGCGTGATTTAAAAAAAGCTCGGCGCCATACGCATATCGGATCCTTGCACTGTTAGGACTTGTGGTGATGTCTTTTTTCAGAAGTGTATAACTGGTCTTCCATTCGGCGTTGCGGCTGATTGTCTTCACTGAATATAACAATACAATCAGAAACACAATCAACGTTACCGGTTTGCTGAAGGAAGAAAAATTTTTCTGATGGCTCTCTTTTTTCTTTGAAGCGCCCTTAAAAAACATTGAGAGCAATATTGGTAACGCGATACAGAACCCCAGGGAGGGGGTATATAAGAATCGTTCAGCCATCGTAGACTCAATTAAAAAGACAAGATTGGATACAAGGGAGATCGTCACGAAAAAATAAAGGATGCAAAAAACGAAAATGTTTTTTTTTCGAAAATTTTTGATTGCAAAAAAAGTCATGGCTCCATACACGATGAGACTAAGCAAGGCAAGTCCATCTCCAAATGTTACATTCGGAATCTGGTTGTATGAGTAATCGAATGAAAGCGGTGTCGGAAGAATCAGTAAGCCGAAATATTTTCCGAGAATTCGTATGGCTGTCGCGATGCGGCTCAACAGATTTTCCGCATCTATCATTGAATTGTTGATCGGTAAAATTTCAGCGGTACTTACAAAACCATGCAGTGCATTATAGCGCATTCCGAAATAAAAAACAACAGGAATGAAAAAGAATAAACTGTATTGTGTGATTTTTTTTGCAGACAAGCCGGTAAAGAAGAAAAGTGAAAGAGGAATGATAGCAACGAAGGTCACAGCGCTTTCTTTAGAGAGTAAGGCAAAAAGAAAGCAGAATACTGAAGCGATAAGACGAACCATTTGTTTGCCATCTCTCACATAACTGAATAGCAGGAACAGTGAAAGAATCACAAAAAGAAAACTAAGGATTTCATCACGACTTTTGATGCTTGCAATTACTTCCGTATGCAACGGATGAGCGATGAACAATAAAGTTGCCAGAAAAGGAATCATGATGTGATACGTACTCAACAAACTTCTTAGCGTGATAAACAAAACGAATCCCGTTAGCGCATAGAGGATGATGTTCATGAGGTGACCGGGAAACGGTTTTGCCGGTGCTGTCTGCCATTCCGCGGCAAACATGATTAATGAAAGCGGACGGTACATTCCTTCCTGCCGGTCCCAAAATCCTTTTCGATAGGGAGTTGTAAGAATTTCAGGAACTGCTTTTATACCTTGTGTCACGATTTTATTTTTTTGCATCACCGTGTCATCGTCAATCGTGTAGGAATGTCCGAGCGTATTGACATAAAGTAAAAACCCGGCTACCGCGCAGATGACAGCCAATAAAGCTGAAAGTTTTTTCGGCGATAACTGTTGACGCATTGGAGTTTCAACAAGCGCGATTTTTTTTTCGTTTCGTGATGCCGAACGATTTTTAGATTTCATTCCCGGTGATTTTAAAAGGTAGCTAATATACAATATCCCTGATGTCGTTGTTTTCAAGGTAAAAAATATTATTCATCTTCAACGTTGAAAAACAAAAAGCTAAAACCGGTAAATTTCAATTATGTTTGAACATATTTTTAAGCCCTCATTTATAGCTACAGCATGTTTGAAAATCAAAAACTAAAAATCGCCTCTGTACTTTACAAATTTGCATTTCCGATTTACAGGCAGATGTATTTTAATTTTAAAAACAGGAAAGACAAATTCCACCTGAAATTGATCCGCGCACTTATAAAGCCGGGTAATACTGTTTTGGATATCGGCGCCAACATTGGTTTCTATGGACGGTTTCTTTCTGATTGTGTCGGGCCTGGTGGTCTTGTATATTGTTTTGAGCCGGACGCAACCAACTTTATGCATTTAAAGAAGGAGTTGAAAACCAATCTGAATGTTACGCTTATCCAGAAGGCAGTTGCAAAAGAATCGGGAAATCTTACACTTTATACTTCCGGACTGCTAAATGTTGACCACAGAACATACGAACCGGAGAACTATTTGGACAAATATTACGTTGAAAAAGTTTCCATTGACGAATACGTAAATGGACGTTTTAATGTTGGTCTTATCAAAATGGACATACAGGGTTTTGAAGCAGACGCGTTGAAAGGAATGAAGCAAACAATTGCCGCTAATCCTGATCTTATTCTGTTCACCGAATTCTGGCCGTATGGACTAAAGTGTGCGGGAAGTTCGGCCGTTGAAGTGTATGATTTGCTGACAGAATATGGTTTCAAAATACACAAAGTTGCTGATGAACAACTTACTCTGTTGACAAAAGAAGATGTCTCGAAAATGAAAGTGGAATTTCTTAGTGACGCGAATATCCTTGCAAGCAGGCGTGATATGACGGGTGATAAATTTTAATGAATGATGAGTACAAGAATAGAGAATGAAATTGCACATGGGAAAAAGCTCCTTGCAGAAGGCGCGGAGAATGTGTGGAATTGGGACAGTCCCGCCGGAAGAAAACGTGCCGACCGACGCGCGGGTTATTTCATCAAGCTCGCGAATGTAAAGCCAGGCGATAAGGTTCTTGAGATTGGTTGTGGTACGGGATTATTCACACGCAAGTTTTACAACGCTACAAAAGCGGACATCACTGCCATTGATATTTCAGAAGATCTTTTGAAAGAAGCGCGCAAATTATTGCCGGAGGCGTCGTTTAAAGTGGATGATGCGATGCATTCTGGTTTTCAAAGTAATTCTTTTGATGTCGTGTACGGCAGTTCTGTTTTGCATCACCTTGAATTTGATTCTTCCCTCACTGAAATCATGCGCGTGTTGAAGCCGGGCGGACGAATGATTTTCGCTGAACCCAACATGATCAATCCACAAATTCTTATTCAGAAAAATATTCCTTTCATAAAGAAATGGCTGGGCGATTCTCCGGATGAAACAGCTATTGTCCGCTGGAAATTTTCAAAACTCATGAACGATAAAGGATTTAAAAATGTCGACATCTTTCCGTACGACTTTCTCCATCCCATTGTTCCCGGTTTTTTAATCGGTGTCGTAAGCGGCATCGGGCAGGTGATTGAAAAAATTCCGCTGTTGAAAGAAATAGCCGGGTCAGTTATTATTTACGGAGAAAAATAAACGAATCTCATAAACTTCTATCCTCTTGCGTTACAAAGAATATTTTAATTCACTTGCTCCCAACAGAGTTGCCGATCGCAAACGACATTCATATTACTGGAATGACATTACGAAATACTGCAATTACTTTTCTCATGAAGCCATATCAGTGCTTGAAGTTGGATGTGGAACCGGTGAACTTCTCCATGAGATCAAAGGAAAACGAAAAGTCGGAATCGACTTCAGTGAAAAGATGATTGACATTGCACGCGGCCGATTCAGTGATGTTGAATTTCATGTAATGGCTGCCGAAGAATTAGAGTTGAATGAAAAATTTGATCTCATCATCGTCTCCAACCTGATCGGTTTTGTCGATGATATACAGGGAGTATTGAGCCAGTTGCGGAAAGTTTCTCACCCGAATACTAAAATAATTATTACCTATTACAACTTCTTCTGGGAACCTTTTATCAAGATTGCGGAGTTTCTTCATATCAAAACAAAAACACCGCATCAGAACTGGTTGTCGCAACACGACATCCGGAATCTATTGTCACTGGCTGGCTTTGAGACGTATCGAACCGTAAACACGATGATGTTTCCGTTTAACATTCCATTGCTTTCTCCTTTTCTCAATCGCTTTTTGGTGCGGATGCCGTTCTTCCGGTTATTCGCGCTGAACATGTATTCGTTCGCGAAACCGATTCCTGATATCTATGAAAATGTGGATCAGAAATATTCTGTTTCTATTGTGATACCTGCTCGTAATGAAGCCGGCAATATTGAGAACGCGATTACCCGTTTACCGGCTTTCGGAAAACACCAGGAAATAATTTTCATTGAAGGAAATTCCACCGACGATACGTGGGATGTAATTAAGCAAATACAGAAAAAGTATTCGGCTACACATGACATTAAAATAGGACAGCAGGAACACAAAGGAAAGAACGATGCCTGCAAGAAAGGATTCGCGATGGCATCGGGTGATATATTGATGATCCTCGATGCTGATCTTACTGTTGCGCCCGAAGATCTTCCGAAGTTTTATCACGCCATTGCATCCGGTTTGGGAGATTTCGTAAACGGATCACGTTTGGTGTACCAGATGGATAAAGATGCCATGCGTTTTCTGAACCTGCTTGGAAATAAATTTTTCTCGTTTGCTTTTTCATGGTTGCTCGAACAACCTTTTAAAGATACATTGTGCGGTACAAAAGTGATTTTCAAAACGGACTATGAAAAGTTAGTCACGAACCGTAAATTTTTCGGCGACTTTGATCCCTTCGGCGATTTTGATATGATCTTCGGTGCGTATAAACTCAATCTCTGCATCATTGAAATTCCGATACGCTATCGGGAACGTACGTATGGAAGCACCAATATCTCACGTTTCAGAAACGGTCTTGTGCTTTTGCGCATGTGTATGTTCGCGGCAAGGAAGATTAAGTTTATCTGATCGAAAAGGGTTGCTAAAAGTGAACCTCGAAACGGCTTCTCATTGTTTTCAGGAAAGGAATAATTTGAATAGAGCACGTTTTACAGCAGGAGGATAGCTTCTTCGGGGTTAATGCTTGAAATTATTCACCCGAAAAATTTCTGAAAAATAATATCTCTCCAGATCAGAATCACAACACCGCAAATCGCAACCACTACGCCGATCAGCGACTGAAGTGAAATTTTATCTTTCATGAATAGCCAGGAAAATAGTAATGCAACTACCGGTACAAGCGAGAAAATGGTTTGTGCAACAGAAGCATCGATTAAAGTAACAGAATAGAGTGAGAGAGAAACTCCGAGAAACGGACCAAACAATGTTCCCATCACAGCATACTTGATTCCATGATCTTTGTTTGCTTTCAATGGCTTGATCACGTCTGAAATTTTTCCGGTTACCAGTGATAAAAGAATGAGTGAAGAAGTGGCAATGGTTAACCTGATAAACGTTGCATGAAACGGATGAAGCGATTGCGACAATTGCTGCTCCGCCATAAATCCTTTTTTCGCCATCACCAATCCGGCACCCTGGCAAAGAGCAGCAAGAATTCCGAAGATGATTCCTTTTGAAATATTTCCATGTCCGTGATCTGGTATTAAATTACGTTCGCGTTTACCAAGACTGATGTTGATCACGCCGTAAATAGTAATGATGATTCCCAAAATACCGATCCATGAAATATGTTCACCGATTAAAAGCGAACCGAGAAGTAAAGTGGCGGCAGGAGCAAGCGTGCTAAGTACGCTACCGATTCGCGCACCGAGAATGGCGTACATTTTGAATGCGAAATAATCACCGATCGTTAAACCAACAATTCCTGAAAGTCCCAGCCAGAGCCATGCCTGCAGATAGTTGCTGGTGAATAGTTGTATGAAGCTATGTGTATCAATTAGCAACGAAACAATTGTTAGCAAGCAAGTAGCTAACAACAATCGAAAATGATTCAGCGAATTTGAACCTAACCTTCTTGCGGCCTGTGTAAATGGGAAAATTCCGATCGACCATGAAAGGGTGGTCATTAATGCGAAAAAAATTCCCAAGGAATTTGTCATAAATTATTTCAATGTTTTGGTATTCTTTTAAAAAGATCCGCTAACTCTTAGTGCTTCTCTTTTTTTACCACTGAGACACTAAAAACACTAAGGTACACTAAGCTAAATCTATTATTTTAGGTTTTAATTTCTTTCACCAAATATCGCCGATCCGATTCGTACCATGTTACTTCCTTCTTCAAGCGCAATTTTGTAGTCGCTGGTCATGCCCATGGAGAGAAGTCGGCAGTCGACAGTCGGCAGTCGGCAGTTCCTCACCTCATTGAAAAATGAAGCAAGAGTTTTAAATTCTCGCTTGATTTTATCAAGATCATCTGTAAGTGTAGCCATTCCCATCAACCCTTTTATCTGAACATGTTGAAGTTTTTTTAGTTCAGGTGAAGCCAATAATTCTTCGGCTTCCTCAAATGATAAACCGAATTTGGTTTCTTCTTTGGCAATGAAAATCTGGAGAAGACAAGGGATGATGCGGTTATTCTTCTTCGCTTCTTTGTCAATCTCTTTTAACAACTTTAAACTATCAACACCATGAATGAGCGAAACAAACGGCGCAATAAATTTTACTTTGTTGGTCTGAAGATGTCCGATGAAATGCCATTCAATATCTTTTGGTAATAGTGCGTGCTTGTCAGCTAATTCCTGCACATAATTTTCACCGAAAATTTTATGACCGGTTGCATACACTTCCTGTATCGCTTCTACCGGTTTGGTTTTCGAAACCGCGACCAGTGTAGCATTTCTTAACGCAAGTTCTTTAACAAGTTCAGAAAGAATTTCTTTGTTTATAGCCATTGTCGGTAAAAGTAGTATTTGGCAATCAAACAATAAAAAAAGTCCCGTCCCGCAATACTGCGGGACGGGACTTTAGAATAGATTCTGCTTTATCTTGTTTCACGCAGAGGGCGCAGAGGAGCAGAGTACGCTGAGATCAGTTTCAAATTATATTCCCTTTGCAATCAGGGTGAAATAGTCAGTCAAAAGAAAATCTGGCAACTATTTTTTGCGCTGTATCCGGGAACTAACAACCAATAACTAAGAACTAAGAACTAATCCAACGGCTGATTAAATAATTTTTCATCCGCAAGCGTGGTATCACCAAGATACACCCATCGAATCGCATTCGAATATTTTTTGAACGCCTTGTTGATATCATCCACTGTCAGTTTCTGAACATCATCCAGAACTTTCAACGAGTTCTTCCACGTACTCAGGTTTTCATTGTTACCAAGTGTTCCCGCGAGTGCGGCGTTGGTTTCAAGATTCATGTAATATGTCGTCAGGTATCCTTCTTTCTTATTCACCAGTTCCTTTTCGTTGAAACCTTCTTTGCGAAGTTTCTTCACTTCATCGATCATCACCTGAACCGATTTTACCGGATCGGTTGTGGATACATACATGTTGGCGTACGAAGTTTTAAGTCCGGCGAGGTATGCATAAGGCGCATAAGACAAATTTCGTTTTGTCCTGATCTCAACAAACAACCGTTCGCTTAAAAGCTGCACGGCGATTTTCATCGCGACATAATCAGGAGTGCCCGGCGATGGAGCGTCCATCGTTCCCTGGATGTAATTGGTTGCCAGTTTCCGTTCTTCTTTGTATAAACTTGATTTTGAAAAATCAGGATGTTTGTCTGTGAGCGCTGTGGGGGCGATTCCCAGCGGTATTCCTTTCAACATACTGATTTTTGTTTTCAGATCAGCTTCAGAAACATTCCCGACCACAACGATATACGCTTTGTTTTTACGGATCAGGTTTGAATAATAAATTTTCAATCCATTTTGCGTCATGGCTTTTATCGATGTCTCTGTTCCTTCGATCAGCTTGTTGTAATTGGTGCCGCTGAAAATACTGTTGTACATCATGTTCCCGAGATGTGAATCCGGATCACTTTCATTTTGTTTGATATCATTCAACGCTTCTTCCTTTTTATTGTTAAATGTGTTCTCATCAAACATCGGGTGCATCACGAGGTCGGCAAAAATATCCCACGACTCATTCCATTTATTTTTCAGACATGTCATCGTTACCTGGCTGGCATCTTCACCTGTCTGCGCGCCGATATTCGTTCCATACGATTCAAGTAATGAGTGATACGAATCATGCGGATATTTTTGTGAACCGGATTCAGCGAGAACACTCATCGTTAGTTTCTCAATTCCTTCCTGGTCTTTAGGATAGTTAGCGGTTCCTCCTTTTATGAACATCGATACGCTGATGATGTCTTTCGTTGACGGTTTGTAAATCACTTTCATTCCGTCAAGCATTAATTCTTTCACTCCCAGATCCTGTTTTTTGACCGGGTGTTTTTTTATTATTTCATCCTGTGCCGATGCATGCATCGAACAGCTAAACAAAAATAGAATGAGTAAAATGTTTCTGATATTTTTCATGGGTTCTTTTTTTATAGGAGATGAATCAGTTTTGATCAAAAATACTTGTGTCTAATTTCAAATTATCACGCATGCTCTCGTTGGTCAGTAATCCCCACGCCGACGGCTGATTCCTGATGTATTTCCGAACGTAATCTTTGATGTCTTGTCGCGTCACTTTTTTTACGTTGTCAATGTAGTTGACGTAGTAATTAATATCCGAGGAAGCCCACCAATAAGTAATAGTATGGATGTAGTCGGATGCTTTTTCTTTGCCGTACGCATCTGTTATCGCCAATTGATTCTTCGCCGTATTTAATTGTTCATCCGTAAAGTAATCATCACTGTCCCATTTACTCATTTGCTGCTTCAATACTTTTACTGCTTCTTTCACTTTCGCTGGATTCGGCACCATGAACAATGTGATCGGCCCCGCATACTTACACGTCTGGTAATTCAAGCCCACATTGAAAGCAAGTCCGCTTTCTATAAGTGATTTCTGCAATGGAGCGGTCGTCTCGCTTAATATAAAAGAGAAAACATCGGCAGCGTAAGTAGACTTCACATCATTCCTGGTGTCAGGGCCAAACATACCGGCGGCAAGGAGAGGAGCTTTCGCGTTTTCATTCACTACCATAAAATTATTTTGTCCGACCATGTGATCGAATTCAGGAACCGGCCACCTCTTGAAAGGATCGGTTGCAGTTGACTGCCAACTTCCGAAAACCTGGTCGGCCATTGCAAAAACTTCCTCGTGATTTACATTTCCGGCAATGCACAGCAATGAATTGTTCGGGAAATAAAATTTATTCTGAATCACTTTCATTTTCTCAGGGGTAGCGGAGCGGATGATTGCATGATCGCCGATCGGGTTCTTTCGGCAATAATGATCTCCCCACATTTTGTAATTCAGTTCATCGAAAAGAAAGAAGCCGGGGTTCGATTCGTTCCGTTGAAACTCTCCGTCAACCACTACATTTTCTTTTTTCATTTCTTCTTTGTCGAACAAAGGATAACGCACAGCTGAGTTGATAAACTCCATTCCCGGCTTAAGATTATAGGTGCCAAGCGTGACGAAATAATTCACCCGTTCGTTAGAGGTGGTTCCGTTGAAAGAGATGCCCAACTCATGCAAACGATCTAAAAATTTTTCCTGTGAAGGATAATCTTTGTTCGCTTTGAAAAACATGTGTTCGTATAGATGCGACAGGCCATTGTATTCAGGCGATTCAGTATAACTTCCATTCCGTACACAGATCTCAATGGTAGCGAGAGGAACTGTGTTGTCTTCGATTACCAGTACTTCGAGTCCGTTGCCCAGTGTTTTTTTGAAGAAGTTAACTGGCAGTTTGCTGTCGTCGGCTTTTACGTTCTGTAAAAGAAAAGCGGAGATGCAAAGACAAAGAAATAGTTTGTGTTTAGTCATGGGTTGAGGATTTAATATGGAGCAATGTAAATTTTAATCGGAATACCGAAACGAATTTAACAAACTTTAAGAAAATGTTTTAAATAATTTCAGGAAATTTATAGTTGCTGATAGTTCTCAGTGGTCATTTTTTCTTTACCACTGACACACTAAGCACACTAAGAAACACTAAGGGAATCTCCGACTTTTATCGCGTTAATTTTCAATAAAAGTATTGACAACTTCTGAGATAAAAAACGAATGAATAAAACCAATAAACAATACCGTTGTTCAACTTTAATCCAGACTGTGAACGACGAGTCCGCTTCTGAGTTTTGGTTCGAACCACGTGGTTTTAGGAGGCATGATCTTGCCTGAGTCAGCGATGTCGATCAGTTGTTTCATGGTAACAGGAAACAATGCAAAAGCGACATTCATCTCACCTGTATTCACTCTTTTTTCAAGTTCCCCGAGTCCGCGCAGTCCGCCAACAAAATCAATTCGCTTGTCTATTCTTAAATCTTTGATGTCAAGTACAGGGGAGAGGATGCGTTCAGAAAGGATTGTCACATCGAGTACTCCGATAGGATCTGCGTCATTAAATGTTCCTGGTTTCGCCGTGAGTGAATACCATTTGTGATCGAGATACATTCCGAAGTTGTGAAGCTTACCGGGTTTGTAAATTGCTTTTCCTTTTTCTTCAACAACAAAATTATCAGTGAGTTTTTTTAAAAAATCTTCGGATGATAAACCATTCAGGTCTTTCACCACCCGGTTATAATCCATGATGGCAAGTTGGTTATCCGGAAAGTGAACGGCAAGAAAAAAATTATATTCTTCCTTGCCGGAGTGGTTTGGATTTGCATCACGCCTTTCTTTTCCAACAAGGGCTGCGGCTGCGGTGCGGTGATGCCCGTCAGCAACGTAAGTATATTTTACTTTTGAAAAAAGATCAGTGATGTTTTTGATTGTGGAGTCATCTTTGATTACCCAGAACGTATGACCGATTCCATCATCGGAAACAAAATCGTATTCGGGAGCTGCTTTCACTACTTCACTCACAATCGCATCCAGCCCAGGAACATTCGGATAAGCAAAGAAAACCGGTTCGTAGTTTAAGCTGCTGTACCGGATGTGATTTTTTCTGTCTTCTTCTTTATCAGGCCGGGTGAGTTCATGCTTTTTGATAATGCCGTTCAGGTAATCATCTACAGAAGCGCAGCCAACAATTCCGTATTGTCTGCGTCCGTTCATGGTTTGCGCATAGATGTAAAGACAATCTTTTTCATCGGTAAACAAAACGCCATCGTGAACCAATTTGTCGAAATTCTCTTTTCCTTTTTTATAAATCTCGGGAGCGTAATGATCAAACTCATCCGGGAAATCAATCTCCGGTTTAATCACATGATAAAAAGATAGCGTGTTGTTGCCGGCTTCTATGCGCGCTTCCTTTTCATTCAATACATCATAAGGTTTTGACGCGACTAACTTTACTTTGTCTTTGGCAGGACGGATGCCTTTGAAGGGTTTTAATATAGCCATAAGAGTTAGGAGTTTTTAGTTCGGAGAAGTTGGGAGTTATGAGTTCGGAGAAACTGCCAGCGGTTATTCATCAGAGCATTTGTATTTATTGGTCAATGGATTTGATTAAACCGTTTAACATTTTTGAGATTTCCGTTGCGAATTTTCTGGCGGCCAATTCTGTTTCGCTATCAATGTACTTTTGCCTTGTTGCAATAGTAATACAAACAACGCATTCTCTTGTTATCTTTTTGAAATTCTTAAGAAGTTGTGGAATTCAGCTTTTGTTCCGCCAGAGCCATCTGCAATATTCAGGGCAATAGAATTTGCTGCTCTGATGAATTGCGAAGTCAGTCTGAAGGTTTCTTCTTTCGGAAATTTTCTTTTTATGTCGTAAGCGTAATCAATAAAGTTTAATGATTTTTGATACACCAACAACTCTTCAAAGTTAAATTTTAAGTCATTATCATTCATAAAAAATATAATAAGTGATTTCAAATAAAAGAATCAAACTCTTGTTATGACACTTCAAAATAGAACGTGTCTCCGAACTCCGAACTAAATACCCCGAACTACTAATTGCTCCCGATAAAATACTGAACCACCTTCGTAGCCAGTTCAATTCCGATTCTTTCCTGTGCTTCTTTTGTGGATCCTCCGATGTGGGGTGACAAAGAAACATTTGGGTGCTCTCTCAATTCTTTTCTCACCAACGGTTCGTCTTTGAAAACATCCAATGCCGCATTTGAAACTTTTCCTGATTGAAGAGCATCGAGCAAATCATCTTCAACAATCACTCCGCCTCTTGAGGCATTCACAATGCCAACACCTTCTTTCATCAGGTCAAATTCTTTTTTCGTAATGACCGGAACAGCTCCCTTCGGAAACGGAACATGAAGCGTAATGAAATCACTTTCGCTCAATAGTTTTTCGAACGGAACGCATTTCATCGTAATCATCATTTTAGCATCGCTGTATGTTCTGAAAAAGTCAAACTCGATTTTAACATCCTGAGCATGCAGTTTGAAAGGCATCACGTTCATGCCGAGACCAAGCGCGATGCGTGCGGTGGCCTGGCCGATTTTTCCAAAGCCGATTATGCCCAATGTTTTTCCGCGAAGCTCAATTCCTGAAGAATATTTTTTCTTCAGCGCTTCAAATTTTTCTTTCGTATCGCATCCGGGCATCGCACGGTTGGAGTCGTGAAGCATTCTCGCCATGGTAAAAAGATGAGCGAATACCAGTTCTCCAACTGATTGTGAACTGGCTTCAGGTGTATTGATGATCTTAATGCCTTTGTGTTTGGCGAATTCAATGTCGATGTTGTCCATCCCTACACCGGCTCTTCCGATTAAACGGAGACCGGAATTCGCTTCAATGATTTCCTGCGTCACCTTCGTAGCGCTGCGAACAAATATCGCGTCGAAATCGTTGAGTGATGAAGCGAGTTTTTCCTGCGGAATTTTTTCAGAGATCACTTCAAAGCCGGCATCCAGGAGGATTTTTTTTCCAGCAGAATCAATGCCATCGTTGGCGAGAATTTTTATCATACGTGTGTGTTTATGGTTTACAGTTTATTCAGCGCTGAGTAAACGGTAAACAAAAAATATCTTTGCTGTAGTTTATAGTTTACAAGTTTACGTCGAAGCGGAGTAAACCGGAAACAAGTAGACCAATTTAAGCCTGTAATTTCTTTATTATAGTATTCCGTTTACAAGTTTGCTTTTTACGTTGGTGAAAGTAAACCGTAAACAGTTTTATGCATGTACTTCTTTTAATTTCAGAATATCTTCAATGGCTGAAGTCACTTCAATCATATCATCCATCACCAGTTCGCCCATGTGAGCGATGCGGAATGTTTTATCTTTTAAATTTCCGTAACCGTTCGAGATTTGCATGCCGCGTTTACCAAGTTCTTTATTCAAATCACCTACGTTGATATTTTTTGTATTCTCAATACATGTCACTGTCAGAGATTCAAAACCCGGGCGACAGAACACTTTGAAATTTTTTGTTGCCCATTCAATCATGAACTCAGCCATTTCCATGTGACGTGTGAAGCGGGCTTCGAATCCTTCTTTCACAATTCTGTCTAATTGAAAATCGAGGGCGTACATGTGTGACAACGATGGAGTAGAAGAGTATTGATAATCTTTTTTATCAACGTACTTGATGAGATTTTTGAGATCAAGATAATAGCCGCGGTTGCCGACTTTTTCAAAACGCTCTTCCGCTTTTTTTGAGATCGAAGCGATGGCAAGTCCCGGAGGTAATGCCAGCGCCTTTTGGGAAGACGTGATGCAGATATCAATTCCGAGTTTATCCACTTCAACTTTGGCTCCGGCGAGCGAACTGACGCAATCCACCAGCCACACTATATCAGGATATTTTCTGATCACTTCCGCGATTCCTTCGATCGGGTTCATGATTCCCACCGATGTTTCATTGTGTGTGATCGTAACCACATCATATTTTCCTGTCTTCAAATATTTGTCGACGGTTTCAGGCATGGTCGGCTGCCCGTCTTCTTCACGGTGAATGTCTGATTCGATTCCGTTAAATTTAGCAAGTTCATGCCAGCGGTCTCCGAATGCACCGATAGAGAAAACGATGGCGCGTTTGGCAGTGGCGTTACGGATAGCACCTTCCATCAATCCTGTGCCCGAAGAAGTGCTGAGTACAATTTTTCCTGAGGTATACATCAGTGCCCGCATTTTATCGGATATTCTGTGTTGCAGTTCTGACGCGTCTTTGCTGCGATGTCCGATCATTGGCAGCGCCATTTGAGCCAGTACATCTTTGTGAACCATCGTTGGTCCTGGTATAAAAAGTTTTTTGAATTCCATAGTAGTAGGATTTTGAGAGGGTGAAATTAGTAAATAGAAATCGGAAAAAGGATGCTCGAAGTTGGAAGTTGGAAATTAGAGGTGAAAAATTGGAAGTTGGGGGGGTAAAATCAGGATATTTCCATCCGAAATATTGATTCAAGTTATTGATTTGTAAATTGATGAAATCAGTACCGGACTTTTGGAAAACATTGACTTAATTAAGATGATATTTGTCATTCTGAAAAAGATTTTTACCTTTGCCGACCTTAATAAAAGGTGAACTGAACTATTTAACGAACCATTGTAATGAAACGGACCTACCAACCCTCCAACAGAAGAAGAAAAAACAAGCACGGATTTCGTGAGCGTATGGCTACTGCCAACGGTCGCAGAGTATTAGCAGCCCGTAGAGCCCGTGGTCGCAAGAGACTAACTGTATCCGACGAAAAGAAGAACAAATAAAAGTTCTTGAAAATATTTTTTGAAATGCTGCCCAAAAAGGCGGCATTTTTTGTTTAGGGAAGAAGGTATGGTGACTCTACTTTGTTCTATTTGTGTTTAGCTTTTTCTTCCTGTCATCCCATTTAAAATAAAAGATCTTCCCTTCGGGAATTAACGTTTCCCTCCATATTTTTTACCCAAAGTTCGTCCTTACTGGACTAAAAAAACTAAAGAAGCTCCGCACGAGCGTCTCTTTGGTAATATGATAGAAATTGTTTTAGCAGAAGTCCCGGTGCGACGACCCTGTATTTTTTAAGGATCGTGTATAATAAAAAGAGAAAAACCTCAATCGTGTAGGTCCTGGACCGTGATTAAGGTTTTTCCTGAAGGGTCGGGTTACGTGTTTTGATTTATAGTACCACCTTCATAGCAGGTATTACCTGACTCAAACATAAGTATGAAGATGAAAGGTGTCAAGAAAATATTTGTGAATAGTCGGCTATGAATCGTAAACAGTCAATAGTCGATTGTTAATACTGACAACCTGATCCTGGCTATTCATTGCCAACCGTCGACTTCAAAAACTCATTCATCTTTTCTCTCACCATTACATGTCCCATTTCTATCACATGCAAACCGGTTTTATTTTTCAATCTACTTACGAATGATTCTCCGATGGATGGCGGAATGATGCGGTCGTATTTTCCGAAGTAAAGGTGAATTGAAATGTTGTGTTGATTGATGATGTTTTGAATGTTCTGGATATCTGGAATGATGTCGCGGAAACACATCCACACATCCCACACCTGTTGCCTTTTTTCACGTGTGTTAAGAGAGTTGTGCAGGAAGTCGGAAAGCTTTTCATGAATTAAATTCATTCCTTTAAGCATTGTCACAAACCTTAGAAAGCGCGACGGATCGTTGATGATTCGCTGGTAAATTCCTTTGCCAATTTTATTTCTCGTTACAAAACCATTTGACCAGGCATTCCGAATTCCATCAGGAGCAAAAAGAAAAACGGTGTTGATTTGGTCAGGAAAAAGTTCAATCAGCTGTAACACGATTTTCCCCCCTAAACTATAACCCATCAGCGAAAATTTTGTGATTTGGTGCTGATGTAAAAATAGTTGAAATAATTCTTTCAGTTCAGATTTTGAGATGGATGTATCAGCTGTGTTTTCATCAATGGTACTGTTGCCATGATAAGGCAAATTGAAGGAGATTATTTTGTACTTTTTTCCAAGCGATGATTCAAACACTTTAAAGTCGGAGGCATGATTCCCAAAGCCATGAAAAGCGAGCAGGTTTTCTTCCCCGCTGCCGAAAAATTCGTATTCCCAATGAAAACCTTTGTGTGAAATAAAATTTCCCATCCCGACAAAGGTAATCAAGGGATAATAAAACAGAAGAAATCAGCAATTTTGGATTCCGGATTTAAAATTTCGGAAACTTCTAATCCGCAATCTTAAATCCGCAATTCGAAATCTTAAAAATCTTATCTTCGCCATCAGAAAATAAGCAGGCAATAGACAATTAAAAGTTCACAATCCGGTCTTATTTTGTCTACTGAATAATTGTCTATTGTCTACTTGCTAAATCTAACTTATCAACTGTTTATAAACCACCGGAAATGCCTCGCGATAACTCCCTTAAATCAGTCCTCATCATCGGTAGCGGTCCCATCATCATCGGGCAAGCGTGCGAATTTGATTATTCAGGTTCACAGGCGTCTCGTTCGTTGAAAGAAGAAGGAATTGAAGTAACACTCATCAACTCCAATCCCGCAACCATCATGACTGATAAAGTAACGGCTGATAATATTTATCTCATGCCGCTTACTAAAAAATCGATCATCGAAATTCTACAAAAACATAAGATAGATGCCGTGCTTCCAACGATGGGCGGACAAACTGCTTTGAACCTGTGCATTGATTGTCAGAAGTCGGGTGTGTGGGAAAAGTATGGTGTGAGAATAATCGGTGTCGACATTGATGCCATCCATACGACAGAGGATAGAGAAAAATTTCGTTTGCGGATGATAGAACTCGGCGCGAATGTATGCAAAGGCAGAACGGCAACTTCGTATCTCGAAGGAAAAGAGATCGCCCAGGAAATCGGTTTCCCATTGGTAATTCGTCCCTCATTTACCTTGGGCGGTACGGGCGGGGGATTTGTTCACACGAAAGAAGAGTTCGATGCTTTTCTCAATCGCGGATTGCATGCTTCTCCGACTCATGAAGTGTTGATTGAACAAAGCATCAGGGGCTGGAAAGAATTTGAACTTGAATTGTTACGGGATAGCAACAGCAATGTTATCATCATTTGTTCCATCGAGAATTTTGACCCGATGGGAATTCATACCGGCGATTCTATTACAGTTGCTCCGGCGATGACGTTGAGCGATACAACGTATCAGCGTATGCGTGATCTTGCTATCAAGTGTATGAATGGCATTGGTAATTTCGCAGGCGGATGCAACATTCAGTTTGCCGTGAATCCGGAAAATGAAACTGAAATCATCGTGATTGAAATCAATCCCCGTGTATCACGTTCATCAGCATTGGCGAGCAAAGCGACCGGTTATCCGATTGCGAAGATTGCTGCCAAACTTGCCATCGGTTACAATCTTGATGAGTTGAATAACCAGATTACAAAATCCACGTCAGCATTTTTTGAACCTACACTTGATTACGTAATTGTAAAAGTTCCGCGCTGGAATTTTGATAAGTTCAAAGGAAGCGACCGTCACCTCGGTTTGCAAATGAAATCGGTTGGTGAAGCGATGGGCATCGGCAGAAGTTTCCAGGAAGCATTGCAAAAAGCATGTCAGTCGCTGGAGATTAAACGTAATGGATTAGGTGCCGACGGTCGCGAGATGCAGGACCAGGAAGAAATTTTAGATTCACTCGAACGTCCGCGGTGGAATCGTTTATTTCATGTGTATGATGCGTTTAAAATCGGAATACCATTTTCAACCATTCAGAAGCTGACAAAAATCGATACGTGGTTTCTTCAGCAGATAGAAGAGTTGATTGTCCTTGAAAAAGAAATTGAAAAATATTCGGTTGAAAATATTCCGCGCGATTTACTGATTGAAGCAAAGAAAAAAGGATATGCCGACAGACAAGTTGCTCACCTGTTGCGTTGTTTGGAAAGCCAGGTCTACAAGAAGAGAAAAGAGCTGAGTATAAAACGAGTGTATAAACTCGTGGATACATGTGCCGCCGAGTTTGAAGCGAAGACTCCTTATTACTACTCAACTTTTGATGAAGAGAACGAAAGTATTCCAACCGATAAAAAGAAAGTTGTGATTCTTGGTTCTGGTCCGAATCGCATCGGCCAGGGAATTGAATTCGATTACAGTTGTGTTCACGGAGTTCTGGCGGCAAAAGAATGCGGGTATGAAACCATTATGGTGAATTGCAATCCCGAAACTGTTTCCACTGATTTTGACATTGCTGATAAACTTTATTTCGAGCCGGTATTTTGGGAACACCTCATCGAAATCATTGAACATGAAAAACCGGAAGGTGTTATTGTTCAGTTGGGAGGACAAACAGCTTTGAAACTTGCCGACAAACTCAGCAAGCACGGAATAAAAATTATCGGAACCAGTTTCGATTCATTGGATCTTGCCGAAGACCGCGGAAGATTTTCAACGCTGCTAAGAGATCTTGGCATTCCATATCCGAAATTTGGCGTCATAGAAAATGCGAATCAATCGGTCGAACTTTCGCGTGAACTTGGATTTCCATTGCTGGTAAGGCCTTCGTATGTGCTGGGCGGTCAAGGCATGAAGATCGTCATCAACGAGCAAGAGCTTGAATCGCATGTTGTCAATATTCTCCGCGATATTCCTGATAATCAGATTCTGCTCGATCATTTTCTTGAGAAAGCGATCGAAGCGGAGGCAGACGCGATTTGTGACGGTGAAGATGTTTACATCATTGGCATCATGGAACACATCGAACCTGCCGGTATTCACAGCGGCGACAGCAATGCCGTTCTTCCACCGTTTGACCTGAGTGACAACGTGATTAAGCAGATGGAAGATATCACCAAAAAGATTGCTCTTGCCATGCAGGTTAAAGGACTCATCAACATTCAGTTTGCGATCAAGGAAGAAAAGGTGTATGTGATTGAAGCCAATCCTCGTGCCTCACGCACAGTTCCTTTTATTGCCAAAGCGTACGATGAGCCGTATGTAAATTATGCTACACGCGTTATGCTCGGAGTTAACAAAGTGAAAGATTTTAAATTCAACCCGAAGAAAGGCGGTTACGCGATCAAGGTCCCAGTGTTTTCATTCGATAAATTTCTTGACGTAAATAAAGAGTTGGGACCCGAAATGAAATCAACCGGCGAAGCGATTTATTTTATTGACGATTTGGAGGATGAGTTTTTCCAGAAAGTTTATTCGGAAAGAAACCTGTACCTAAGCAGGTAAGAAGGAAGAAGGAAGTAATAAGGAATAATGAATCAGGAATAAAAAATGAATATTGAAGTTAAAAAAGGAATAATGAATAAGTAATAATTTGAGTAGTAAATTATTTTTTTACAATTTTAAAACTTTTAGATATGGAAAAAGAATTTGATTTAAAAATCAGGACAAAACGATTTGCTCATCGTTGTGTAAAGCTTGCAATGGCATTACCAAAAAATGTAATAGGAAGACACTTGTCGGGACAGTTAATTAGATCCTCTACATCTGTTGCTGCCAATTACAGAGCGGCTTTTGTTGCTCAATCGAGAAAGAGTTTTCATGCGAAGATTAGTATTGTTCTCGAAGAATGTGATGAAAGTTATTTCTGGATTGAGTTTATTATGGATGAACAATTAATTAATAAAAAACTTATTGAACAATTATTAAAAGAAGCAGATGAACTTACCAGGATATTAGCTTCCACAAGAAAGAAAACAAGTCAATAGATTATTACTTATTCATTCTTCCTTATTACTTCAAAAAACGTCTCAAACGAATAGCCGCTAATATTCAATATTCAATATTCAATTTTCAATCTTCAATAAAACGTGCAGGAATTCTTCGTCATACTCATCATCGTGTTCATTCTCTTCGGAGTATTCCGAAGAATGATGTTCGGTTCTTTTTATTCAGCAATGCAAAAGCATCAGAAAGATCTTCAGAAAAAAGAAGAAGAGGAGCGGAGAAGAAAGCGTGAAGGAAAAATTTACATTGAGAAAATTGATACAAAAAAATCTTCCGGTTCCGATGATGGAGAATATGTGGATTACGAAGAAATAAAATAATCACGTTGTCTTTGAAAAGATATTTATCGCGAAAACATCTGAGAATATCAATCACAAGAACTTCTCCCTTCGGAGAGGGGTTGGGGTGAGGTCAAGAAAAGAAACAGGAATTAGCTGCATATTCAAAGCGACAAAAAAAACGTCTGCAGATAATTCATGATTTTTTATTTCGAAAACTCCCGTACTAACAATATAATTTTTTAAGATTGCATAATATTTATAAAACGCTCTATGGAAAAGTATAAACGGTTTTTACCTCACATCATCGCGATCGGAATTTTTATTGTAATTGGCTGCGTCTATTTCGCTCCGGCTTTAAGTGGCAAGCGCGTAGAAATGTATGACATGGCAAATTCAAGCGGCCAGGCGAAAGAGGTAACTGACTTCCATCAAAAAACCGGAGTAGATCCCTTGTGGACCGGTTCCATGTTTTCAGGAATGCCTACTTACCAGATTATGACTTTCAGCAAAGAAAACTTTATGGTGCAGTTCTTTTCATTCTTACGGATGATTTTTGCCGCACCTATCTTTCTTCTTTTGATCAACCTCATTGGTTTTTATATTCTTTTAATCGTACTTAAAGTTGACTACCGGCTGGCCATCGCAGGTGCTATCATGTATGCGTTTTGTTCGTATACAATTATCTTTATTAAAGTCGGTCACGTAACAAAGGTAATGGCAATCGGCTTCATGCCTTTAGTTCTGGCAGGTGTTATCAGAACATTGAAAGGTGGTTTGCTCTCAGGATTTGTGCTTACACTCGTTGGCTTGTGGATGGAAATTTATTCCAACCACTTTCAAATCACGTATTACCTCGTATTTATTATTGGAATTCTTATGCTCATTGAACTGATCACGGCATTCCGGAATAAAACCTTTGTACCATTTATGAAAGCATGCGCCGTACTCGCTGTTGCAGCTTTTTTAGCGTTGCTTCCCAATCTTACAAACTTATGGTCAACGTATGAATATGGAAAAAGTACCACGCGCGGACAATCAGAATTGTCAGGAAAAAAAGAATCGACCGGACTGGATATTGATTATGCAACCGATTATAGTTACGGAGTTAGTGAGACTTTTACCTTGTTAATTCCTGATGCGCGCGGTGGCGGGCAAAGCGGTGACTTGGGCAAAGGTTCAGCAACGTACGATGCTTTTGTAGCAAAAGGAATTCCACCGGGACAGGCAAGTCAAATTGTAAAAAATGCTCCTACCTATTGGGGAGATATGCCGGTCGCCGCCGGTCCGGATTACATTGGTGCCATTGCTATTTTTCTTTTTGTACTCGGATTATTTGTCGTGAAGGGTGATTTGAAATGGTGGCTTCTCATCGCAACAGTTCTCTCCATCATGCTTTCATGGGGAAAAAATTTCTTTGATCTGACTCAGTTTTTCTTTTACCACGTTCCGGGATATAATAAATTCAGAACGGTGACTACGATCATTACGATTGCAACATTCGCTATTCCACTTCTCGCTATTCTCGCTGTCAAGAAGGTAACAGACGCTGTGAAAGATACCGGCGAGATGTTTAAGAAATTAAAATATGCGTTCTACATCACCGGCGGAATTTGCCTGTTGCTTTTTCTTGTTCCCGGACTCATGGGAGATTTTGCAAGTAAATCAGACGAACAAATCAAACAAATCGGCTGGCCGGTGGATGCGTTACACGCTGACAGGGAGAGCATGTTGCGCATGAGTGCATTCATGTCGCTGCTTTATATTTCCCTTGCCTTTGCTTCGCTTTGGTTTTTTCTGAAGAAGAAAATAAAGCTCCAATATCTTTTTTATATCCTGATTGTTTTAGTATTGGTTGATATGTGGTCGACGGATAGAAAATACATGAACTACGATAACTTCGTTTCAAAGAATAAGTCGGAGAAACCGTTTGAACCAACCAATGCTGACTTGCAGATTTTACAGGATCCGGATCCTGATTTCAGAGTTTTCAACGTAACGGTAAATCCGTTCAGTGATGCAAGTACATCTTATTTTCATAAGTCGCTCGGCGGTTATCATGGCGCGAAACTAAAACGTTACCAGGAACTGATCGAAGGTCAGCTGAGTAAAAACAACATGAACGTCGTGAATATGCTAAATGCAAAATATTTTATTGTGAAGCCGAAAGATGCCCAGGAACCAATGGCACAGCGGAATCCGGGAGCCATGGGCAATGCGTGGTTTGTAAAAGAAATTAAATGGGTGCCGAATGCTGATTCTGAGATGAGCGCGCTTACTAATTTTGACCCCGCTCAAACAGTCGTCATCGACAAACGATTCGAAAAAGATCTCAGCGGTTTTAATATAACCGTTGATACAACAGCTTCGATAAAACTCACATCGTACGCTCCGAATGCATTGTTGTACGAAAGCAATTCAACGTCAAAGCAATTGGCGGTATTCTCCGAAATATATTATTTGGATGGATGGAACGCCTATGTAGATGGTGCTAAATCATCTTACTTCCGGGTCAATTATGTTTTAAGGGGAATGATTCTTCCTTCCGGAAAACACAAAGTGGAGTTTAAGTTTGAACCGGAATATTATTACAAGACACAAACGGCATCCATTGCTGGTTCTATTCTCGCTACTTTGATTATTCTTGGTTTTATCGTGTATTCGTTTACGCGAAAATCAAATACGCCGGTGGCGTAAATAATAGAAGAAGAATTTTGTTCCGAGTATGACGTGGTTGAAAAGCGTGGTGAAAAATCCATAGTAATGAACCATGATTCCGAATCGTTCTTTCAAACTGTGTCGGATGTTTTTTTGAGACACTCCGCCTGATTTGAATTTACAGAGTATCAATTCTGCATTGCGGACTTGTGTGCTCTGCATGAGGATCCGGATCATCCAGTCGATATCGGCAGCGAAAGTGTATTCCAGGTTGTATTGAAAACATTTTTCACGCGTCACTAAAAAAGATTGATGGCACACAACCATTCCCCATTGAAGACTTCTCCATGTTAATTTTTTCGGAGCTTTCAGACGCCGGTCACCGAGCGAGTTTCCGTCTTTATCGAGAATTTCTGTTTCTCCATAAATAATATCCGGGACGAGGGACGAGGGGCGAGGGACGTTGGCCTCCGATGAAAATATTTTCTCTAATGTTTGATTCGAATAAACCTGGTCGCCGGCATTCATAAACCACAGGTATTGTCCGTTCCCCATTTTCATTCCTTTGTTCATTGCATCATACAAACCATTGTCTTTTTCGGAAATGAAACCTGCGATTTGGGATTTGTATTTTGCAATTAGTTCGAGTGTACCGTCAGTGGACCCGCCATCGATGATGTAATATTCAAATCGCTTGTCAGTCTGGGCAAGAATGCTTTTGATCGTCTGTTCCAGTTCAGTAACGCCGTTGTAAACAACCGTAATAAAAGTGACAAGAGGAGTGTTTGATTCCATGATTCGCGGTGCAAGTTAAAACGAAAAAACGTTGCAAGGCTTAGCATGAATAAAAAAACGGCTAAGTGGACATCGAAGTTCACTTAGCCGTTAAGCTCATAAATTCCAATTACTCCTTGATGAACTTATTATTCAATGTTATCTTACCGTCTAAATAGGAAATGTAATAAATTCCTTTGGAAAAAGCAGAGACATTAAATTCAGTTTTTTCATTCACGATTTTAAATTCTTTCATTTTCTCTCCGAGGGAGTTATAAATGGAGACAATACCATTCAGGTTAGCTCCGTCAATCATTAAATTATCGGATACAGGATTTGGATAAAGGAACAACTGGTTACTTTGTTTTACAAGGTGACTGGTCGATAGCACTGCAGCATTTACAGTTGTTCTGGTCGTATTGGTAACAACGGGTAAATTAAAATCAAAATAGACATTAGCAGTGTTTTCAACAACAGAACCAATCGATAAGTTAGTCTTCGGTTTAATCCTGTAACTAACAAAACCCTGACTGCCTTCCGGGTCAGTAGCGCTATCGGCAAGAAATATATTCGGGAAATCCCATCGAAGGATATTTCCATTTTGCCTCGATACATTATATGCATGGCTTGAATGAATCATTTCAAATGTATTCCAGTCGAGATTAGATGATAATGTATCAAGGACGGAAACAATTCTTGCAGCCATGTTCCCGCTGTTTTGAAACCTGATCACATAGGTCAGATAATTTCCGGCGCTGATCTGTGCAGACGTAATTGAATTTCCTTCGAGAACGGTTTTGTCATTCGGATCATGCGAAGCAACAACAGCCTGCCGTACATAAGCGAAGTTATTCTCGGTATAAGTATCAAACGGTAAACTTGTCACATCCAGTGAAACATAAAAATTTAGCGTGTCAGCGAGATTAAAAACCGGAGGAGGAGCAAGGTATACCTCAAGGTTAATAATGGATGACTGAAGCGGTGCCAGCCCGGAGATGTTCCAGAAAAGGGTGTCTCCCAGTAATGTATTAACAACGAGAGAATCCGCCGCAGGAACGCTTGATATATACGCAAGGTACGGCGGCATGATTAACATGATCGTTCCAGAAAGTGTGTCAGTACCATTGTTGTAAAGAACCAAATCATATCTGGCGTTGAACCCGGGAACGGCAGAAGTTACGGGAACCAAAGAAATACTTCCATCAGTTATTCCGCTGATCGGAGTAAGTGCAAACATAACGGTATCAGTATTTCCATAGCCGGAATGCTGAGAATTGAATGAACCGGGAAGTACATGGTAAGATGGTACAATTGGGTTTGTAATAACATTGCCGGTATCTACAATGGTTGTAAACGATCCAGAACTGTTGGTTATACAAGAGAATGATTGCGTCGAATCAGAAACACTCATCACTTCAATTCCGGTTGCATACGTTTCATTCGAATCTTTGACTGCATTCCCGTTTAAATCGATGAAACAGGTTCCCGTTACTTTATTCGATCCACTTGCAAACATTGAATCAATCTGAAAAGTTGTAAGTGCATGATCATAATAGTGCAAATCATCGATCGAACCAATCCATCCGGATAAGTTTATACTTCTTGATCCTATTAATGCTGTAGGATTGCTTCCATAATCAGGTAAGGCGTTGTAATTAGAGTCAATGTTTATCAGTTGCCCGTTAACATACATGCTTACATAATTCGTATCGTAAATGCAAATTACATGGTACCATTGGTTCGGAGTTGGTTGTCCATTGGAAGCTACACCAAAATAATTCATACCAATCCTGTAGCCACTGCAAGCAATTCCATTGAACGCCAGACTTGCTCCCATTCCAAACCATTGGTCAGTTGTTGAATGATTACCAACTGTAAACCACATTCTGACATTATTCAGTACATTGGGATATGAAAGCCATGCGGAAACAGTATATGTTGGAGCAGTCATGCCCGTAATCGGTAGATTTATGAAATCGTCTCCATTAAAATAGAGCGCAGAACTATCACGATTAAAACGATCGGTGGTTGGTGTAGGCTGATTAATTCCAGTTCCCATCGTCCCGTTAAGACCATTTAAAATTTCATTCGCGTTTCCATCGAGCGGATAAATTCTGTCTTGTGATAAAGCTACAAACGAGATGAAGCTAAGTAGGAAGGTAAAGATTGTTTTCATCATGATGTGGATTGGTATAATCAAGTTCAAAGGAACTGTATATATTTTAATTTCCAAGCAAATAGATTTACCTTTTTTAGGGGATCTTATCTGAAAAGAGAAATGTTGCCTGTTCGTGTAATGGGTTCGCCTTTACAGTTGGATCCTTTCAGAATATAAAAATACATTCCTTCCGGAACTGCTTTTCCTGAAAATGTTCCGTCCCATATTTTTTTTGAGGGTGACAATGTAATGAGTTCCTGTCCCCATCGATTAAAGATTTTCATTTCAAAATCCTCAACATCCGCTAAGTAGTAGAGATCGTTTTTAGAATCGTTGTTTGGAGAAAAGACATTGGGTAACAGTATTTGATCGATAGAAGAAATAACAGTTCCCTCATGTATAAATGAAGTGTCGCTTGAGCAGCCGGTTGTTGTTATATAGAGTGAATAGTTGCCGGAATCAAGCGGAGAGAGATTCAGAACGACAGGATTTTGAAGATGAGAACTAAAACCATTTGGTCCTGTCCAGTTGTAGACGGCGTTTGGGATATAATCACTTTTAAACAAAAGCGTATCGCCGAGACATAGTGGATCAGAACCTGTAACATTCACCTTTGTATTTGCTGATATCACATGCATTTGTATGGGTAGTGGCGAGCATCCGTTCGGAGATCCTGCATGGAGAGTGTAAATGCCTGTGTCTGAAAGAATGAAATTTGTCAAAATTGGATTTTGGAGATGGGAATGAAATCCGTTCGGCCCTGTCCAATTAAAACCAACCACTGTATCTGTAGTGGAATTCAAAAGGAGAGAATCTCCTTCGCAAACAGGACTGTTTGAAAAAGCTGTTACTTGTGGTATGTAATTAATTGTCACATTAACACTACGTGTACTGTCACAGCCATAAATTGTTTGAACAGAATGGGTGTAGATGCCTGTTGTTATCGCAATGCTTCCCCAAGGGAGAATATATTGGCCACAAGAAATAACATGAGGCGAACTAAAGTGATAGGAGGGATTTACTGTTATCTGAATGCTGACTGTGCTGTCGCAACCACTTACGCTGCTGTAAGTATGAACATAATTATTAGTTGTTACTACATATCCGCCCCACGGAAGTATTGAGCTATCGCAAGCGGTAACAGGAGCTGCCGTTACGTTATAGGGATGGTTGATGGTGACATGGACATTCACAATGCTGTCACACCCATAAATAGAATTGTAAGTATGGCTATAATTATTTGTCGTTGTTGCTGATCCACCCCAGGGAAGTGCAAACGTGTCGCAGCTGGCAACAGGATTTAAAACAATGTTGTATTCAGGATTGATAGTAACAGGGATGGTAATAATACTGTCGCAACCATTTGGACTATATATATGACTGTAATTATTCGTCGAAACTGCTGTTGTGCCCCAGGGAAGTATATAGTTGCCGCAGGATGTTACCGGTGACACAGTTATGGTATAAACAGGTTGGAAGTCTATATGAACAGTATCTGTTGCCGTGCATACACCATTGTCAACGACAACGCTGTATGTTCCGCTTTGAGATGGCTGATAAGTTTGCAACGTATCATTCGGAAGAGGATTATTCCCTGAATACCAATGATAACTTGTTCCTGTGCTGCCTGCATTCAGTGTGATTGAATTTCCATTGCAGGTGATGGTATCAGGACCCAGGTTAACTGCGACTGAACAATTGCAAGAGGCAGGCATGTTTTGAATTTCTGACTGCGTCAACACACGATTGTAAATTCTCACATCATCAATGTCTCCCTGAAAAAGCTGGGTAAAGGCGTCGAGTCTAGACCCAATTGTGGCTACGGCGGGAAGATTCAAATATCCTGCATTTGCATTCGAGTAATTGACTGAACAACCAAGGACCCCGTTCACATAAAGTTTCATGGTTGTATTGTTACGGGTCATTACCACATGGTACCATTGGTTAATTGTCGGAAGCGTACCATTGTAACATGCATTCCCAGTACCACTTGAGTTGTATGTTCCAGCACCGAATCCAACATAAGGTATCGGAGTATTGTTAACAAGAATGTGTTGATCGGCAACATTGTTTCCAATAGCCATCAGACAATACGCTCCTCCGGATAAAGGCGGCAGATTAGTAGGCCTGCACCAAAGCGAATAAGAATATTCATTCAGAAGATAACCGGTTGTTGGAAGTCCTACATAACTACTTGATCCCGAAAAATGATAGGCACTATTTGCGTTTCCAAACCTGTCAGTTGTTGGCGTTAAACCATGTGCTGTTCCGTTATAATTATTTCCGCTATAGTCGTTTGCATTGTTATCCAGTGGGTAACAGCCCACCAACCCGGAATTTGGAGATGCCGTGCATGAATAGCTTTGTATTTCAGCGTCTGTAAGAACACGATTGTATATAGCAACATCATCGATTACGCCTTGGAAAAATTGAGAGTTCCCAACTCTGCATCCAATTCTTCCTTGTTTGGCGCCAGTCCCATAATTGGGAGCACCATGGGCAATAACGGAGTCTACAATGATTCCGTTAACATATAACTTTAGATATGAATTGCTGCGCGTAGCGACTATATGGTAATAAGTGTTTAATGGAGGCAAAGAACCGGCAATAGCTAAGTCAGCAGTATTTACGGTTGAGTAATAACTTAAAAATCCAAAACCAAGAGGGTAAGGGATGGTATTCGCAATTGCAACGTGTTGGTCAGCGGTTGAATTACCAAAATCAAGAAAGGCCCTAATGTTGGAGCTGGGTGGATTTGCTGTTGGTTTTATACAGATTGAATAAGTGTAATTATTGAGAAGAAAGGAGCCAGCAGGAATATCAATATAATCACTGCTTCCGTTAAATAAATAGGCATTGTTTACATTTCCAAATTGATCAGCAACTAAAGTTGCACCATGAATAACTCCATTGTTCCCATTTCCGCTAACATCGTTCGCGTTACCCGAAAAGGTGTAGTGCGCAACCAATCCTGTAGTAGGTTGCGACATTGCATTCAACCAAAAAAGTATACAACTAACAAAGTAAAGTTGTTTCATTGTCATTATATTTCATAGCAACAATAAGAATTATTTGGGAGTAAGGCAATAGAAAGCGAAGATTTATCTCTTAGAATCAGCCGAAAGTATGAAAAGAGGAAAAATTATTTCTTCCTAACGTTTTTTACTATTAAAAACACTTTGTAAAGCGTCGCGTTTACGTCTTCTGAAACTTTTAATCCGACAATCAAAACAAAGAATACAACTGTAACAATTACTGAACGTAAAAAGATGTCAATAAAAATGTGCTGTTGCAAAGGAATTAGTGTGGATATAAAATAAGCTATAACAGGAACAACCAATGCAATTAATATCTTCCATGAATACGGTTGCAGTCCGAATTTTATTTTGATGAAAGTAAAACGGATCAAATTAAAAAGAAACATAGAGATAGCCGCCGCGATCGCTGCTCCTGTAATTCCATAGATGGGGATAAAAATCAGGTTGGTTACGATCGCTAACACGGCAAGACAACAAACCGAAACAATATCAAAGCGATAATATTTTGAGGTGATAATAATTTCCGCATTGATGCCAGTTGCCATGTCAACTAACTTTCCGATGCCGACAAAGAACACCACATACTTTCCTGCCGAATAAATTTCTCCTTTGGGAATCAATGCGAAGATGCTGTCGATGTTCGCCCAGATGCCGATGAATAGAAAACTTCCAACGATCAGTTGATTCAGCGCCGACTTTTCATATAGCTTTTTGATTTTCGGAAGATCATTGTTCTTCCATGCATCTGCGACCAGCGGATAGGCGATCTGTGAAATTGTTCGTCTTGGAATTTCGATAATCGTGGCAATGAAAAAGGCAATGCTGTAAACACCTGTTTTTGCAAGACCGGACATCGAACTGATCATCAGCGTGTCAATTTTTGTAACGAGTAATCCGCCGGCGCCGCCGAGCAAAACCCATAAGCCATACATCTGCATTTCTTTCAGCAATGAAGTTTTGGTAAAACGAAAATCCGGCTTGAGGTATAATTTTTTTAAGTAACCGATGTAAAAAATAATGAGTAGCAATCCGATACCGTACGAGGATACGATCAGGATAATAAATCCCTTCAATTGGATAAATTGATACAGGAATAAAATGACACATACACATGCCATCAATCTCAACATCACTTCCCGTATAAAACTGGGTACAACTATTTTCAGAAACGACTGTGCGTATGATTCAAATATCTGGTAGAAGACAACAAAAAAAGTAAGTGGCAGCAGAAAATAGATGTATTGAATAAACAAAGGTGAATTGGCTTCGAAGGCATGAAACAGAAATCCCTTGAACACAAGAAGAAAAACAGAGAAAAGAGAAAAGCCGACAAACCCTGTTATCAGCAATAGAAACAGGAAACCGTTGTGCCGTTTGCTTTCATCTTTGAAGTGAGGGAAGAAACGAAGCGCGATGTTGCTGATTCCAAGTTGGGCGAAAGGAGCTGCTAAAAATGCGATGTCAAGCAAAAGCCGCATCAATCCTATCTGTTCAGGGTTCAGCACGTACGGAAATAAAAGAAGCGTATTCACATATCCGAGCGCCATTCCGATGTAGGAAACGATACTTGTTTTTATGCTTTGCCGGATTACAATACCCATGATAAAATTTTAGTTCAAGAAACTGTTTTAAATTTATTTTAAAAGTTTACTTCACACATGCTTCGACTCCGCGTCGCAGTCACCCTGAGCGAAGTCGAAGGGCGTGTAGGCCATGCTTCGCCTCCGCTCATGCTTCGACTTCGCTCATGCTTCGACTTCGCGTCGCAGTCACCCTGAGCGAAGTCGAAGGGCGTGTAGGTCATGCTTCGACTCCGCTCATGCTTCGACTCCGCTCAGCATGACTCCGCGTCGCAGTCACCCTGAGCGAAGTCGAAGGGCGTGTAGGCCATGCTTCGACTTCGCCCATGCTTCGACTTCGCTCATGCTTCGACTTCGCTCATGCTTCGACTTCGCTCATGCTTCGACTCCGCTCAGCATGACTCCGTTCACCCTTCGACTTCGCTCATGCTTCGACTTCACTCATGCTTCGACTCCGCTCATGCTTCGACTCCGCTCA
>JAYVZS010000052.1:0-14230 GCA_043783155.1 Bacteroidota bacterium | reverse complement strand
TCTCCCTCGGAGAGGGGTTGGGGTGAGGTCAATAAGGCAGAAACCAATGGTGACGGCATATTCAAAGCGACAAAAAATATTCCCCGGACAATAGTGATTGTTTTCATTTCTTTAAATACCTGTCAGCATAGCGGCAGGTTTTTTTTATGATGCATTGAAGAATTGGGTATTTGTACATTCGTAAAAGATTCGCAACTCGATACAGGAAAGTTATCCAATACAAAATGAAAAAGCAACGTAAGCCCGAAAGTTTTATCCGTCAGCCCAATTACCCGGGTGGAAAAAATGCGATGGATGAATTTGTGAGGCAGAACATGCGCTATCCGCAGGAAGCAATGGATAACAAGGTGGAGGGAATTGTATCCATAGAATATGATATCGATGTATTTGGCGATGTAATCGAAGCCCGCATAAAACATGGCATTGGCTATGGCTGCGATGAAGAAGCTGTCAGGTTGATAAAGATGATGAAATTTGAAAAGAAGAAGTATCAGGGGTTGAGAGTGGTGTTCCATAAAACTACCCATATTCATTTCCGACTTACCACCAATCCGCTTCCTGAACAAACACAACAGCTAAATTTTCAGTACACGGAAAAGCCGAAAACAGAAAAGCCAAAAGCGGAAAACCCGATCACCTATTCAATCCGCTTAAATAACGACGATCAGCTTCCAAACTGAATATTCCTGCAAAACCTGAAGAGAAAAAATAAAACTATCTGTTCATTATTTTCAAAACGCTACGCTAATTTTAGGGACGTTTTTTATATCTTACACCTTATAAAACAGAGGGTATGAAAAAATGGATACTGTTTCTTTTTGTATTAGTCTATTCGGGATTAAGTGCTCAACATATTTCTTCTTCAAGAATTGTTGACTGGAGTCATGCCGGCTATCCGGGTACCATTCCGGATTCTATTGTTGTCACTGATATTACTTCATTCGGTGGAGTGGGAGACGGAGTAACAGACAATGCTGTTTTTATCTCGAACGCGATTAGCTCATTGAATGGAAATCGTGGTGTCATTTATTTCCCTCCTGGAAATTTTCTGATTCAGTCAACACTCAATTTACCTGACAGTATCATTCTTCGAGGAGCTTCTTCCGATTCCACGCATCTCGTTTTTGATTTTGGCGGTGCGGTCGGAAACTGCATCAACATTTCTGGATCAACGAATTTTGCATTTACGAATGTTATTTCGGGGATTAATAAAGGAAGTACATCCCTTGTAGTTTCGGATACTGTCGGTTTTGTTTCCGGTGATTATATAGAACTCCAGGAAGACAACGGAACATGGGATACACAGCCGATATCATGGGCGGCTAATTCCGTAGGGCAAATCATTCCTGTTAATTCTGTTTCTGGTGATACCCTCTTTTTCAGTGAGCCGCTGCGCATTAAATATGATACTGCTTTGAATATACAGGTGAGAAAATTTATTCCTGCTAAAGAAGTCGGACTGGAATGTTTAAACATGTACCGAAGAGACAGCGTTAGTTCCGGCTTTTGTGTTAATATTTATTTTGATCATGCTGTAAACTGCTGGGTTCGCGGTATTGAAAGCAGCCTCAGCATTGGCAGCCACATTGAGCTCGACGCATCTTCCCACATCGAAATAACCGGAAGTTATGTTCATCATGCTTTAGCTTATGACGGAACGTCAACGCATGGATACGGCATAGCGCTCAATAAGCATTCAGGTGAATGCAAACTCGAGAATAACATCATGCGTCATCTTCGCCATTCTTTTTCTTTGCAATGCGGAGCAAACGGAAATGTGATAGCTTATAATTATTCAATCGATCCGAACAGGTCGGAACCGATTGCGAATCTTGGTGCCGATATATCGATGCATGGACATTTTTCTTTTGCTAATTTATTTGAAGGAAACATTGTTCAGAATATTCAGCTTGATCAGACCTGGGGGCCATCCGGGCCATTCAATACTTTCTTCCGGAATCGTGCAGAACTGTTTGGAATTTTTATGACGTCAGGAACGGTAAACTCTGATTCAGAAAATTTTGTCGGCAATGAAATAACCAACATGGGATTCCTGATGGGTAATTATACTCTTTATGGCAACGGTCACTTTGAATATGGAAATAATGTGAGAGGAACCACAACACCCGGAGGAACTACCAGCTTAACGGATTCATCTTATTATCTTTCATCTGTTCCGGGTTTTTGGAATGCCGGTTCTTTTCCTTCTATCGGTGAACCGAATGTATTTGGAAGCGGTTCGAATCCTGCGAGGAACCGGTATTTATCGGGTGCAAATTTTACAACATGCAGCGAATCACGTATCATGGGAATTCAACCCGATGAATTTTCATCTGATGATGTTTCAGTTTTTCCAAATCCATCTCATGATTATTTGAATATTGAAATCCACCATCCTTCAGGAGCTGATGTCCGCATTCTGCTCACTGATTTGTTGGGAAGAAAACAAATTGAAAAAAAATTTTCAACCGGAAATTCAAAAAATATTGTGTTGAATCTTTCCGGAAACTTAAGCCACGGAATTTATTTCCTTTCTGTTCAGACAGGAAAGATAGTTGATACAAGAAAAATTGTGCTGAACTGAATCAGGATTTTTTCGGAAACGTGGTTCTGAAAATCAGGTCCCAGAATTTACTGCTTACGCCGTATCCTTTATCCATATTCTGGTAATGATGGAGCATGTGATGCTGCTTCATCTCTAACCAAAACTTACTTCGGAGATTAAAATGATGGATGGCGTAATGTGAAATGTCGTAAAATAGATAGCCGGCAAGGAATCCTGCAAAGAACGGCGCGACATGCTGATCACCCAGCAGAAAGTAAAACATGAAATAAAACAAGGCAGCAAGTGGAATACTCACAGTAGGTACCATTACCAGGCGTTTGCTGTCACTGGGATAATCATGATGAACACCGTGGAAAACAAAGTGGAGGCGTTCCCCGATTTTACCAGGCGGCATCCAGTGAAAAACAAAACGGTGAAGGACGTATTCGGTAAGCGTCCAAACACAAATTCCCATCACGAGGAAACCGGCAATCGACAGTCCGCTAAGATTGAAAACCGCTATTGCTTTATAAAGAAAATAAGTAATGACCGGGACAAAAATGAATAATGGCACTGTGTAATGGATCCGGGAGAAAGATTCAAGGAAACTACTCTTGAACATTCTGACAGTCTCATCTTTATTGGAAACAAAATTCTTTGCCATAGCCCTTTAATTTTGCATGGTAAAAGTACAAAAAAATATTTATTGCTATCTTTCACCAAGGACACCCTTGTGGGGGAAGAAAAAAACGGATTCATGTCAACCTTTTTCAATTCACCTGCGTGTTACCATGTGTAACTATTAAACCAAACATCATGAAAAAGAAAATTTTACTACCATTGTTTTTACTCTTTGCTGTTTTCGCTAAAGGACAAATGTGCGGTTTTACGCATTCGCCTGCGGGCGCTCTTGGCGTCGTCTCGTTTACACCGACTTCTCCTCTTTCTTCACCTCCATATTATTTTCAGTGGGATTTCGGTGATGGTACCTATTCAAGCGATAGCACACCAGTGCATTCGTACAACTCAGCTTCCGGTTTTGTGAGGGTATGTCTTACCCTTACTGATTCGAACCAGACGCAGATTTGCCAATTCTGTGATTCGATTTCTCTTTCTTCAGGTTCATGTAGTTTTAGTGCCTTCCAGGTTCCTCCGGCTTCCGGTCTATTTAATTTTAGCGCCCAGGTAAGTGCGGGCACCTATGTAAACTGGAATTTTGGTGATGGAGGAACAGGGACAGGTTCGCAGATATCACATACCTATACAGCAAATGGAGTTTATACGGTAGTAATGAATCAGGTGGACACAAATGGTAATGTCCTTTGTACTTCTTACCATGTAGTTTACCCGACTGTTACCAGTGTAGCCAGTTGTGATTTCACTGCTATTCGCGATTCATTAAACGGGTTTCTATTCTCTTTCCACGCGAATGTGACTTCGGGTAGCACTGTTTCCTGGGATTTCGGAGACAACTCAACAGCCGGAACCGGTTTATATGTTACACATACATACAATTCCACAGGACCATTTATCGTAACCATGACTTCTGTTGATACCAATGGAACACCTTGCACATATACAGCAACTGTAAGTCCGGGAGGCGTATTTGGAAACTGTTCATTTAGCTACGCACCTGATTCCGCCAACCCGAACACAATTTCATTCACCGGCTACCACTCTTCACCTCCTCCTGCTACAGGTTTCAGTTGGAATTTTGGAGATGGAACTTCTGGTCAACAGGGTGACACTATAACCCACACTTACTCCGCATCGGGAACCTACCTTGTTTGTATGGACGAATACGCTTTTGGTGCAATTGTTTGTACAAGTTGCTCTTACGTGACAGTAAACATAAATACTCCTCCGGGATGCCAGTCTTATTTCATGGCTGCCAACGTCGGACTTACCAGTTACTTCATCGATCTTTCGAATGTAAATTCATCAACGGCAACATATACATGGGATTTTGGTGATTCAACTTCATCCAATTCCAGGTTTACTTCACATGCTTATAATACACCAGGCACTTACAATGTTTGTCTTACTATTGCCAACAACGGATGTACCAGCACGTATTGCTTACCTCTTACTGTAGATACAACCATTAATAATCCCGGAACTACCTGTCACGCAAGTTTTGTAATTCTTCAGATAGCTCCTTTCCAATTTACAGTTGTTAATTTATCCAGCGGTACAAACCTGAATTTCAATTGGGATTTTGGTGATGCTACAACTTCATCCCAGGCCTATCCGTCACATTATTATAATGCCATTGGTTCTTATAACTTATGCCTGAACATTAGTAACAGCACTTGCTCTGATATGTATTGCGATACACTGAATGTTGATTCTTCCGGAAATGTATTCAGATCAACAAACGGTTTCACGGTAAATGTGATGTCTCCGGCGATGCTGATCGGTGTACAGGAAATTTCCGTTAAGAAATTATTCTCCGTTTACCCGAACCCTGTTACGTCTTCATTAACGGTATCCCTGACATCGGACGTGAAAGGTGTTGTAGTATATAAAGTATATGCTGTTGATGGAACGGAAGTGACGAACGGAACCTTTACAAAAACTGAAAATAAACTGAACACAGGAAACTGGAAACAAGGCGCATATATTATTGAAGTAAGCGATGCGCAAGGGTTCAGGAGTTATCAGAAGATAATTAAAGAATAGTTTATAAAGTTTCAGTCAGAAATCCGGATGGGAGAATTTTCTCTCATCCTATCTTTTTTCATCATGATACCACCGGTTGATCTTTTGGAACGCTGTCGCAGGGATGACAGGAAAGCGCATTATGAATTGTATTCATTGTGCTTTTCCTTCCTCTTGTCTGTTGCGAGGAAATATTATATAAACCGGGAAGACATGGAAGCGGCGTTGAACCATGTCTTTGTAAAGATCATTAAAAATATTTCGGCTTATTTAAAAAAGAGTGAGAACATCCCGTTCGAACTTTGGGTGAGGAGAATTGCCATCAACCACATTGTTGATGAATTCAGAAGAAATAAAAGATACCGTGAAAGCCTTGACTACAGGGAACTTAATGAGGCGGAAGACTTGCATCCCGTTACGCATTCTGCGGCTTTTGATTCGGAGCAGCTTGAGGAAATACAGGATGCTATAAAGCAATTGCCGGAAATGAATCGAGCAGTGTTCAACCTCTTTGTGGTGGATGGTTACAGGCACGATGAGATTGCGGAAATGCTTCACATATCGGCCGGAACTTCAAAGACTCATTTGCACAGGGCTAAGAAGAAACTAAGGGAACTTTTGGAAAATGAATGGAAAGAAAAACCAATGATTCGTAATACAATTTTACAATGATAGACTCAAGACAACCAGGTGATCTGAAACCTGAACAATCGTGGCTGAAGGCAGAGAAGATGCTCGACAGGCATTTCAAAAGAAAGAGAGCTGTTAAGTGGTCGCTCTTACTGCTTGGTATTGGTGCAGTAATCGTCAGCACTACCATTGTGATGAATCATTATTCATCATCGGTTTCTTCTGTGTATAAAAATACAGGTGACAGGCATCTTGTAACAGAATCGAACGTGCCGCGGGAAAATGGCAGTACATCGGTAAATACAAACATGGCTGATAAGAAAACGAATGTTGAACGGAGTGAATTAAAAAATAACACCATTGACAAAAATGAGAATCAAACCGGTGGATTTAAGGCAGCGGATAACGCACCTATTAAAAAAAATAAAATAGAGAAGAAGATAGTTCGTGAAAACAAAGTACCGGTCATGAAAAATCAAGAGAAGGATTTGAATCATTATAAACCTGGATCGAAAGAAAATAGTCGAACCGGATTATTTGTTAATCCGGCTAAATTAAATATTCACTCGCAAAACGCTGACGAGACCGTTCCGGAAAAAACTGCTGCGGAAACATCACCTGCAACTTTAGCGGAGCACCCTGCTTTTGCAAACATTGAAAAGGGCAGGTTGGAAACTCAGCAAAACACTCTTAATGTTATGGCGATGAATTTGATTCATGTCGACCATGTTTCATTTTCTGTTACGGATCAGAATGTTGTTGAGAATTACCCGGGAGGAAATAAAAATATCACATTGCCGGTAAACAAATCGAATCTTAGTTTGATGGTGTATGGTTCAGCAGGGTATGTTTCAAAAACGATTTCGTCTAATCACTTTCCTGATTATATAACCCGCAGGAAAAACGAAGAAGAGGGAATTATTGCAGCTTCAGTCGGAGCTTCAATGATGTATAGTGTGAAAAATTTTTCAGTTAGTATTGGAATGGAATATTCAGGATGGGGAGAGAAAAATATATATGTGCCCTATCTCAACAAGAAGAATCTCGTGGAACACGGAAACAATCAATTGTATTACAGAACAGTTACTGATACGTTGTATATAATCGGCAACCAGTACTTTAATCTTCACCAGGTAACGGACACTGTTTTTGTTTCGCATATTGATACAGTTAATCAACGTACATACGATAAGCAGGTGTTGTCCGTAAATGGCGTCAGCAAATTTTATTACATAGAGATCCCTGTTGAATTTAGTTACCGTTTTTCTCGAAGTAAAGTTGGCATTGGTATTACTGTGGGCATTTCACCGGCATTACTTGTCACTGAAAAAGGATATTACCTGTCAAAAGATTTGACTGGAGTGGAAGCGCTTTCTGAAATCAAGTCAACAAACAGGTTTATAGTCAACGGCAGATTTAGCCTGGATTTATTTTACCGGATGAATGAGCATTTCAACCTGGTGGCTCGTCCGCAGTTCAAAGCAAATCTCGGTTCGATCTTTAAGAATGAATACGATGTGAATCAGAAGTACTATGCTACCGGTCTCGTTCTTGGAGTGTTGTATTCAATCAAATGATGTTGTGTCTTTTCTTTTCTTGATGAGCAAGACCCTTTCGGAAGCTTTATTAAAAATAAAAAACCCTCCGCTGTTCAGGAAGGGTTTTTTATTTCAGATGAATTTATTTTTACTTGTCAAGAATTAATCTTCCTGTTACAACTTTATCTCCGCAAACAATGCGATACATGTAAAGTCCGTTTGGAAGTGTACCGGCATTCCATTCCACTTTATAGAGTTCATTTGTTTCTGCTTCTGCAACGAACAGTTCAGCAATTTTCGCACCATCTAAGTTATATATTTCAACAACTATTTTAACTTTCTCTCCGGTATTACGGAATTGAATGGTAGTCGTCGAATTGAATGGATTCGGATACGCAATTGCTTCAATCGATGCAGCGTTGTGTACCGGGGAAGCATGTCTTGAATCATAACTTCCGTGAGATGAGTGATGGTGATCATTATCGCTATCATCATCTCCGTCATCATGACAGCCAGGACGTGTTACACAAACGCTGCTTGTACTGTAACAGCCACTTGCATTTGTAACGGTAACACTATATATTCCCGGGCTTGAAATGATGATACACCGTGTAGTTGCACCAGTATTCCATAGGTAACTTACACAACCGTCAGGAGCGCATAAGATTGAACATTGTCTGAAGCTGATATGGGTGTTACCGGAAATAGTACTGCTTGGAGGAGCACTCAATGTTACGCAAACATGGCTGGTGCTTGAGCATCCTGCGGAATTTGTAGCTGTAACGCTATATGTTCCCGCGCAATGTACTTGGATGTGTCGTGTAGTTGCTCCGGTATTCCAATGATAGCTGGCACCACCTGGAGGGGCAGAGAGTATAGTTGACTGCCCCTGGCATATGCTTAGGTCACCTGTAATAGTGCTGCTTGGAGGAGCACTTACGGTTACACAAATGCTGCTTGTGCTTGAACAGCCTGCTGCATTGGTAACAGTAACGCTATATGTTCCTCCAGAATGTACATTTATACAACGGGTATGTGCACCGGTGTTCCAATGATAGCTTACGCAACCGGCAGACGCACAAAGAGTTGTTGACTGTCCCTGGCAGATAGAATGATTGCCGCAAATGTTACTGTTAGGTGCCGGGCTTACTGTTACACATACATGACTGGTGCTTGAGCAACCTGCTGTATTTGTTACAGTAACACTATAAGTTCCTGCACATGTTACATTGATGCATCGGGTATTTGCACCGTTGCTCCAATGATAGCTGGCGCAACCTGCAGGTGCACAAAGAGTCGTCGAATGTCCCTGACAAATCAAAAGATCACCACAGATTACACTGCTCGGAGGAGCGCTAACTGTTACACAGATACTGCTTGTGCTGGAGCATCCTGCTGCATTGGTTACGGTAACACTATATGTTCCTGCACAATGTGCATTGATGCAACGCGTGGTTGCTCCTGTGTTCCAATAATAGCTTACGCAACCGGCAGGCGCGCACAGAGTAGTTGACTGTCCCTGGCAGATTGAATGATCACCGCAAATAGCACTGCTTGGAGAAGTTGTTACGGTTACAGTTTTGCTACATGTACTTGAACAGCCACTGCTGTTCGTAACGGTTACAGTATAGGTTCCTGCGCAATTTACAGTGATAGAACGTGTAGTTGCTCCATTATTCCAGAGGTATCCGGCAAGACCTGCAGGTGCTGATAGCACTGTTGAAGATCCATGACAAATGGAGGCATCACCTGATATGTTGCATACCGGTGTTGTACTCACGGTGATTGTTTTACTGCATGAACTTGAACATCCGTTGCTGTTAGTGACCGTTACGGTATAAGTACCTGCAGTGCTTACAGTGATGCCGCGGGTAGTCGCTCCGGTACTCCACAAATAAGATGCATATCCGGCAGCTGCATGAAGGTTCACCAATTGTCCCTGGCAAATTGAATTTCCGCAACCGCTGATTTCACATGACGGAGGTTCTGCCGCCGTGATTGTCTGGCTGCATGTGCTTGTACATCCGTGATCGCTGGTAACTGTTACCAAGTATGTTCCGGCCAGTGATATATTTATACACCGTGACGTAGCACCCGTACTCCACTGGTATGATGCATATCCTGACTGTGCACAGAAACTAGCTGGTTGTCCCTGGCAAATAACTGTTCCATTTCCAAGGATATTGCAGGATGGAAGTTGGCTCATAGTAATCGTTTTGCTGCATGTGCTTGTACAACCATTACTGTTCGTTACGGTTACTGTATAAGTACCTGCTGCAGAAACACTGATATTGCGTGTTGTTGCTCCAGTACTCCATGCGTAAGAATCGTATCCGACAGGAGCACTTATGTTTTCAGATTGACCTGGGCAGAGTTCGTGATCACAACCTGCGACATTACATGAAGGCAATGAAGCCATCGTAATATTCTTGCTGCAGGTGCTCGTGCATCCGCTGCTGTTCATAACAGTTACTGAATAAGTTCCCGCTGAAGAAACAGTAATACTGCGTGTAGTTGCACCTGTATTCCATAAATAAGATACATATCCTGCAGGAGCACTTATCTGTTCAGATTGTCCCTGGCAGAGTGAGTGATCGCAACCTGTAATGTTGCATGATGGAGGTTCACTTACTGTAATTGTTTTATTGCATGTACTTGAACATCCGTTGCTATTGGTAACTGTAACAGTATATGTTCCTGCTGAAGACACATTGATACTACGTGTTGTAGCTCCGGTGCTCCATGCATAAGAGTCGTATCCGACAGGTGCACTCAGGTGATCGGTTTGTCCGGAACAGAGTTCTTGTTCACATCCTGAAATGCTGCATAGAGGAAGCGGGCTTATAGTAATTGTTTTACTGCATGTGCTTGTACATCCGTTGCTGTTTGTAACGGTTACGGTATATGTACCCGCAGAAGACACGTTGATGTTGTTAGTCGTTGCACCCGTGCTCCACAAATATCCATCGTATCCTGCTTGCGCACTGATGTTTGCTGTTTCTCCATAGCAGATCGGGTCATCGCCACCGGTGATGATGCATGAAGGAGGTTCAGCAGCAGTAATGGTCTGGATGCAATTGCTGATACATCCGTTACTGTTCGTAACTGTTACTGAATATGTTCCTGCTAATGACAAACTAATACACTGAGAAGTGGCTCCTGTATTCCACAGGTATGAACTATAACCAGCAACAGCGCAGAAGTCTGCAGGCTGCCCCTGGCAGACAATGGTGCCGCTGCCAAGTATACTGCATGAAGGCAATGGATTTACGGTAATTGTCTTGCTGCAT
Organism: Bacteroidota bacterium; assembly: GCA_043783155.1. Classification (GTDB taxonomy): domain Bacteria; phylum Bacteroidota; class Bacteroidia; order AKYH767-A; family 2013-40CM-41-45; genus JAPLDA01. The sequence continues at coordinate 3,566 of JAYVZS010000052.1, read as the reverse complement.
GAACTGGAGCATCCGCTCTGATTCGTAACAGTAACTGAATAGGTACCAGCCGTCGATACACTAATGGTGCGGGTAGTGGCACCCGTACTCCATGCATACGATGCGTATCCTGAAGGTGCGCTTATGTTGTCTGATTGTCCCTCGCAAAGTGCATGGTCACAACCTGAAATACTACATAAAGGGGGCTGGCTTACTGTAATTGTTTTACTGCATGAACTTGAGCATCCGCTGCTGTTGGTAACAGTTACTGTGTAAGTTCCTGCTGATGTTACATCGATGCCACGTGTAGTTGCACCGGTACTCCACAGGTAAGAATCGTATCCTGCAGGTGCATTGATATGTGCTGTTTGTCCCTGGCAGATTGAATTATCACAACCTGAAATGTTGCATGAAGGCGGCTGACTGACTATGATTGTTTTACTGCATGTGGATATACATCCGCTGTTATTCGTAATAGTAACACTAAAAGTACCTGCTGTTGTTACATTAATACAACGTGTTGTAGCTCCAGTACTCCATAGGTAGGAAACACATCCTGAAGGGGCGCAAAGACTAACAGTTTGTCCCTGGCAGATAGAGTTATCACAACCTGTGATGTTGCATGACAGTGGCTGATTAACGGTAATAGTCTTGCTGCATGAACTTGAACAACCATTGTTGTTTGTTACGGTTACGATGTAAGTACCACCTGCATTTATCGTAATGCATCTTGTGGTTGCTCCAGTACTCCACAAATAGCTTCCGCAACTTGAAGGAGCACACAACGAAGTTAATTGTCCCGGGCAAATAGTAGAGTTGCCGGAAATTGAACAGACCGGTGCTGGGTAAGACCTCACACATACACTGCAAGAACTGGCGCAACCATTAGCATTAGTAACAGTAACGCAATATATTCCCGCGGAACTTACAGTAATTGATCGCGTGGTTGCTCCGGTATTCCAATGGTAAGTTCCTGCCCCTAAAGGTGCAGAAAGGGTAGTTGACTGGCCTTCACAAATAGAAGTGTTACCTGAAATGTTGCAACTGGGTTTAGGAATCACAGTTACATGCTGGCAGCAACTGATATTACCTCCTCCGGCTGTTGTTACAGTTACACAATAATTTCCGGCACAGTTTACAGTAATGCAACGGCAAGTCGCACCTGTACTCCAGTAGTAACTTGTATATCCCGCAGCAGCACAAAGTGTGGTTGACTGACCCTGACAAATAAGAGTATCTCCGTAAATCAGGCAATTCGGAATTTGTTCACATGGAGTAACGAGGGTTACATCAGAAACATGACATCCTGTTACAGGATCTGTAACGGTTAATGTATATGTTCCGGCAGCATTAACGACAGGTGTGCCTGTTGTTTCACCTGATTGTATATGTCCGCCATTGGTTGCTACCCAAAGTAAGGTTGCTCCTGAAGTAGAAGACGAACCACTCAATTGTGCAAGGCCAGTATTACAATCAAGCGAAGCGTCAATTGTTAAGTTGATATTCGGCAATGGATTTACAGTAAGGCGAATTGTGACAGTACTGTCGCAGCCGCCCGCAGAGGTATAAACATACGTATAATCGTCAGCTGTATTTGCGCTGCCGCCCCACGGCAATGAATAACTATCATTCTGACAAATAGCAGCCGGAATAATTGGGTTATAACTTTGATTAATTGTTACGTGAGCTGTTACAATACTGTCGCAACCGCTGATGTTTGTATATGTATTCGAGTAATCATCCGTTGTAGTTGCTGTTCCGCCCCAGGGCAAGTCATAACTATCACATTTTGTAATAGAAAATTCTGTCGGGATACTGCTGTAATGAATAGTTACATGAGCGGTTACCAAACTGTCACAACCACTGATATTATGATAGGTGTGAGGATAGTTACCGGATGCGGTCACTGGTCCGTCCCAAGGAAGATTGTAGCTGTTGCATCTTATTACAGAATATTCTGTAGGTACATTGCTGTGATTGATCGTAACGTGAATCGTCACAAGGCTGTCACAATTTTTTATTGAATTGTAATGATGGCTGTAATCACCTGTCGCTGTAGCCAGTGTTTCAGGTTCCCATGGTAATGTGTAACTGTCACATGCGATTACTGCATCAGCTGTAATATTGTAACTTGGATTGATGGTTACATGTAATATGACTGTGCTATCACAACCATTGATGTTATAGTATGTATGTGAATAATCATCAGAAGAAGTTACCGCTCCGTCCCAAGGGAGATCATAACTGTCGCAACCTGAAACGTTGGATTCCGTTTGTGAACTTGCGTGATTGATCGTCAGGTTAAGTGTAATAGTATGCGTACATCCCGCAGCATTTAATGAAGTCGAGGTATGTGTACCCGAAGAAGTATAGGTTTGATTGTTGACCGCCCAGGTATAACTGTCGCATGCAGTAGCTGATTCTGATGAACTTGTACTATGATTGATTGTGAGGTTCAGTGTTTTTGTGAGTATACATCCCGAGGCATTCAGCGAAGTTGTTGTATAAGTTCCTGATGCCGTATAGGTATGACCGTTTGCAGTCCATGTGTAACTGTTGCAAGCTGTTGCCGATGCGGATGATGTTGAACTGTTATTGATGGTCAGGTTTAATGTACTTGAACGGGTACAACCAGAGGCATTCACAGAAGTTGAAGTATAAGTTCCGGATTCAGTATACGTCTGACCATTTGTTGCCCAGGTATAACTATCACACGCAGTTGCTGAAGAAGTTGAGGTTGAACTTTGATTAATTGTCAGGGTTAGGTTACATGTATGAGGACATCCTCCTGCATTTGTTGAACTGGAAGTGTAGGTTCCTGATTGAGTATAGGTCAGACCATTTACCGTCCATGTATAACTATCGCAGGCTGTTGCTGACTCTGTTGAACTTGAGCTGTAATTCACAGTCAGTTCTAAGGTAGAAGTATGAGCACATCCTCCGGCATTTAATGAAGTAGCAGTATATGTTCCTGATTCAGTATACGTCTGTCCATTTGCAGACCAGGTATAACTATCACAGGCTGTTGCCGATGCAGTTGAAGTGCTTGTGTGGGTAATAGTGAGGTGCAATGTCGCAGTTGAGTCGCATAGATCAGCATTTGGAACTGTAATTGATCTATCTCCGGATGTTGTATAGTCAACCCCATTCCACAAATAGTGTTCACAGGCGGTTACTGTCTGGCTCGATGTAGTTTTTGGTTTAACAGTTAGGTTAGTTGTAATTGAACTGTCGCAATTCGCGGCATTTTTTACCATAGTAACCTGGGTTCCGGTTTCAGTCATTTCAATTCCTCCAGGAGGTGTATAACTGCCTCCCTCGCAAATTGAAATATTTGCTGTACTGTGAGGAAAATCAACTGTTATAACCTGGTTAGCAACACCCGCTAAAATACAGGCGTCCCCACCAATAATTCTCCTGAAGAAGGTTTTTGTGTACAATGATCCTATTGTAACGCCGGAAAGATTTTGTTGTGTTCCACCTGGAGCCGGAATAGAATTCCATACTATACTATCGTTACTGATCTGCCACTGATAAGTTGCTGCTGATCCAAGTGATGGATGAGAAGACGGAACCCCGTTACGTAG
>JAYVZS010000051.1:0-5473 GCA_043783155.1 Bacteroidota bacterium | reverse complement strand
TTAGAAGATTGAGAGGGCCTGACTCTAGTACGAGAGGACCGAGTCGGACGAACCTCTAGTGTACCTGTTGTGGCGCCAGCTGCATCGCAGGGTAGCTACGTTCGGTTAAGATAAGCGCTGAAAGCATCTAAGCACGAAACTTGCCTCAAGATGAGTCTTCTTTATAAGGGTCGTAAGAGACTATTACGTTGATAGGTTGCAAGTGTAAAGACAGCAATGTCAGAGCTGAGCAATACTAATTACCCGTAGACTTTTTATCAGATAGATCTTTCGAAATATTTATTGTGTTTTCTTTCTCTAAATGTCTTTACATAAAGTATTACGTTACAATTTTAAGTAACGAAGATTTTTATGGTGACTTTAGCAATGGTGTCCACCTCTTCCCATTCCGAACAGAGCAGTTAAGCCCATTAGCGCAGATGGTACTTCCGTAACTGGTGGGAGAGTATGTCGTTGCCGTAAATTATAAAACCCCTATCAGAAATGGTAGGGGTTTTTTTATTGCCGTGTTCTGTGTGGTCACGTGTTTAACCCGATATCTTGTTAACTCCTGACAGCAAGTCTTCAGATTACTATATAAATTCCGGAATTTTATACATTTGTTCACATGATCAGCCAATTCACATCGGCGCTTTTTTGGGATACCGATATAAATTCTTTATCCGAAACAGCCAATGCTACTTTTATTATTCAGCGAGTATGTATGCTGGGGACATGGGAGGATTGGATCTTACTCAAAACAAAATATGGAATACCGAAAATAGAAACTGAACTTTTGCAGGCACGTTACCTGGATCAAAAAACATTAAATTATTTTAGCCTTCTCTTTTCTATCCCCAAAGAAAAATTTCGATGCTATTCTTTTCAACCGTCAGCCCCAAAGCACTGGAATTATTAAAGGAGCTTCAGGATCTTCCATTGTTAAATGATTTTTATCTTGTTGGAGGTACAGCACTTGCGTTGAAGTATGGGCACCGTGTTTCCATTGACCTTGATTTTTTTTCCTCGAAGGAATTTGATACGAATATTTTGATTGATTCATTGAAAGAGAAATTTTCGATCACGATATTATCGCAGGCAAAGAACTCGCTCACATTGGATATTGCCTCTGTTAAAACAGATTTCATCCGTCATAATTATCCGTTGCTAAATCAGGTAGGTAAAGAAGAGGGTATTAAAATGGCTTCTGTTGAAGACATTGCCGCTATGAAACTGAATAGTACAATGAACCGAGGATCGAAGAAGGATTTTTTCGATATATACGAATTGCTTGATCATTTCTCGCTGGAACAACTTCTTGCCTTTTATTCCCGCAAATATGATTTTTCCTCACAATTGATTTTGTTGAAAAGCCTCGTTTACTTTCATGATGCGGAAAATGAGCCGGATCCTGTTTTTAATAAACCGATGAATTGGCTTCAGGTAAAGCAGAAGATCAGTATAGCCATAAGTTCATTTGCAAAGGGCTAGTCAAAAAATGAAACTAAAAGTTTAAAAATTCACCGCCCGATTTCATGAAGTGTTTGATGTTGATACACATCACCGGAATCTGTGATTCATTCGCTACCAACTTCTGTTCTTCAACACCCATAATGTAATCTGAAATGCCGGTATCCGGATCAATGGTGGTCACAATCATATCGGCTGATAAAGTGTTTGCCTGAGCCAATACATCTTTGTATTTCGAAGAAGAACCATAACTGCCCGCCTCTTCAAAGGGAATGTTTTCAACGCGAAGAGAGGTTTTGAAATACTCCAGGTTGTTATTGATCTTCTTGTTAATGAACTCATCGCTTGCTTTTTGTTTAATGAGTAACAAAGTGGCGTTGAATTTTTTATTTAATGATTCAATCAAAGGCAGTAGTTGTTTGTTCTCACGTGTATAATCAACCGGAATCATAATCCTTTTGATTGCATTGTATGGCAGTTTCTGAACAACGATATAAGGCGTTTCGGAATTGGTAATTACTTTCATGGCCTTGCTGCCGATGATGTGTTGCATCCCTTTGATGCCATGTGTTCCCATGACGATCAGGGAGGTTTTTAATTCGGCAGCTGTGCTTCCAATCATGTCAAAAATATTTCCTGGCCTTAATTCAGTTTCCAAAATAACCTTGGTTTGTTCCTTGTATTTTTGAATGAGCTCATTCAGATTGTTGCTTGCTTTAGGAATATCTTTTTCTGATCCCACAACATGGAACAAAAAAATGTTCGTTACCGGAAGTGTATCGGATAAACCGATGGCATACTTCAATGCGTTTTCGGTAATCGGTGTAAAATCAATCGGCACTAATATTTTCATAGTCTTGATAGATTACAGGTCGTAAATGTAAAAAGTTTTTTGAGGACGGTTATCGGTAACTAAAAGCAGGGTTTCACTTTTTATCTTTCACGTATCTCACCGAAAATCCGTTTGCTTTTCGGTAATAATTTTTCACCACATTTGAAACTCCTTTTCGGAATTCAATCGCAAACGCCGTTTGTTCTCCTTTAACGGTAGAAGTCCAGTAATATCCGAATTGTTCTTTCAGATCAAACAAATCATTCGTTGTGATGTTGGCGCTTTTATGTCCGCTGAGGGTAAGATTTAATCCAGATGATCCATCCAGCATTTTTGAAGCGGCAAATGAATCTCCGCCAAAGTGATTAATCAATTGTTGCCATTCTTCAAGCGAAGGCAAATGCCAGCCTGGAGGTGCTGAGGCAATAGCGCTACTATAAAAGTATAGTCGGCCGTATTTCATGTTTATGATTGAATCATTCTCATACCACCAGCTTTTTTGAAAAGGTGAATCCCAGTTTTTTGTCATCCAAATTTGGTTGCCGATTTGAACGGAAGCAAAATCACGCACAGATTTTTTACAGGGAATAAACGCGAACAGAAATGTGCAGGCGATTAATGAGATGGAAATATTTTTTTACACCGTAATAATATATATAGTTCACTATACCCATCCTTTAAGAAGCGCCATTTGTTTGAGATCTTTCTGCGTTTTGCATTTTGTTTTTTGGAGGATGTTGCGCCAATGAGTCCGGACCGTGTGGTATGACATGTCGAGTTCTTCGGAAATTTTAATTGCACTTTTATCGAGGAGAATATGTGACATAATTTCTCTTTCACGATCAGTTAAAATGTCCGGAACACTCAGGAATTCTTCTCTAAGAATAGACTTCCATTGCTGCTTTTGCGCGTCGTACAGGTTTACAATCAGGATCATTTTCTGATTCATGCTGTAGTGAGTCGTATCGGAAAGCATATTCATCGTAACAACCGGAGAATAATGATCGTCCCATTCCAATACTGAGCATTGTGACAGTACAGAAATCAGTTCTCCGTTATTTTTTTTTTCTTTCAGGCGAAAATTAATCAGGTAAGTCAGGCGTATCGAAGAATCATTGATGTATTTCCGAAATACTTCGTCCAAACGAATTCTTACTTGACTCTTAAGCATGAATAGGTCGCCGGGATGAATCCAGCTGTCAAAATCTTTTAGCTCCTGGCTATAACATTCTTCTGCTGTTAATCCGGCAAGTCGCACGAACTCATCGTTTACGTACAGGAGTTTTTTTTTGCGGTGGTCAAAAATATTGATCGGAGAACTCAGGTGCTTGAGAATGTCAGCCATGTAAGTTTTGTCCCACGGTGATTTGAAAACAGAGCCATTCCCGGATGATTTTGTTAATTTATTCGGTTCTTCGCCACGACGGTTTTGGTCCGACAATTTCTTTCTTTGCTTCATGTGTTTCATTTCATGATATAAACTACACTGCCGCTTCACCCAAAGGTGGTGAAGTTCATCGTCAGTAAAATACAAGTATACAGAATTGTTATCACACGCTCATGGGATGAGTAAGTGGTTCAACAATTTTTTCGCAGTACTAATTATTATAAGCTACTTCTCCCGATAATAATCATGGAGTTCGCTAAAGTATTTGTACTTCCGTTTGATGTAAACCATAAACTCATATTGCGTGGAAGTTTTCATGAACTCTTCTGACACGTTACAGAAATCAACAAAGTGATCAAACGAATCGTTGCTCAGGTCTATAATGTCATCAGCAACATAACGCGTTAATAACTCTTTCAGAAGGTTTCTGCGTTTGTCGTCATTCACCAATTCAGCATTGTGCCTTCTTAGTTGCTCGTGTCGACTAAATTCTTCGTACAAAAATGTAATCGGACTTGATATCGCGTTAATACCACTCAGCTCATAGTCCTTTTTGTTATACCCGAGTTTTTGAATGTCTTTTTCAATTGCTTCAAGATCGCGTGTCGAGAATACCTGAACCTCATGCAATGTGATGTTCAATTTTTTTAGCCGCACCATGATGAAGTAATCATTTTTTATAATCGAATCATTGAAACAGATTTTTCTAAACTCGTATCCGGTGGAAGCGATTAACAACGTATCTTTTTTATTCAGCGTAACAGAAAAAGTGCCGTCAGCTTTCCCAAAGTTTCCCTGGTTCGTGGCCAGGTTTACAATCATCAGGTCTTCCAGGTGCCTTGAATTAACTTCTTCATCAACCACTTTCCCAAAAACCTTAATCAAAAAGGTGTCATGTGGAGTTTGAGCAAACAGTGAAGAAGAGTACAAGATGGGGATCGTAAAAAGCAGGAAATGCTTCAGCATGTTCTGATAAATTTAGCTGTCAAATGTATTGTTTTCTGTTAAAAGGAATGTAATGCGTCTGTAAACGGCGCGAATTGAAATTCATTGCCTCTTGCCGGTAAAAAGTTATTTGTTATTTTTGCGCTCCTTGAAATAAAAATTATGGCAAAAATAAATGATGTTAAGAACGGATCTGTATTGCGGTACAATGGCGAATTAGTTCAGGTGATTGAAATTATTCATCGTACACCGGGAAACCTGCGTGCGTTCTATCAGGCAAAGATGAAAAACCTGAAATCCGGAAAAGTGGTCGAGAATCGTTTTCGTGCTGATGAGGAAGTCGATGTTGCAAGAGTTGAATACAGGGAACTCCAGTATTTATACAATGAAGCTGCATTTTTAGTAGTCATGGACAACGAATCATTTGAACAAATACATATCCCTGTTGAATTGTTTGGAGAAAATGCCAAGCTTATGAAAGAAGGGATGCTTGTAAAAGTAGCTTTTGAAAGTGATCTTCCGCTTCTCGCAGAAGCACCTACTTTTGTTGAGCTGGAAGTTACCTATACCGAACCCGGATTAAGAGGCGACACCGCAACCAACACGCTTAAACACGCTACTGTTGAAACAGGCGCTGTTGTAAATGTACCGCTGTTTGTCAATATTGGTGAAGTGATAAAGATTGATACACGTGACTGGAGTTACGTCGGGAAGGTGAAATAATATATTGTTTTTCCACTACTGTCCGACAAAAAAGATACTCACCACTTGAAACATCTATCGATAGCAGGGATTAGCCCCTCTCCCTCGGAGAGGGGTTGGGGTGAGGTCAATAAGGCAGAAACCAATGGTGACGGCAT
>JAYVZS010000050.1:0-5494 GCA_043783155.1 Bacteroidota bacterium | reverse complement strand
TTCAAAGGTTTAACAGATGAATTATATGATGTGAATACAAAGGACCCCAAGGATAAGGTTGCTAAAAAAGTCTATTCTATGAAGCTATTTATGGGAGGAATAACTGAAGTAAAGTACCTTGAATACCCTAAGTATCGTGAATATTATATTCGAGCCGAACTGGATGATTATTTTGAGGAACAATTATCAACAATTGATTATCGCTTAGATCATATTATTAAACTTCTTAGTCAGAAAGTGGAAGACGATGTTCATCCTCCCAAAACCAGCATCTATGATTTATCTCATAAGGAATACGTAAACAAAATGAAAGAACGAATGGGAGAAATAAAGAATAAGACTTTGTTGATACAGGATAACAGGCTTAATAAAAAATTTGACAGGGGAAATAAAATCGTAGTTCAGGAATCTGATTTCGATCACTATCCTTACAAACACAAATTTATTTCAAGAGATCAGTTGAAAGAATTAATAAAAAATGAAGACCCAAATTATTGTTATAGCGTTAACCTGGAATCCACTTATCGAATCTATGACTGTTCTGGGAATTTATTGTACCAGGATTCCAATGCCTGTCTGACTTACGAAGAGTTGATTAAGAATTTAACAAAGGATCTGGGCAAATAAGAATTGCTTTTTCCCTATGCACAGCTTCGTCACCTCATCACTTCCAACCTCTAATTTCCAACATCCAACTTCCATCCTCTAACTTCTAACTTCCCACCTCTCCCTCAAAAAACTTCCACAACTTCTCATCCGGTACCGGAGCAATTACAGTAATCTCCTCTTTCTTCACAGGATGTGTGAAAACAATTTTACGGGCATGAAGATGAATGGAGCCGTCATCATTGGTTCTGTCGAAGCCATATTTCACATCACCTTTTATCGGGCAGCCCATCGTGGCAAGCTGCACGCGAATCTGGTGATGCCGTCCGGTATGAGGATTTATTTCAAGTAAAAAATATTTATCTGATTTCGCGACTACCTTGTAATCGAGCCATGAGCGAAGTGAACCGGGAACTTCTTTATCAAATGCTTTGCTTTTATTTTTTGCTTCGTCTTTTTTAAGGTAATGAATAAGCGTTCCGCTATCATCGGTAGGTTTATTTTTGACAACAGCCCAATAGGTTTTCTGAACTTTTTTCTCGCGGAATAATTCATTCATCCGTTCCAACGCCTTACTCGTTCTCGCAAACACAACAATCCCTGAAACCGGACGGTCAATCCGATGCACCACACCCAAAAAAGCGGCACCGGGTTTTTGATACTTCTCCTTCACATATTCTTTTACAAACTCACCCAAAGGTTTATCACCCGTCTTATCACCCTGCACAATGTCGCCGGATTTTTTGTTGATAATGATTAAGTGATTGTCTTCGTAAAGTACGTTAAGATTATTTTTTACTTCCATGATTTCTCCTGTAGCGAATTACGAATAGGGTACGAATGTACGAATATGCGAAACTACCTGTGGCGAATTACGAATCTTATACGAATTTGCGAACACGCGAATGGGTCTGTAGCGAATTACGAATTACGTACGAATGTTAGAATACGCGAATGGGGGAACGCGTCAGGTTTTTTAGAAAACATTGATGACTCTTTTGGAAGTTACGCCGTCATTGGTGAAGTTAATCAGGAGAGCAAGTTTTAGGTTAGACACTTTGAGGTAATTCACCACCTGGTCGAGATGAACTTTCGAGTACCGAATATCCTTCTTCAGTTCAACAATAATTTTCTCATCCACCAAAAAATCGAAAACATTCTTTCCGATAACTTTATCTTTAAACATGACGGGAAAATAAACCTGGCTTTTAAACGAGACTTTTTTCTCTTTGAAAACAAGAATCATTGCGTTGTGATAGGTTTTCTCAGCTTGTCCGGGACCTAATTGATTGAATACCTCAAAGGCACATCCCATAATCTCATAACTCAATTCAGGATATAAAATATCCTCTCTCTTTAATTTGGTCTTGTTCATATATAAAAGTTTGAAAATAAAAATAGTTCATCACAAAAAATTTAAAATAAATCAACCCATTCGAAAATTCGTATACGATTCGTTATTCGCTACTGGCCATTTCCTATATTAGTACTTCAACATCCCCATTCGCATATTCGTACATTCGTATGTAATTCGTAATTCGCTACAGGAATTCTATCAATACTGCTCCTTATTATTCGGGAAGTCCTTACTCTTCACATCCCCGATATATTTTTCAGTAGCAGATTTTATTTCATCATACAGGTTCAGGTAGCGTCTTAAAAAACGGGGATGAAATTCATGCGTGATTCCGATCATGTCGTGCAACACAAGTACTTGTCCGTCGACACCGCCACCGGCGCCAATTCCGATCAATGGAATGTGAAGCTCCTTCGCAACTTTTGTAGCCAGCTTGGCAGGAATTTTTTCAAGCACGATAGCAAAGCATCCAGCTTCCTGCAAAATATGTGCGTCTTCAATCAGTTTCTTTGCTTCTTCTTCTTCCTTCGCTCTTACCACATACGTCCCGAATTTATAAATGGACTGAGGAGTTAACCCGAGATGGCCCATCACAGGAACACCGGCAGAAAGAATCCGCTCAATAGAATCCTTCACTTCTCTTCCACCTTCTAATTTCACTGCATGACCGCCCGATTCTTTCATTATTCGAATGGAAGAATTCAATGCCTCCTTAGAATTTCCCTGGTATGATCCGAACGGAAGATCGACGACAACCAACGCCCGTTTTACTGCTCTTACAACAGAAGAGGCATGATAGATCATCTGGTCGAGTGTAATAGGCAACGTAGTTTCATGACCTGCCATCACATTGGAAGCAGAATCGCCAACAAGCAATACATCGATCCCTGCATCATCCAATATTTTAGCAAGAGAAAAATCGTATGCCGTTAGCATGCTTATTTTTTCACCACGCTTCTTCATTTCCTGGAGCGTGTTGGTGGTAATTTTTTTCTCTTCGTTTTTTGCCGTTGACATTTTAGTTAGGAGTTGGGAGTTCGGGGGTCGGAGATAGTGGCTTTGCGCGTCCTGTCTTGATTCTATATTCCTGGTTCTTAGTTTTTAGTTCTTAGTTCTGTTCTCAATTGTTAATTCTCGTCTAAAATCCGAATTCAAAACTACAAAATAGTTCGTTGTTACGATTAAAAGTTTTAGTTTTGATGCCGTAATCCTTGGGTTCAAGGTATTTACAGATTTCAATATTCACTTCAACCCATTTATGAAAAGAAGAGTAATCCTGCTTTCATTTGCCTGTATACTTTTTCTTGCGAACTCGTGTTCAACGGATTTTAATGTGATTGCTCCATATAAGGAAACGATGGTCGTTTACGGACTGATAAATCCAAAATCGACTGCTCAATATGTGAGAATTTCCAAGGCATTTTTAGGCGATGGAAACTCGCTCATAATGGCGCAGCAAAAAGACTCCATTAATTATGCTGATGTACTCGATGTAAAAATACAACGGATCAAAGACGGAATCGCTTATACGCCTTTCAACCTTACACGTGATGTATCCGTCCCGAAAGACAGCGGCATTTTCAACTTCCCTTACAATGTGTTGTACAAATGTTCAAATCCCATATTAGCGGATGGAAGTTCTTATAAGTTGACCGTTCATAACAATCAAACGGGTTTAACAGCGACATCAGAGACGAACATCATTCCTGATTTTGTTCCGGTCAACGTAGTTGAGCCCATGAGATTCACTTCAAATATATTGCAAAGCATCAGTCTGAATCCGGCTGCAAAGTACGGTTGGGTGTACAACCTGATTATTCGTTTTCATTATAAGGAAGTAACTGTAGCTACACATGATACGGTTTCAAAATATGTGGATTGGAATTTTGAAGACCAGGCCGTCGGGGCACAAGTGCCAACCACGGTATCGTATTCGAATATTTACCTGCCGGATCTGTATCGAATCATTGGCAGTGCAGTTTCTCCTAAAGACACGAACATCATCAAGAGAATAATTCCTGCGAATACTGTTCCCGGCCCTACTGCCGATTCTCCCATTGAATTAATTTATACCGCCGGCACAGAAGAACTTTATACTTTTCAGCAACTGACCCAACCACTTAACGGACTCGTACAAGACCGCCCTTCTTATACCAACATTCAAAACGGACTCGGTTTGTTTACCTGCCGTCATATTATTTCTCAATTTCATAATTTAAAAGACGCTTCACGTTTGGCTTTTGACACAAGCGCTTACACCCGCTATATCCATTTTATTCATTGAGCTGAAACGCAATTCTGAATGAAGGGTGCTGCTGGTTTTGAAATAAATTCCTCCGGAATAACGAGGTGGTGGAGAGTCTCCCTGAGCATAGAAGTAAGGCATAAAAAATCACAGGTCAGTCTGAAAGAATCTATTTGAAGTTCTAACATTCCTGATAAAAGAACGCCTCTTTTTCCGTGTCTGTTTGTCACCCGAAATATTGGAATACGAGACTTAAATCAGTACCTGACAATTTTACGTCAACTTTGTCAGTGGCATAAAGATTGACAACCGCAAATCGCTTAAATTTATTCACAAACAAAAACTAAAATAATGAGAAAAGTTATTGGCATTGACCTTGGAACCACCAACTCATGCGTTGCGGTTATGGAAGGCAACGAACCGGTTGTGATTCCTAACAGCGAAGGTCGCAGAACCACTCCATCTATTGTTGCTTTCCTTGATAACGGAGAACGTAAAGTAGGTGATCCTGCAAAACGGCAGGCAATTACAAATCCTAAAAACACCGTTTCATCCATCAAACGGTTTATGGGCGAAACATTCGACAGAACTTTAAAAGAAAAAGAAAGAGTGCCTTACACAGTCGTGAAAGGAGATAACAATACATCACGAGTTCAGATCGGTGACCGCGCTTATACTCCACAGGAAATTTCGGCCATCATTCTTCAGAAGATGAAAAAGACTGCTGAGGATTACCTCGGACAGGAAGTCACAGAAGCGGTAATCACTGTTCCCGCTTATTTTAATGACGCGCAACGTCAGGCAACAAAAGAAGCCGGAGAAATTGCTGGATTAAAAGTACTCCGAATCATCAACGAACCTACTGCTGCATCGCTTGCTTATGGTCTTGATAAAAAACACAAAGATGAAAAAATCGCTGTGTTCGATTTAGGCGGCGGTACATTTGATATTTCCGTTCTTGAATTGGGAGATGGTGTATTCGAAGTAAAATCAACAAACGGAGATACCCATCTCGGTGGTGACGATTTCGATCAGAAAATAATTGACTGGCTTGCCGACGAATTTAAAAAAGACGAAGGGCTTGATCTGAAAAAAGATCCGATGGCATTGCAGCGTTTGAAAGAAGCTGCCGAGAAAGCCAAGATCGAATTATCAAGTTCCACTGAAACTGAAATCAACCTGCCTTATATCATGCCGGTTGACGGAGTTCCGAAACACCTTGTTAAAAAACTGACGCGCGCGAAATTCGAGCAGTTGTGTGACGATCTCATTCAACGTACACTTGG